>WQSP01000025.1 GCA_009787795.1 Treponema sp.
ACAAACACAAACGATTTTGTTTCGCCAGCGGAAAGACGCGCTTTAATATGATGCGATCCAATCGGCGCCCAGCCCGATGCGACAGAATTATTCGCCTCTCCTTTGAATACAGTCTGCGGAGAATCGAAGCCGTTATACAAACCAAGAAAGGTTTGCCTATCTGTATCAAATCCCGCAACAGGAACATTGACCGCCCACACAGCGTAATGATTTCTGCGTTCACGGTACTCGGTTTTATGATAAATGCGCGATCCTTCGACCTCGACTTCGCCGATACTAAAGTTACGCTGAAAGTTCGTCATGTCGTCATTTGCGTTCCACAAACAAAACTCGACAAAGGAAAACATATCGATAAATTTCTCTGCGCTTGATTCGTTGCTCAGCGTTATTTTGTGGATTTCGCATTTATCGTTTAACGGAACAAAAGACGTTTGCGAAAAAGCAAGTCCGTTACGCGCAGAAGAAATGCGCGAATATCCCATTCCATGACGGCACTCGTATCGGTCAAGCTTCGATTTCATCGGCATCCACGAAGGAGTCCACACGTCATTGCCGTCTTTCAGGTAGAAATATCGTCCGCCTGTGTCGGTTGGCACATTATTGTAGCGATAACGGGTAAGTCTCAGCATTCTTGCGTCGCGGTAAAAACAATATCCGCCCGAAGTATTGGAAAAAAGCCCGAAAAAGTCTTCGCAGCCCAGATAATTGATCCACGGATAAGGCGTATCCGGCCTTGTAATCACATATTCCCGCGAATTATCGTCAAAAAAACCGTATTGCATGCTGTTTCCTCCTGTTTTGATACAGGATAACCTGTTTTTATGGAAATTTCAATATAAAAGCGTTAACAATTTATTATTTTTTATAATATATCTCGGAAAAGAACTCTGAATTCGAAATTGCGTCTACTGTAATAATATCTCTTCCCATCTCTTTTATATATGTTGTATTAAATTCAAATGCCGGCGTTAATTGTTTTAAAATAATATATAATAATTCTGTGCAATACAATTCTGACGCATCCGTCATATCAAATTTCCAGTCAAACGGCAGACCTAAATATTCCATCGCAGCATCGGATATTTTATTTTCTTCTAAATCCATTATTCTATAGATACCAACTGCTCTGGCAACTTTTAAAAAATCGTCTAACGGTACTTTTTTTACAAAGTCCCTCCCGGAACTAGTAGTTCCTTCCGCATGTATTACGGCAATCTGACCGTTTTCAATGCGTATTATTCCGGTATGCGAAAAACGCTTGTCTTCGACGGAAAAATCGCTGAAAACTTGAGACCAAAACCTGTCTCCAAGCCGGCAGATTATATCTCCATCTTTTACTGTTTCGTAAAGCGCGTCATCTTTTTTAAATGTAACCGGTTTACCTCTAGGCATCATTATATAAGTAAATATTATTAAAATTAATATTATAAATATAATGATGCCTATCAACACAAAGTGTTTTCGATTATGTGTTTTGGTCATTTACTTAGTTTAATGTCCGCCTACGTTATATCACAAGCCCATTTAACACAGCAAAATACCTCAATGAAACTTAACGAAGCCTTTAGCACCAAAAGCATCAAATTCCGTGTCAAAATGACCCAATTTTCCCCCAAATTCCCCTCTACTGTGTCATTTTTACCATAATTCTACCAGCAATCATTATCATCCATGTAAAAAATACCTATTTTTTCCACATTATTGGCGATTTATAGCAAAAACATTGGAAAATGAGTAATAAATTAGTATTTATCCAAAAATTTATGCACCATTTTATTATAGAGAAACTCTGCTCACTAAAAAAATGCATATTTCTTAACTTTTATTGGCGATTTTGGCAAAGCACTGTCGGCGAACTACGGTGTGATACGAAAAATGCCACCTAGCGGGTGCGTGGAGAATGCCACATCCGTCCGGAGCCGGCAGCGTTTTGCCAAAATCGCTAAAAATTTAACAAAAATATAAATTTTATTTAACTTGGCACAGTTTTTGCTATAAATATAACGTCGATGAGGACAAGCGAAAGACCCGCCGTAAGGGGGATGGCTCGTTGAGCCGTAATTCGCAAGAACGTTAAGTTCAAAGAACTTAGTTCTAAATCCCATAGGACAAGGATAAAACCATGAAAACTTTGAGCGTATACCGCCCAACCGCCATTCAAAATGCACTGTGCGATTTAAGTCACAGTAATTTTGAAAACCTCTTTGAGTCTTTTTTTGGAGACTCGTTTCTTGCTCCGGCAAGAATTTTTAACCAAATGCCTGCCGTAGACATTCAGGAAACCGAGAATGGCTATGTTCTGGCAATGGATTTGCCCGGTATCGATGAAAAAAACATCGATGTGCATGTCGACGGCGCAAATTTAACCATCGCTTCCAGAACTGCCAGCGAAGAAGAAAAAAAACCTGAAGAAACCGGTCAGGGCGCTTTCCTTCTTCGCGAACGGAAATCAAGCGTATTTTCGCGGTCATTCAAGCTGCCTGAAAATGCAGACCCGGGAGCCGTAAACGCCAGTTTTAAAAACGGCGTACTCAATCTGGAAATCAGAAAGCGCGCGGAGGCGCAAAAGCGAACGATTCAAATTAATGCGGCGTAAAAATTGACTTTAATTTGAAAGAAAATCCATTCAGCACTTAAAAATTTAAGTGCTGATTTTTTTTATTTTGGGTCTTTTTTTAATGACGAATACCGGTTATGGGGTTATACTGTAATTATCACGCATTTGATGCATTTCTGTATTTCTTTTTTATGGAGGAAAAATGAAGAATTTTAAATTTATATGGCTTTCATTGCTTTTAATTTTACCGATTCTTGGATGCGGTGATATTAATAGAAACAACAACAACGGAAACAACGAAAGCGGCAATGGAGATAATTTTACAGGCGGAGGTCCAATTATCACAGGAAACGTTTTGGGAACTTATGATGGCTATGATCATGAATTTTGGTCAAACGGCATAGCGACAGGACAAATGACAGTTGGAGCAAAAGGGACTTTTCAATGCAATTGGACGAGCAACGGTCAGGGGTCGAATATTCTTTTTCGCAGCGGGAAAAGATTTGGAGCAACACAACCGCACAATCAAATCGGAAACATAACCTTTACTTACAGCGCAATATACAATCCCGTCAGTCCGGGTCAATCTTATTTAAGCGTTTATGGCTGGACCAGGGAGCCATTGGTGGAATATTACATCGTGGAAAATTACCTGTCCGGTCATCCCGGAAATTGGAATTCTCCCACTTTTTTGGGATCATTCACCATTCCTGGGGAAGGAACTTATCAAGTATTCAGAACACAAATGAATAATGCGCCGTCCATTGACGGCAACGGAAAAAATTTCCCTCAGTATATAAGCGTCCGCACGGAAAAACGATCAAGCGGAACAATTTCCGTTTCCAAACATTTTGATGAATGGGCAAAACTAGGATTGGATATGTCAGGTTCATTATACGAAGCGATGATGAAAGTAGAAGGGTATAACAACAGCGGCACAGCCACTCTTACGCAAAACACGCTGACAATCACCAAATAAATGCTACAGGAGGCATATATGAAAATCAAGCAAGCATGTCTGGTTTTACTGACGGTTTTTCTTCTATTTGGATGCACAGAAGATGAAGATTTTGAAGTCGAGCACATACTGACTCTGCCTCCCCTGCATGAACAGTTTGCAGATCATTTTCCGATGATAGGCAATATTTTCAGAGGGTCATTTGAAGTGACCGGAACAGGAACAGGCGCATCAATAACCAACCTGTCTCTTACCCGGCATTTTAATGCGCTTACCGCAGAAAATCACATGAAACCAAGTTATCTAATAACAGGACATAATAACGGTAATTTTACATGGAATACCACGAATCAAACTACTGTGGATAATTTTATAAATGCGGCAAATAATGCAAACATAAAAGTAATCGGTCACACTCTTCTTTGGCACAGCCAAAATCCAAACTGGGTATGGGAGCAAATTGCAAGCAAAACCGGAACAAATATAATTAATAACCAAGCTTCGGCTATCAATATAATGAAAGGTTATATTACAGCAGTTGCAAGCCTCTATGCCGGAAAAATATATTCATGGGATGTATTAAACGAAGCGTTCCCCGACAACGCAAGCGGCGGTGTCGACTGGAAAAACGCAATACGAAGAGGCGCAGGCGGCGAAGGACAAGATGCAAATCCATGGTATGTTGCCATCGGCTCGGACTTTGTCTACCAGGGATTTCTTGCCGCTCGTATTGCAGACCCAACTGCAATCCTTTATTACAATGATTATAATACGGAATCGCCGAACAGGGCGCGTTTGATTCGCGACATGGTGCGTGATGTGAATAATGCATATTTTACAGGCAATGACAGACCTCCAGGCGAAGACCCGGACAGACTGCTTATCGAAGGAATCGGCATGCAGGAACATCATAATTTGAGCGTTTCGGCTTCCAGCATAAGCGCAACAATTAATTTATTCAGAAGCTTGAATGTCGAGGGCAGAAGAAACATTAAATTGGCCGTTACGGAATTGGATGTAATTGCGTTTTCAAGTTACAGCGCATTTAGCAGCGCAGCAGGAGGCGGAACGGGAACCAATAAAGACACGAACTCCGGAAGCCCAAATCAGTCATCGTTGATAATGCAAGGCAATCTTTTCAGAGACTACATGAATGTTTATATCGCAAACAAAGATATAATTGAGCGCGTGTCTTTGTGGGGCGTTCAGGACAATCACAGTTGGAGATCGTTTGGAAAGCCTCTTTTGTTCGATCGCAATGGAAACACCAAACCTGCATACTACAGATTTATAAGCGCGCTGTAATCGGCTTTTCTCAGGTGACAGATGCAGCATCTGTCACCTGAAATTAAATTTTACAAATTAAATCCAACGGCAATTTTAATCTGCAAACCGTGTCCCAATAAAGGATCGGCAGAACCCCTATTGTCCGATTCCAATTCCGATTCAAGCCTGATTCCGTATAATACTGTTCCTCTGACATAGATTCGCTCGGTGACGGAAAAATCTGCGCCAACGCCAAATTTAATCCAAAGATGGCTGAATTTATCGGCATCAGTATATGTTGTATTACCGTAAGTGCCTTTGGTAATCAATAAATATTCAATGCCAACCGTCGGGAAAAAAGTCATAAATTCAAGATCAATTGGATATTTGCCAAGCAAACCAAAAATTAATCCTTCAAGATCAATTTTCCTTAATGAATTGCTGGAAGAACTTGTGTTTAATTGAATATCCAATGAGCCGGAAAACAAACCGACTGATAATTCTGCATAGTTGACATCAAAAAAGGCATGAAACCCTCCGCCTGAATATGGGTATTCATAGCTTATTGCCAAGAGTGAACCTTCATAGCCGCCGCCGAAAGCGGATGTATATGAGCCGACAACGCCTGCGCTCATTTGCATTTGGGCGGATAGTGCCGCTCCTGCACACAAGAAAATCACCAAAATCGCAATAACTTTTTTCATTGTATTGCCTCCTTATAAAAAAAATTAATTAAAATCCCAGTGTCTTTCCAATCAGCACGATCTTGATTCGTCCTGCAGGTTTGCAAAAACGCGTGCTAACAAAAAACGAACAGATTGTGTCGGGGCTTAAACAATCCGCGCATTTGCCGTTCTTGCTGCAGGGCGGCTGCAAGTTTGGAAAACGTTTTATATTCAAGGGCGCGGCAATATTCCTTGCGCGACAAAGAGCGTCCTTGTGATTCTTTGCCACCTTGTTAATGCCTGCCGCAATTATTACCTGCTTTGGACCGTAAATCATCGCGGCTGCCCTGTTGCCGTTTCCGTCAATGTTCACAAGCCACCCGTCTTCGCTAATTGCATTTGTGCCTGTCAAATAAGTGTCACATAACAAAGCGCGGCGCATGATTTCCAGGCGTTCTTCGGGGGAAGCGGCTTTGTCCCTGTCAAGCAGATTGTAACCTGCGGCGGCAAGTTTTTCCTGAATTCCAAGTTCTGTCAATGTTTTGGAGCCGCCCCACGAAACCTGATGTTCCTTTGGAACAAGCGAAATTATTTTTTGCGCCGCGTCTTCGCAGTCGTCAAAATAATACGCGTCAAAATTGCGCGATTTAAGCGCTTTTATCACTTTTTCCGCTTTTGCATTCATTTTACAATTCTCCGTATCCCGCAATTGTATCGCGCAGAAAAAATCCGCTGTCCTTAATCGTGCGCTTCATCGTTTTAAAATCGACATGAATGATTCCAAAGCGTTTTGTGTAACCGAACGACCACTCAAAATTATCGAGTAACGACCAGACAAAGTATCCCTTTAACGGAACGCCTTTTTTAATCGCATCGGCGCAGACTGCAAGATGTTGTCCAATGTACTCTACCCTTTCTTTGTCATGCACCCTGTCGTCGGCTGTTACAATGTCTTCGTAAGCGCAGCCGTTTTCCGTAATGTAAATCGGAATTTCTTTTTTGCCGAATGCGCCTTTGGAAATTTCCGCTATCCATAAAAGCTGCCGTTCAAGACCGCCCGGCGTAATGGGCCAGTTCATGCCTGTAACGCTTTGCCACGAAGGTTTTGCCGAAAACTTGAACTGCGCGTTTTCATCGGCGGCTATAGGATTCTCGAAGTAATAATTTACGCCGATAAAATCGATGGGTTGGGCAATTAATTCAAGGTCGCCGTCCTTAATAGGGAGCAGATTTTTTGCCTCGGCGGGAAGTTCGGGGTAACCCTTGCCAAGACACGGAAAAATAAAAATCTCGGTGTTAAACGCCCTCATGGCATCGGCGGCTTTTTTATCCGCTTCGCTTAACGTAGCGGGTCTTGGCGTTGAAGGGTTCCAAGTAATCCCAATCGGCGCTTTCAACCCCGTTTTATGGTATTCCCTAACTGCAACGCCATGCGCCATATTTACATGATGCGCCGCCGCAATCGCCTTTTTAAGGTCGCGGTGTCCCGGCGCATGCAGTCCGTGAAGATGTCCCAGATACGCAACGCAGACGGGTTCGTTTATCGTTATCCACATATCAACCAAATCGCCCAATTCCTTAAAGCAGACTTTGGCGTATTCCTCAAAAGCGTCCACTACCTGCCTGTTTGTCCAGCCGCCCTCGTCTTCCAGAACCTGAGGCAGATCCCAGTGATAAATGGTCGCGCAGGCATGAATACCATAATTATGTAATTTTTTGCAAAGATCACGATAATATGTAATCCCCTCGGGGTTTACCTTGCCCCTGCCTTCGGGGATGATCCTTGGCCATGCGATGGAAAAACGGTAACTTTTAAAGCCCAATTCTGCCATTAAGGCTATGTCTTCCGGGTAACGGTGATACTGATCGCAGGCAACATTCCCGTTTTCTCCAGCATATACCGCTCCCGGTTTGCGGGAAAAGACATCCCATATCGACTCGCTCCTGCCGCCTTCGTGCGTAGCGCCCTCAACTTGATAGCTGGCTGTAGCAGATCCCCATAAAAAATCCTTCGGAAAATCGATTTTTACCATAATAAGGCCCCCTGTTGTATTACAACAGCATAATTTTCGAACCTTGACAAGGTACCTGTAATCGTATATTCTGATTCCTCAAGGTTAAAATTAATGATAGAAAAAAGGGTAAATGTTAAGCTGCTCAAAGCGGACAAATTCAACTATTTAAGGCGTTCTTGGATGCTTTATCTGATGCTGTTTTTGCCAATATCCTTCTTTATCATTTTCCGTTATATCCCAATGAATTTTATCGTAATTGCGTTTAAGGATTACAATATTTTTCAGGGCGCGTGGTCGGACGGCTCGCCTTGGGTGGGGTTACAGCATTTTAAGACTGCATTCGCATCGCGCGATTTTTGGAACGCGGTAAGAAACACCTTATGGCTGAATTTCCTGGATTTGGTTGTCGGATTTCCGGCTCCCATTATCCTGGCTCTTCTTTTAAACGAACTGGTTTTCAAGAAATTCAAAAAACTGACCCAAACAATAATTTATCTGCCCCACTTCCTGTCGTGGATTATTGTATCAAGCATTGCGACAAGGCTTTTTGCGACATCAACCGGCATTGTAAACATTTTCATGGTGGAAAGATTGGGATTGCAGCCCATCAATTTTCTTATGGACAAAACGAACTGGGTCGCCACCTATATCGCATTCGGGGTCTGGAAAGAAATGGGCTGGGGAACAATTATTTACCTTGCCGCCATTACCGGTATAAACCCCGAATTGTACGAAGCTGCGGAAGTTGACGGCGCAGGCCGCTGGCGAAAACTCTGGAACATTACCCTGCCCGGCTTAAGACCGACAATTGTCGTTTTACTGATCATCAATATAGGACGCATTCTTGGAATCGAATTGGACAGACCGTATACAATGATGAATAACATTGTAAAAGAAGTGTCGGATGTTCTTTCCACGCTGGTTTACCGCGTAGGCATTCAAGACTTGCAATTTTCGTATACTGCCGCGATAGGCTTGTTTCAATCGGTTATATGCGTTATTTTCCTTATCGCCGCAAACACTCTTGCAAAGAAAATCGGCGAAAGGGGAATTTGGTAGAGTATTATGGGCAGTAACCTGAAAAAAATCAAAATAGGCGATCTTGTTGTTGTTTTGGTTTGCGTATTCGTAATTTTGTTATGCGTCCTTCCCATGATTAATCTTCTTGCGCAGTCTTTAAGCAGTTCGCAGTCCGTAATCAACCGAATGGTTTCCTTTGTACCCATGCTGCATTCCCAGGAAGAATTTGCGATTAAACACGGCGACATGCATTATATAATGCCGGAACATGATGTCGGGGATGATTTTGTTTATGAGGATCAAACAGGAATAAAAAACATTTTCAAGCCCGGAATCACCATGGAATCGTATCAATATGTTTTTTTGGACAAGGCTTTTACAAGATCGATGTGGTGGACGGCGATTCTTACGGTCATTTGCACGCTTGTTTCTTTGGGCATGACGATTCTTTGCGCGTATCCGCTTACTTATGACTGGTTAAAAGGAAAAACTTTAATAAACACGCTGATAATTTTTACGATGTATTTCAGCGCGGGAACGATACCCAATTATTTGTTGATGAAAGCCCTTGGATTGCTCAACAATCCGCTGGTTCTGATTATTCCCGGATGCCTTTCGGTTTTTAACATGATAATTCTGCGCAGTTTCTTTTTCGGGATCCCCGACAGCTTGAGGGAATCGGCGGAAATTGACGGCGCGAATCCGTTTACGGTTCTTGTGCGCATTTATCTTCCGTTGTCCGCTCCCGTATTGGCGACTCTTGCGTTGTTTTACGCGGTTGGAAGATGGAACGGTTTTACGGACGCATTGATGTATTTAAGCACCGCGCCGCAGTGGGTTCCGATACAGCTTAAGCTCTGGCAATTAATTCAAAACATGACAGCTATCGATGTAAACACGGTAGAAAATATGGCGGGCACCATTCCGCGTACAACAGACGCAATAAAAGCGGCGGCGATCATGTTTGCAACCGTGCCAATACTTATAATGTATCCGTGGCTTCAGCGGTATTTTATTTCAGGCGTTACAATTGGCGCCGTTAAAGGATGAGAAAAAAATTGAAAACAGTTGTTTTTGGTTTTTTCTATAAAATTTTTAGGAGGATTTTATGAGAAAATTGGCTTTTGCTGCGGTTATTTTATTGATGATCGCATCTCTCGTATTCACAGCTTGCGGGGGATCCGGCAAAATTCCGGACATGGTAACAAAGAGCGCTTTGGAACCGTTTCCCCAGACTGCCGAATTGAAAGTGCAGATTTTTAATCGAGGCACAGACGGCGGAAGATCACAGGCTACCGACAATGCATGGACAGACTGGATCAAGACAAAAGTAAAAGCGGATCTTAACATCAACGTTACCTTCGTTCCCGTAGGCCGTTGGTCGGAAGGACAGGACATGGTCAACCTGATGGTTTCCAAAGACGCTCCGGATCTTTGCTACACCTATTCGGGCGGCATGGTTTCCCAGTTCCGCGATTGGGGCGGCATCTTTGATGTGGCTCCCTTCATCGATTCTTTTTTACCGGACTTGAAAAAATTGCTTGGTGACGATCCTGCTTTCCCCGGAAATGATTTCATTTACAGGAACAAGGATTCAAAAACCGGAGCCATTTATTCCATTCCCAGTTATCGCGTAGCGCTTGCAATGCGCAATGTGTTTATCCGCAAGGATTGGCTTGATGCGCTTGGAATGGCTGTTCCAACCACAACAGATGAATTCTTTCAGGCGCTTGTTGCATTCCGTGACAGGGATCCGGGCAACGTTGGCAGAAACAGGGTTGTTCCATTCGGCCAGAACAATGATGCTCGCTGGGGATTTGCAAATCTTATACACCCGTCAATCGATCCCAACTTGAGCAACAGAGACCGCTGGATTTATAACGTGGCAGATCGCAACATCGCAATGCCCGGTTACAAAGAAGGCGCAAGAATGCTGAACAGATGGTACAACGAAGGTCTTATTTACAGGGATTTCCCGATCATGGAAACCACAGAAGATTTCTACAACCTGATTAAAAGCGGCGCTGTAGGAGCCTTTGCACAGAACTGGGATTTGCCTTACAGACAAGACTATAAAATTCTCGAAGACCTGCGCAGAAATGTTCCCAATGCAAACTACGTTCCTGTAGACTGCATCTTGGATGCCAATGGCGTTGCAAGCAAGGACATGTATGACAAGGTTGGACTTCAGATTTTTATTCCTTCATTCTCGCAGAATTACGAAGCTGCGCTCAAGTATCTTAACTGGCTTGCAATACCGGAAAATTTCCAGTATCTCCAAGTTGGCGAAGAAGGAAGAAATCACATAATTGTAAACGGCGTTCCCAACACTGTTGCGCGTCCTGCGGGAGACCCGTGGATCATGAACTCGGGCAACAATATCGACTACACAATGCCGATGAACGGTGTGGAAATGGGCAGTACAGAGCTCAACGCAAGAGTATTGGCTCTTACCTACGGCAACATTCCGGCAGAAGTTATTGTTGAGGCATATTCAACCGCTATTCGCAATGCGCGCGCAGCATCGGTATATCAGGCTGTTACAAGGGTTAACCAGTACGAACAGACCTTAAAAGCCAAGGCTGACGCACTTCTTGCACAGGCAGTAACTGCCTCTCCTGCCGACTTTGATCGCGTTTGGGATGCAGGTTATGCAGACTGGCTCAGTTCGGGCGGTCAGGCGGTAATTGACGAAAGATCGTCTCTGTGGCCCGCAAGATAAAAGAATAAAAAAAAAGACCGGCAATCGCCGGTCTTTTTTTTACGTTCGATTAAATTAAAAATTAATCTTCGTACTCAAAGAATACTTCGTCATTGTAGAAAACAATTTCTTTTACTTCGATAAATCCAACCCTGTTTGTTCCTGCATTCTGCAAAAGAAGTCCTGCGGGCGCTTTTTTAAGCATAATCATGCAACCTCTTGTGTGAACATTTGACCATGAACCCTGAAGGTTAAATTGTTTCTGCGCAGCATTACCGTTGTTAATTCCGGGGTCTCCGCCTCTTCCGCCGACAAACTCACCGCTTGAGTCTTTCCTTATATCGTACAACAAGGTCATCATGGCATGGTCGTTGTCGTGTTCCAAACGGCGACCGTCTCTGTCAAAGTAATCAATTACAAGACGGAAACGATTAAAATATCCCCAGTCCACATTTGCAGGGAATACATCCGGACCTGTAAAATCAACAAGCAGAACATCCGCATATCGATTTGTACCAACCGCAACTTCATTTTTAATCAACGGTAATTTGGAAAGATCCACAATCAGTCTTTCCATCTGTACTTTTGGGGTACTAACGCAGCTTGCTGCAAAAGTAACAACGAGCAAAATAGCTAAAATTACTCCCAATTTTTTCATAAAAATATCTCCTTAAACAGTAATTTTCAACGAAAAATACTTTTCGCTAAAATATTCTAACCCGACTGTTCATAATGTGTCAACTAGAAAACCTGCTCCAAAACGTAAAAAACGCTTCTGTCTGTGCCAAAAATCACCCTTTTTCCCGCTATCACAGGTGCGGACAAAATTGCTCCGTCTGTTTCCATCTGCCAGAGAAGCTTTCCGTCTTTTGCGGAAAGGCATACCAATTGCGGCTGTTTAAAATCGTCTCCAAGAATGCCGAAATAGACGCGTCCGTCCGCAATTGTAGGCGGAGAACTGACAGCGGTGTCAAACTCATAAAGCCAGCGCAGCTTTCCGGTATTCGCGTCAAAGCCGCGGGCAGCATTGTCTCCGCCTGTAAAAATGACCATGTCTCTCCATACTGTGGGTGCCATAAAATCCAGAATATCGCAGTTTCTCCAGAAGAATTCGCGTATGGTGTCAAGGTCGCTGTAATTTAAAATCCCGTCATGATATTCCTGCCAAACTATTTCACCTGTATGACGATTCATTGCGTGATAACCAAGAAACATTCCGCTGTAATTGTAATCGGCTGTGCCCATGTACAGCAAATCGTTATGCACAGCGCTGAAAGAATACCAAATTGCATCAATTGCCCTAAAATCAAGGAACCAAAGAAACTCCCGCTTGTAAATATCGAAAGGACCAACCTGCAGCACTCTGGGTCCAGTCCCAAAATACATGATGTCATCCGACATAAGGAAGGTATAATTACTCCAGCCGGGATTATGAACGCGGTATTGTTCGATGCCGTCAGGCGACAGAAAATAAATGGCATCTGAATCGCCAACAAAAATAATAAAATCGCCGTATCGTGTCACCTGCGAATTGAGCTGCCCTCGCGCTTGAAATGTCCATTCAATTTGTCCTGTCTCCCGCGAAAGCGCATAGAGTTTTCCGTCTTTGCAGCCGAAATAAACCTTATCCTTATCTGCGTACGGAACCGAGTTGATCTCCGCCCCGCTTTTAAAAACCCACCGCATAAAGCCACTTTCAACATCCAGAGCATAAAAGTTACGATCATCAGAACCAAAGTAAATTGTATCTCCGATTACAACCGGCGGATTAAGCGAGCGTATTATTTCATCGCCGGATTGCAGATTGATCTTCCATTTAAGACCAAGCGGCGGAGCAATACGCGATTTGCTTACGCCGCGGCCGCCTTCGCCGCGAAACTGCACCCAGTCTGTATTACGAGTACAGGCATTCAGTATGAGAAACACAGCAAATATTATTAATGTACTAACAAATAATTTTGCACAGGCGAGATAGCCTGCATGCCGGAAAAACTTCGGGAGAATCCGCCTATGAGCCCTCTGCGAGGTCTCTCCGGCGATGAACCCCGAAAATGTTTTTCCGTCACGCAGCTCCCCTCGCCTGCGCAGTATTTTTTTCTTTAATTCATTTTTAATACCTGTTGTGTTTTTCATAAGTATGCCAGTCCTCGTAAGTTTATGATGCGGATGAACCAGCGATGTATGCCTTTTCTTTTAGTTACTTTTAAAATATTTTTATATTCCACTTTAAGCATTTCAAAGCGTTCATTTAATTCATTCTCATCTTTAAATTCTCTCCACCTAATTTCTGAATATAAATCGGAAAAACTCCTAAAATGTTTATTCAAATTGCTCTCTTCACTAATTCGTGATTGTTCGTGATGGTTCGTGGTAAAATTCCTAAACAATTCGCTGTATTCATGCGCGGTTTTGGACGCAGGTTTAATCGGCTGACCGTCTGCGGCAAGACGCGCAAGCATTAACAGGTACAGCGAGCGGGCGCGTGAACGGAAATTGCTGCCGTTATTCGCGTCAATGTATAAAATTATTTCGCGCATGTAACGAAGCGTGTATGCGCCTGCTATTGCGGCAACGAGCAAAGCCAACAGCGCTCTGCCTGCTGCACGCCATGGAAATTTTCGCACCTGCGAAATTGTCCGGTTGGTTTCCATTATCGGGATTATAACATCCCAGTTGTTAAAGTCTCCCATGCCTTCGGGCGGTATGGAAAATGCCGTTGATTCAAAATCAAGCCATCCGTAATCGGGAATGTAGAACTGTGTCCATGAGTGGGAATGAATGTTTGTTACCATATACAAGTTGTTAAAAGGAAATTGCTGCAAAACGGGAATGTTTCTGCGAAGCGCCGCAAGTCCGCGTATATGCGCAGGCGTTTGCAGACCTTCCGCCGCAAGATACCCTGTTACAACCCGCGAAGGAATACCTGCAAACCGCCCTAAAAGAGCCAGCGTATTGGAAAACTCGACACAGTCGCCGTCTTTGGAGTCTGCAAGAAATTTTTTTAATGCGGCAATTGAATAATCGTCGTTAGGGTTAATGTTGTACTGGTATTCGGAAAAACTTGCCAATAACGCAATGATTGTTTCCAGATGATCATTGCGCACTTGCTCGGCTTGTTCCGTCTGTTCCTCATCATTTTTTGGTTCATTGGAAAAAATCCATTTAAGATAGTCATCGCCTCTAATAATTCTTTCGCGGTTATTGCGCCAGTTTCTTAACGCATTGTTTAAGTACGTTTCAAAAACTTGTTTATCGTCATCATCAAGCGGAAGCTCAAGGTAATGGGAGAGCGCATTTATTTCGTTTCTGCTTAAAGAGCGCGTCCGATTGTGAACAAGCATGAGGGGATCGCCATCATGCATATTTGACACAACCTGATGAACAAAGCGAAGAGGCCCTGAGTTCTCGTTTAAAATGGTCGGGTCTATTACTACAGGGCGGTACGGCAGATATTTTTGCTGCAAGGTGGAAAGGGAAAAAACTTCCTGCCTGCTTCTGCCAAAATCTCTTTCAAATTCATTGCCTTTCCATGTAACGAAAATTCTTTGCTTTGCAAGTTCGTTTAAATAATCTTGTTCGCTTACCTGAAAACCATGAACAGCATCAAGTCTGCCCCGGAAATGATCGCCCATGTAAACAGGTTCAATTTCTGAGGCTACAATTTTTACCATATATTGACGGCGTTCACCGGAGCCGCTTCCGCCGCCGGGCCATTCATGCTCGGGGATACCGCGCAGTTCGCCTTGTCCTTCTCCTGTTGGAAGCGTTCTTCTGCCGTTACCCCTATCCGGAATTCCGCGTTCCGATTCGGGCGGTATTAATTGGGGGATTCGATCTGAATTCAAATTATCGATTATTGTATTGCGCACAAAATCAGGCGGCAGAACAAAAACCGCCAGAACAAAAATTATCGCAGCCGAAGACGCAAAGGCAATTCCTTCTTTCCAAATCTTTGCGCGGCTGTTTGGATAAATGCAAAGATAAATTATCAAACTGTGAACCAAAAAAACAACAGCTGTCCAAACCAGAATAAACTGAGTCAGCGTTTCGCTCTGCCCTGCAATGTCTTCACCGGAACGCGAAAGCGAAAGGAGACGCAGACACACCCACGCCAAAAAGAACGGTTCAAGCGAGGTGAGCGTTGCGTATTTTTCGAACATCGTTCTGCGCCGAAACAGCATCGAAGTAAACCCGTATCCGATTAACGCGGCGGCAAGAAATTGAAGCATGCCGATTATCGATACGCCTGCAATAAGCGAAAGCACAACAACCAATGCCGCCATTACAATTCTTTTAATGCGGATTTTAAGCGTGTGTTCCGGGACAAATGAAATTATTATCGAAAGCGGAATTAAAACTATCCATTGTATAATGCCGATTCTGTCAAAAGAAACCGCGATGCCAGGATGGGCAAAGATCAATATGATAACGCTCAAATATAAAAGGAGTCTCAGGCTGAACAAAACAGTTTGGGAGATTTTCATATTTTTAACCCCGCGTAAAACATTTCCGTTTTTGCTGCCTGAACGCCAAGCGGCTTCAGCTTTTTCTGCGTAAGCCATTTTGCATCCAATGTTGCGCCCATTGCATCAAAATCGGTTAAGCTTAAAAACTCTGCTTCTGTTTCTGTTTTATTGCGCTGTTTGTTTTGTTCTTCGGGCTGAACAATAAAAAGCGTAACAGGGCGCGGGCTGCATGCTTGTATGAAACTTTTCAATCCGAAATCGCAGGCTGTCGAAAACACATACATGTCGCCCTTGCCTGCCTGAATTGCCGTTTCATACTGAGGCGATAAAAACGAAATCCCTGCAAGTTCTTCAAAAAACGCGTCGAGGTCATCCATGTCTTCAATTTCCCAGCTTCCGCTTGGCGAGCGTACATCAAAAACAAACGAAGAATTTTGTTCCATCAGACTTCTTAAAAAATACGAAAGCCGCGCTTTGGCTCTGTCCAAAAGCCACAGTGATTCCAATGTAAAATTACCCGCCTCCACTTTAACATTTTCCCTGCTTATTTTTAGCACTGTGCTTACAGACGCGTAATTTCTAAAATGAACTTCGAGCCTGCTTACCTTTTCCTGATTGTCAGTTGAAATGCGCGTGATAAGGGTATCGATCTTGTCGGAACTTTTCCAGTTAATGTCGCGCAGTCTGTCGCCTGGCGTGTATTCCCTTTGATAGTAGCGTTCCACATCCGAAGACGGTTTGTTACGCTGATCCTCCGCGCCGGTTTGCGCATTTATCGGGGTCTTTTTGCCAATGCACGGAGAGCATCTTACATTTACCGTTCTGTGCTGAGGCGCACCGCAGGCAAACGAATAAAAGCCGAAGATGTCGCGTAACTTGCAAAATCCGTCGCCGTGAAAAATTCCCGACATGGGAAAATCAATCGGCAAGTTTGCGCTTTCGTTTCCGCGCGAAACCGAAGTTTCTATCGATACGGAACAGCCTTTTTTAAAGCTCGTGCTTGAACCTGCATTTGAGCCGCTTGGCAAAAATTTGCCGCGCACAATAAAATGCAGACGAAAGAAAAGCGGAATGTTCGCGGAAAGACCCGAGACAAGCGTGTCTTCGCCTGCACATGCCGTAAAAGGAGAAGGCGTTTTCCATCCCGGTTCCATCGATTTGAGTTTTTTTGATTTCCACGCGCCAACAATTCCAAGGACAAGCAAAAATAAAACCATAACGCATGTCAGCACGATTTCGTAAGCGTTGCGGTAGTAAAGGGAACGAAATAAAATCAACAAGGAAAAAATCAGAACGAGCCAGCCCATCGGCGTGAATACTGATCTAATTCGCGGCATTCTATTCTCTTTTCGGCTCGACAGGCACAGAGTTCAATATGCTTGTTAACGGCGCTTCCGGCGGTATCGAAGGATCGCGCGTAATGATTCTGTGAGCCATCGCGTGTATAAAAATTTCTTTTATTATGTCGACAGGCACATAATCCATTCCCCTGCAAAG
>WQSP01000026.1 GCA_009787795.1 Treponema sp.
TTGGCTTCTTCGTTGCCTACAGCTTCAAAATGAAGAAAATTCCGGCGGCTTACTTCTTCGGGGAAACCTTTCTCCGGGTCTAATTCAAATTCAACCATTGCGGCGGGAGAAATCATTGACCATCTTCTATGGTTATCGTCTTCCATGAACCACGGAATCCATATATCAACGCTGCCTGCAATCCCGGATGGAACACCGCCCAAGCCTCTGGAAAAACCGTCTTCGGGAAGGCTTACCGTCGGATTGCTGTTAATCAGATGAGACCTCATTGTCCATTCGTCATTTACTCTTGTTGTAACAGAAATCTCGGCAAACTGAAAATCGCCGTTAAAGTCCAACTGTCCAAAGATTGAATATACGAAAGTTTCCTCCCTTGCGGAAAGAACAAATCCGTCGGAAATATGATCATAAGCACCTTCCAAACGCAGCATGCGATCATCGTGCATGACATGCGCATACAATTCATGGCCTTCTGTAAGACTTCTTGCCAGAGTCCGTTGGCTGGAAAGCGCAGGACCAAGAACAAAAAGTTCGATTTCTCCAACGCCTTCTGCAAAATTGCCTGCAAAGAATATTTGTCCAATCCCGGGTCCTCCCTCGGGCGGGGGCGGACATCCGATTAACAGCGCGGACAGTAACAGAAGAGCCGAAATTCCTTTAAATCCCCTTAAAACGCATTTTTTACACATTTACATACCTCCCAAACAGTTGGTATAATAAGAGAGGCCTCTTAAGGTAAACCGCGACCGCGCAACGCGCGGTGGTCCTGGCAGACATGGTTTTAATTAAGAGGTTCTTATTTTTTCATTATCATTGTAACATCGAATTTTTTTATTTATAGCGTATTTTGTTCATTTGGAGTAAAAAGCGTTTGAAACAGTGCAGAATGCACAGTTTTTATTCGATGTTTTTTTATGGTTTGGCGTATATGCTGTTTGGAGATATCTGCTAACCGTTCATCAAATCCGACGCAAGGAAAAGATACTTGCGCGCCAAAACGGCATCCGGTTTTGTTGACAATCCTTCGATGTGACCCGAATAAATCTGGAACAGGACAAAGGCGGAATGGGAATGTTTTTTTTCCGTGCCTTTTAGCAAGGCTTCCATGGCGGCGTTTTCGTCCGCTCCTTTTTCCAAAAGCAGTTTGACGATTTTATTGCGAACTGTCCCTACGGAATTGTTAAGCGCAAGATAAAGCGCCGTTATGCCTTCTTCGGTTTTATAATTAACATCGGCGCCTTTTTCCAAAAGAAGGCTTATGTTCTCAATATCGCTTTCCTTTATGGGCGTAAATTCCCGATTTTCCTCGTCGTAGTCAAACGGCAAAAGCATCAGATGAAGAGGTTTGATGGGACCGGATTCTATTTTTGTAAAGTGATTCGGGTCTGCGCCTGTTTCAAGAAGCGCCTTGATCACAATGGACAAACCGTTGTTAAAACACTGATTCCCAAGCGGAGTGTCGCCTTTCTTGCAGGCAATGTTCGGATCCGCGCCGTTAGCTGCAAGATAGCGCAGCATTTTAATCGGGTCTTGCATGTAACCTACAAGCCTGAAAGTGCTGACATAATGAAAGGGAGTGGGCTGCCATCTTTTAAACGAATGGCTTATAAGATCGTTTATGGGCAATCCCTCGTCAAAGTATTTTTTTAAAAGATCGTAATTTTCCTCTCTTGCCAAAACGGCGGCAAGGTTGATTAAATTTTCGCTTTCTATAATGTCCCTAATCGGTTTGTCGGGCTCTGCCGTTACTCTTGCGCGAAGGGAAGTATGAAGAGGGTAGCCGTCGTAAACAATCGTTTCCACGGAATCGAGTATTTCAAAAACAAGGTTTATTTTTGCGCTGTATTCGTCTTTCAGGCCTGAGCTTTTCTCAAGAATGAGAACTTCTTTTTTGTTAAAAATGGTTTCGCGCACATAGTCTTCGTTGAAAAATTCTTCCGGCACTTTTTCGAAAAGAATGAATTGATCCGGTCTTCTTCTGAAAAGGGCGTTTTCACCGCCCGAATAAAGAATCTCGGGCTCAATAGGTTCGCCTTCGTGGGAAGGCAGGCAAAGGACGATATTTCCGGCATTTTTCTGAATCGAGATTTTTTCCGATACAATCAGCGGTTTACCAAGCCCGGTGTCTTCCATAATTTGATAATACACCACATTTTTGGTTTAAGGAATACCCGTTTCGCGGTTATTTAATATTTTTTTAACCTCTTTCCACTTGGGCATGTATTTTTGCATAAGGCCGTAAAACCGCTCGTTATGGCCCCTTTCCCTAAAATGAAGGAGTTCATGAAGAATGATATAATCAAGACATTCAATCCTTTTTTTTGCAAGCTGCAAATTAAGACAGATGTTTCTTTTTTTGATTTTGCACGAACCCCACCTTGAAGTCATGTATTTAACCGTAAAACTTTCAGGTTTTAGACCTGTCTTTTTTTCCCATACGGGCAGCCTGTTTGCAATTTCCGTTTTCAGGATTTCACGGTACCATTCGCGCGCATACTTTTCCCTTTGCGCAGGAGTGCTTGTCTTGCGCACGGTAAAATGCGCAATGTTGCCTTCAATATTGATATTATACCTGCCGCCAAATTCGGTTTTTACAATATGCGGATTTCCCCATACAAAAAAAGTTTCGCCGTCCTCGTATTGAGGGTTTGCTTCCCGTTCCAGTTTTTCGCATTTTTCGATTTGAAGCCTTATCCATTCGATTTTTGACAAAACGAATTTTTCGATTGCCTCGTCCCTCATGGCAAACGGAGCCGAAACTGTCACTTTGCCGTCAGGAGGAGTGACATACAGACGCATGTTTTTAATGTCTTTTTTCGTAATCCTGACAGGTATGCCTGAAATGATGCGTGTCAATTTTTGCACCTCGTTAAGGAACAATTATACAATATAACGGTGCAAAAAGGCAAAGACGGTTTGACATAATGGGCGGATAAGTGTACAATAGGCTATGAGATTAATTCTCAAAGGAGTTTTTAGATGAAAAAGTCAAATTTATTGGTTGTTGCCTTTGGTGCAATAATCCTGGCTTCGATGTTACTTGTATCATGCGGACCTTCAATAAACGGGACATGGGTTCATAGTGATGGATTTGAATTAACCTTTAAAGGCGAAAAAGTTGATATGTCATTCGGCGGTGAAGTATTTCAATCCGGGACATATAAAACAAACGGCAATAAGATTACAATTACCGAAGACGACGAATCGGAAGAAGGCACATTTACTATTGAAGGCGATAAACTTTCCATTACATTTGGTGGAGAAACTGATACTTTCACAAGAAAGAAATAAAAATAAACTTTTGCACTGTACGTGCTGATATTTTAGAACTCAAAAAGGAGAAATTATGCCGGGGAGGAGCAGGTATGCAGTGCCTGTGGATTATTTCATCATGCTCGGCATTTGCTTCCTTTTTATTGTGTTGGCGTTTTGCATGAATACGCCTTCCATGGTCATGGAAGGTTTTTTAAAAATACAAACATCAAGAAGCGTTCTTATAACCGATTATATAGAGCTTGCGGGTATTGGAGCCGCATTTGTAAATTCGGCTATTCTTACAATCTTTAACCTGTTTTTGCTTATCGTAAACAAAAGGGATCCCAACGGAAAAATAATAGCCTCTCTTTTTTTGACAATCGGCTTTTCGCTGTTCGGAAAAAACATGTTAAATACGCTTCCGATAATTGCTGGCGTATGGCTGTACGGAAAAGTGGCAGGCAAGAAATTTTCGGAGATGGTGATTTTTGCAATGGTCAGCGCGACAATTGCGCCGATTGTAAGCGAAATAGCGTTTCTAAACGAAGAGTTTAACATCATAAAATTCATCACCGCGTACTTTATTGGCATTTTTGTAGGTTTCATTTTTCCTGTTGTCGCGGATTATGTAAAGGTGATGCACAACCATTACTGCCTTTATAACGGCGGAATTGCAGGCGGTTTTATCGCGACAATGTTTGCGGGATTTTTGCGAAGCATCAATATAGAAATAATCCCCGAAAATTTATGGGATACCGAACATACGTTTCAGCTTGCAATAGTCGCGTATTCAATAGCTCTTGCGCTGATTGTTTACGGGTTTATAACCGACAAACCTTTAAATGCAGTTGCAAAATTTTTCAATTTGCTAAAGGAAAAAGATCCGGAAGATTGCGACTATCTCACAAAATATCACAATACATGTTACATAAACATCGGCATTATGTGCATAGTGTCGACAACTGTAATGCTTGTTTTGGGATACCCGATAAACGGTCCCATTTTGGGAGGAATTTTTACGGTATCGGGTTTTGCGGCATGCGGCAAGCATCTTAGAAACGCAACTCCGATTATCATAGGAAGCATACTTGCAGTTTACCTTAACCATCTTGATTCGATGTCTTCCGTAAATACGCTTGCAATTTTATTTTCTACAGGACTTGCCCCGATTGCCGGAAGATACGGCTGGCATTGGGGAATCATTACCGGTTTTCTCCATGTTTCGATTGCGGTATTTATAGGAGACGTAAACGGAGGTCTTAATCTTTACAATAACGGTTTTGCAGGAAGTTTTATTGCAGTTTTGATTTTACCCATAATCATTATTTTCAGAAGAATCAATTCCAAAATAAAGAAAAAGGATAAGTCATGAAACCCGGCAACGATAACGCTTCGCAAAAAAGGGCGCAAATAATTAAAACAGCATCCATAACCGCCCTAATCGGGAACGCGATTCTTGCGTCTGTTAAAATAGGTTCGGGAATAATGTCAGGCAGCCTTTCCGTAATCGGAGACGGCATCGATTCTTCGGTTGATGTACTAATAGCGATTATGTCCTTGTTTGTCGCAAAAATTATCGCGCAGCCTGCCGATGCCGAACATCCCTGGGGACACGGCAGGGCGGAGACAGTTGCAACCGCGCTTTTGTCGTTCATGCTTTTTTTTGCCGGAGCGCAGTTGATTTTAAGCTCGGGGAAAAACATTATTTTCGGCGCGGAAAGGGAAGTGCCGTCATTGCTTGCCGTAATCGGAACTGTTGTATCGATAGCCGGAAAACTGTTTCTTGCATGGTCATTGTACATGTTCGGAAAAAAAGCAAACTCTTCCATGTTAAAGGCAAATTCAAAAAACATGTCGGCGGACGTAATACTTTCTTCGGGCGTTCTTTTGGGATTGGGGCTTTCGATGTTTTTTGATATCGGGATAATCGATTCATGGGTTGCGATTCTTGTCGGTTTGTGGGTTTTAAAATCCGCGCTTGGCATTTTTATGGAAGCAAACACCGAGCTTATGGACGGCGGCTCGGATAAATTTCATTACAAAGAAGTGTTCGAAGCCGTCAAATCGGTCGAAGGAGCGGGGCATCCCCATCGCGTAAGGATGCGAAAAATTGCCGGTTTTTGGGATATTGGAATCGATATCGAAGTGCCGCCCAACAAAACGGTAATAGAAGCGCACTGGATTTCTTTTAACGTCGAAAAGGCAATCAAGGAGCGAATGGAAAATATATACGATATTATGGTTCACATAGAACCTGCCGGCAATTTGGAAGAGGAAGGTTACGGTCTTTGCGAAGAAACCTTAAAAAACGATCTTAACGCGTAAGATAAAAACAAACCCGCATAAACGCAAATCGTTTTATCAAGGGTATTTAATAAAATATTGTAAAGAATCTGTGACGGCATAATACCGCGAATTCCAAAAGAAACGATTCTAAGTTCGCTTGAAATGCCTGAGATTAGGCAAAGTAAAAATGACAAAATTATCAAAACAAAAAATTTGTCTATTGCAATGCTTAAGCTGCTGCTTTTATTCCATATGGGAAGAGGTTCCCATGCCCCTTTTTTAAAATTCAGTTCACGCGCAAATATCTTCATGAACAGCCAAGTGACAACGGCAAACGAAATATGTGTTAAAAAATGAATTAAATCGGAAAGGAAAAATGGATCAAACGAATTGACAGCCGAACTGATTGCAAGAATTAAAAGCGAAGTCAATGCCCCGCAAATTGCCCCTCCCAAAAGACCAAAAGCGAAAGTAATGGCAATTATAAAGACTGTATCCAGAAATACGGGAAATGAAAAAAGAGCGGTGCAAACGTGACCTGTTACGGCGTTTAAAATAGCGCCCGCCGCTGCGATTATGCACATTTGCAATGTCTTGTTCATGGGTAATTATATCAGAAAACAAGATGTGTTATAAGCTGATCCGCAATAACCAGAACGCCCAAAATTGCGGTATATACCGCAAACCCAAAAAGCGATTTTTCGCGTATTATTTTTAACATGAATTTGACTGCAAAAAATCCGACTGCGCCTGCGGTTATGGTTCCCGCAATTACTGCGGCGGCTCCAATACTGTATTCGCTCTGTGCGCTTTCTCCGATCATGTCTTTTGTCTGCAATACTACAGCTCCAAGTATCGCGGGGATGGACATCAAAAATGAAAAACGCGCCGCAAAATCGCGGTCAAGTCCGCGAAAAAGAGCGCCCGAAATTGTAGCTCCCGATCTTGAAATGCCGGGCGGTATTGCGATTGCCTGCATGATACCTATTATCAATGCGTCAAGCCATGTCATGTCGGCGGCTTTTTTCAGGTTGTTGTTAATTTTTGCGCGTCTTGAAAGAATTTCTGCCGTTACAAGCAGTATCGTTGTGATCAAAAAACAAATGCCCAAAAATTTGGCTGAAACAAAAATTTCTTCGATGGCGTCTTCAAAGGTGAGGGCGGCAATTACCGCAGGAATGGTGGCTATGATCAAGAAAAGCGTGATTTTTTGAATCGGCTTTTTGATGATTTCCCAAATGTCTTTCCATAAAACTATAAAAACCGCGATTAATGTTCCCGCATGAAGCATTGTGTCAAAAAAAAGCGAAGGCTCCTTCATTGTGCCTCCTGTCGCTTCAATTATTCTTTGAAAAAGCGCCAAATGCCCCGAGCTTGAGACAGGCAAAAATTCTGTAAGTCCCTGCACAACGCCCAAAAGCACAGCTTCGAATATGTTCATTTTTAAAACTCCCTTAATGCGGCAGTATCATTGTATGCACTTTGATGTTTCTTTCATTGACTGCATTGTCAACCATCGTTTTTGTAATCCTTCCTCTCGGACGCGGATGCGGCGGAGCGTCGCCTATCAATATCATAATCCTAGACTGTGCCTGCCAGTCAAACCTTACGGCTCCTTCATGAAGAGCTTCATAAACGGCCTCAGGGATATCGCCGCCGCCGTGAACGCGTATTGCGTTCAAGTCGCGCTGAAAATGCGCAAAGTTGTTTGTAAAGGGAATTACCCTTGTAACATAGCTTTCATAATAATCCTTAAATTGAACCATGCCAATCCTGAAAGAGGGAAAACCGCCCAGCATTTCATCAAGCATCGGGATTAGTCTTTGGCGGACAGAATCGATGTATTTGTTCATGCTGTTTGTGGTATCTATGCAGATAACAAGATCCAAAGTGTTGCCGCGTTCCCTTTCAAGAACAGTGCGAATCAAATTTACAACATCCTCGGGGCCTCTGGAATAAATCGATTCGCCGTTTGCAGACCTTGCGATCTCGGTAAAGGCGGCGACAGTTTCCGCCATGTATTCGCCCCCGGGAGGGCCGGGCAATGGCTCCTGTCTTGCTTCGAGCCTGAAGGGATTGTCCCTGAAAGAGCCGCGATAATCGGCATAAGGCATGCTAAAAGCGCGTACATTCAAAAAAGTGCCGTCTGTTATATGCACTTGTCCGCTTCGGCCGCCTTCATAGCCGTAATATAAAACGTAGGGAATATAAATATGAAACGCGTTTCCAAGCGACGGATGATTTACAACAGTGGAAGAGATCAACGAAAAAACGCGGCTCTCTCTTGGAATCGGCGCGCCGTTAAGCATGCGTATTTCATCGCCGTTAATTGCATTCCATTCGCCCGCGCGGTAGGCGTAATTGTCGGCTCTCATATTCGGGTCTCTCGTTGTTTCCGTAAGCAGAACAGACCCCACATCCGGTTTTTTTCTTACAAACAGATGAAATCCGCCGTCAGCTCTCGATTCCAATAGCAGATCATCGGCGTTAATGCCTAAATCCTGGGCAAAAACGGGAAAACAAGCAAGAAAAAGAGATAAAATCAGACATTTTTTCATATTAAATTATCGGCAAACAAAAGCCTGCCTGTTACTGTCTTGTAAAAATCATTATAAAAATATATTATCTTTAAAAAGGAACTTATGGAATTTATTTTTGAGAATTTTGCGAATTTAACGTGGAAACATTTTGTCATGTATGCCATCGGTATTGTTTTGATAGCGCTTGCAATTAAAAAAGAATACGAACCCTCCCTTCTTTTGCCGATGGGCTTTGGAGCAATCCTTGTAAACCTGCCTTTAAGCGGCGTTATAAATCAAATAATGCCGGGGATTGGCGAGGTTCACGGCCCCATTCAATGGCTCTTTGAAACAGGCATAGATGCGGCAGAAATCATGCCGCTTCTGCTTTTTATCGGTATCGGAGCCATGATCGACTTTTCGCCGCTTTTATCGCGGCCCGTGTATTTTCTCTTCGGCGCGGCTGCCACTTTCGGAATTTTTGCGACAATCACGCTCGCGGTTCTCCTTGGCTTTGACATGAATGATGCGGCTGCAATCGGCATTATCGGAGCTGCGGATGGTCCCACAACAATTCTTGTATCGCAGATTTTAAAATCGAATTATCTGGGACCCATAATGGTTGCGGCGTATTCGTACATGGCTTTGGTTCCGATAATTCAACCCGCCACGATTCGTCTTTTGACAACCAAAAAAGAGCGCATGATCCGCATGCCCCCCGAAGAAGACAGGGAAATCCCAAAAGCCCTAAAAATTATTTTCCCGATCGCGGTTACTATGATAGTCGGAATCATTTCGCCTGCCGCAGTTGCCCTTATCGGGTTTTTGATGTTTGGAAACCTTATCCGCGAATGTACGGTTTTGGATTCGCTTTCACAGGCCGCGCAGAACAATCTTGCGAACTTAATCACGCTTTTATTGGGAATAACAGTTGCGTTTACAATGCAGGCGGAAAACTTTGTAAAGGTGGATACATTGCTTGTCATGCTCCTCGGTCTTTTTGCGTTTATTTTTGATACGGCAGGCGGAGTTTTATTCGCCAAGTTTTTAAACCTGTTTCTGAAAAGAAAAATAAACCCGATGATCGGAGCCACGGGTATTTCCGCGTTTCCGATGTCCGCAAGGGTAGTGCAGAGAATGGCACTTAAAGAAGACCCCGAGAATTTTCTTTTGATGCACGCCGTAAGCGCGAATGTATCGGGTCAGGTTTCGTCGGTTGCCGCAAGCGGCATTTTATTAAGTTTGATTTTAAGTTATTTGGGGTAAAATATGAATTTTGAAATTAATTATGTCGATTTAATGGCTTCTTTGGAAATCATGTGGAAGGGTATGGCAGGCATTTTTTTAGTCTGCGGTTTTATCATGCTCTTTACAATGTTTCTCTTAAAAATTGTAAAACCAAAGCAGGAAAAAAAAGAAGAAGGACAATAATTTTTTTAAATTGATTTATCCCGATTTATTTTTTTTGAAAAGATTATTTCCCTGTGTATCGATACTGACAATCAAAGGACCAAACAGTTTTGTAGTCATTATCCACATGCATTCCGCCATTCCAAACTCGGGCCAATAGCAATTTTCTATTTTTTCGATTTGGCTTGCTCCAAGAACCGCGCATCCTCCCGGGTAAACGCAGTGAATCGCGCCGTATTTTTTGCAAGATTCAGCCGTTTTTTCCCCCATGCCGCCTTTTCCAATCATGACCCTAACGCCTGTCTTTTCCAAAAAATCCGGCGCCCACTTTTCCATTCGCGCGGAAGTTGTAGGCCCCAAAGAGACAAGTTCCCATTGCTTGTCAGGTGTAATTTCTTTTACAATGGGCCCCGCGTGATAGATCGCCATATCCTTTAATGAAACAGGAGGCATTATGTTTTCTTCCACGACCCTGTGATACACTTCGTCACGCCCTGTTGCAAGCATCCCGGACAAATAAAAAATGTCGCCAATTTTTAATTTGCCGATGTCAATATTTTCCGTTTCGCATGAGGCAACTATTTTTAAAAGATTTATCATAATGATACATCCCTATAAGACGGCAGCTCATAAGACAAATCGCTTTTTAATCGTAATATACCGCGTCTCATCATATAACACGAAACATTAACCGCGCAAGCTCTTGTTGCAGTGTGTCTTGCCGAAGATTCGACATGCACTCCCATAACAGCCTGTCTGCCGGGAAGTCCCTGCGCTCCCATTCCGATATTGTCAAGTTCGTTTAAAAGCAGCTTCTCCAATTCTGCACCCTTTGGGTGAGGATGGCAAGTTCCAATCTGTCTTAAAATTGCTTTTTTGGAAAGAGAAGCCGCATTTTCAATATTGTGTCCAAGCCCGACTCCGACAAGAAGCGGAGGACATGCATTTACGCCAAGGCCTGTCACAACATCAAACACAAACGGAACAACCGCTTCGATTCCGTCCGACGGCTTGAAAACTTTTGCCTGCCCGGGAAGACTGCACCCTGCACCCGAAAAATAAAGAATAATTTCCATTTCATCGCAAGAAGGTACAATTTCCCAATCGATCCACGGGCAGCGCTCTCCTGTGTTGTCGTTTGTGTTATGCGCATCAAAAAAATTTACGGCGTTGGGACGAAGCGGAACGCTGACTGTTGCGCGGCGCACAGCCTCTGTTATCGCGTCTTTTGTAATGTCAAGAAAAGGAAATTTTGTTCCCGCTTTTATGTAAAATTGAAGAATACCCGTATCCTGACAGCACGGTTTTTTTTGTTCAAGAGCCATTTTTAAATTTTCAAAATAACTGTCATAGATTGCCTTTTGCAATTGGGAATCTTCGTTTTCGCGCATCTGCGCGATGCGCGCCATTACGTCATCGCTCAAACGTATCGCCGCCGCAGCAATAAACTTTTCCAGAATTGTTACAAACAAATCATTCATATTTTCCTTCGAAGTTGTTTTATCTGTCGTTTTACTTCTTTTGGCGCGGGGCCTCCGGGGAGATCGCGCGCTCTGACGCAAGCCAAAGGAGTTATTGCCTTATAAATGTCTTCTTCAAAAAGTTTTGAATTTTTCCTTAGCTCTGCAATATCCAAACCGGAAATCGATTTAAGTCCTTTATCGATACATTCGCGAACGAGAGAGGCTGCAATTTCATGCGCCGCGCGAAACGGAACGCCTTTTCGCACAAGATATTCTGCAGTGTCCGTCGCTTCCAAAAAGCCGCCAATACATGCCGATTTCATGCGTTTTAAATTAAAATCCGCGCTTTGTATCATTCCTTTGAACATCCTAAGGCACGCGCTTAATGTGTCGATGCTGTCAAAGAGAGCTTCCTTGTCTTCCTGAAGATCCTTGTTATATGCATACGGAAGCCCTTTTAACAAGGTAAAAAGAGCGACAAGATTTCCTGCGCTTCTTCCCGATTTGCCGCGAATTAATTCTGCAAAGTCGGGGTTTTTTTTCTGGGGCATTATGGAAGAGCCTGTGCTCCATGACTCGGAAAGTTCGATAAATTTGAATTCTTCGCTTGCCCAAATTACGACGTCTTCGCAAAAACGCGAAAGATGGGTCATGGTAATTGCGATTGCAGAAGAAAGTTCCAATGCAAAATCGCGGTCTGCAACGCCGTCCATAGAGTTAATGGAAAGACGGGCAAACTTTAATGTTGCCGCTGTCAGTTTTCTGTCCAAGGGGAGGGAAGTGCCTGCAAGTGCGCCGCTTCCAAGCGGACATTCGTCAAGTCTTTTTAACGTGTCTGCAAGGCGCGAATGATCCCTTTGCAAGCCGCATGCCCACGCGCAAAGATGATGCGCAAGCGTTACAGGCTGCGCTCTTTGCAGATGCGTGTATCCCGGCATTATGCTGTTTACGTTTGCTTCTGCAATATCCAAAAGAACATTTACAAGTGAAGCAAGCTCGGTTTGCAGTAAGGGAATTGCGCGTTTTAAATACAAACGAAAAGCGACGGCAACCTGATCGTTTCTTGATCTTCCCGCATGAACCATTTTTCCCGTATCGCCAAGACGCTCTGTTAAGACAAATTCCAAAAACGAATGAATGTCTTCGTGTTTTTCATCGATTTTTAATTTGCCTTCTTTCAAATCGGAACACATTGCGTCTAGTTCTTTTGCAATCTTTGACGCGCTGTCCTTTGGAATAATCCCCTGCCTGCCAAGCATTGTAACATGCGCCTTGCTTCCCGCAATGTCGTCGAATACAAGCCGCTTGTCAACATTTATCGATGCCTGAAACAAAAACGCCTCTTCTTCGGGTTTTTCCGACAAACGCCCTGCCCAAAGCGGCTTTGTATTTGACGATTTCTTTTTGGCCATTGGCTTTCCTTATTTTCTCTTTGTTGTTTTTGCTTTGCTTGCTGTTTTCTTTTTGGCTGTGCCTGTTGAAGAAGAAGAGCTTGCAGGTTTTGCGATGCCCTTTTCTTTCTGCATTAAAGACCTTACCAATACGGGAAGTCCGTAAAGTTTTATAAAGCCTTTTGCATCGGCATGATTGTACAAATCGCCTGTCGTAAAACTTGCCAAGCTTGTGTTGTAAAGCGAGTATGGTGATACAGCTCCTGCAGATCCAATCGAGCCTTTGTAAAGTTTTACTTTCACTTTGCCAGTAACAGTACCTTGAACGCTGTCAACAAACGCGGATAAAGCTTCGCGTAACGGAGTGAACCAAAGGCCGCCGTAAATAAGCTCGCCCAATTTTAACGAGACCTGCTGTTTGAACGAATACGTCTGCCTGTCAAGGCAAAGATGTTCAAGTTCCTGATGCGCATAGTAAAGAATCGTTCCGCCGGGTGTTTCATACACGCCCCTCGATTTCATTCCGACAACCCTGTTTTCTACCAAGTCGCAAATGCCGATTCCGTTTGCGCCGCCGATTTTATTTAACGCATTAATCAACTGAACGCCTTCCATTTTTTTTCCGTTAAGACCGACAGGAATGCCTTTGTCAAATTCGATTTCAACATATTCCGCCTTGTTGGGAGCTTTTTCCGGCGTTACAATCATGGAAAGCATTTTTCTGAATTGAGGTTCGTTTGCAGGGTCTTCAAGTTCAAGTCCTTCATGAGAAATATGCCAAAGGTTGTCGTCCATGCTGTATGAATTTCTTTTGTTAAAGGGAATGTTTATTTTTCTTCTTTTCAGGTATCTGATTGCATCTTCCCTGCTTTTGATTTTCCAAACGCGCCATGGGGCGATAATTTCCAAATCGGGAGCAAGCGCCATTATTCCAAGATCGAATCTGACCTGATCGTTTCCCTTGCCTGTTGCGCCGTGAGCGACAGCAGTCGCTTTTTCCTTTCGCGCATAATCGACAAGAACTTTTGCAATTAACGGTCTTGCAGTTGATGTGCCAAGAAGATATTTGTCCTCATAGACAGCGCCCGCTTTTAATGCAGGCCAAACATATTCTTCGACATATTCTTTTTTAACATCTTCTATGTAGCAGGCTGAAGCTCCCGTACTCATCGCTCTTTTTTGAATTGTTTTCCAGTCGGCGGCTTGCCCGACATCAACGCAAACTGCGATAACTTCGCAATCCTGATTTTCCTTCAGCCAGGGGATGATCGCCGTTGTATCCAGACCGCCCGAATACGCGAGGATTATTTTCTTTTTCATTATTTTCTCCTTAAATTGATTGATGATAAAAGTTACTTTATTATCCATAATTATGGAATATTACGCAATAGATTTGCCGATAATGTCGTATAAGAAATATGAAAAAAACTGAAAAAACAGGTAAAAATACAAGAAAATCGTTCAAAAGACGAAAAAAAACCGTTTTCTCGGATGCAATCAAGGCATTTATGCTTGTTGGCGTAATTGTGGTTTTCTCCGCGTTTGTTTCGTTTGTTGTAATAATGGTTCATTCGTCAATGACAGGCGCAGAAAAAACCGCACAAACAATTGCAAGCGAAGAAGTTCCCATAGTTTTGGAAAATCCTCTCGATAAACCAAAAGAGCCTGTTTCGCAAATAACAGTTGCGCCGCCTGCGCCCGAACCTGCAAGAGAAACAAGACGTCCTCCCGGAAGAACCGAAACTCCTCCTCCTGCGCCTGCAGCTCCTTTGCCTTCTTCCGTAACAACTGTTACTCCTCCTTCGCCCCGTCCTGTTGCAAGTATTGGAAATGTCGTTTTTGTAATTGACGATGCGGGAAACAATCTTCGCGAGCTTGAACCTTTCCTGCGTATCCCCGGTCCAATTACAATTGCAGTATTGCCGGGTCTTCCCCATTCTGCGGAAGCCGCAAGACGAATCAGGGCTGCAGGAAAAGAAGTGATTCTTCATCAGCCGATGGAAGCGATAGGCGCGCAAAACCCCGGTCCCGGCGCAATTTATACCGGCATGAGCGATGAGGAAGTCAGATCGATACTTGCGCGTAACATTGCGCAAGTGGGTCCCGTATCCGGCATTAACAATCATCAAGGATCAAAAGTGACGATGGACAGGGAAATAATGCGATCCGTTTTGGAATTTTGCAAGGAAAACAATATTTATTTCCTCGATTCAAGAACAACCGCCGATTCTGTCGTGCCGGTTTTGGCGCGGCAAATTGGACTTCCTTTTGCGGAAAGAAATGTTTTTATCGACAACGAACAAAACAAGGACGCGATGCTTCGATATATAAACACAGGTCTAGCAAGAGCGCAAAGAAACGGCCTTGCAGTGATGATCGGTCACACATGGTCGCCCGACCTTGCCCTTCTTTTAACAGAACATTATCCTGTATGGATGTCGCAAGGGTATACTATTAAAACCGCGTTAGAAATAATCAAGTAATTAACTCAATACTGTGAGGCTGGGCAGCACTTTGTAAAAACGTTGTGGGAATTTACCTACGGAGCCCTACAGCCCTTAATTAATAAAAATCTTATTATAATAAAGTAAACCTCCCTTAATTAAGTGCTGTACATTTTAACCTCGATCTTGCCTTTATTTTATTACAAGTCTCCTCCGGTAAGGAGCCACAAAATTGTTTTTACAAAGCGCTGTCTAACCTCACAGTAATAAATTAATTTTTTGTTAATAGAAAATAATCATGATATTAAAACGAAATATTCTTGTATCATAAATAATAATAAATACTTAATATAAGTGCTGTATGCTGAATGGCTCCGAAAGCGGACTCATCAAAGGTTTTGCGGTATGCGCGGCCAGCTGCCACTGAGGAAAATTTATAAATTCATAAAATAAATACATTGACAATACTCCTTGTTTAATGGTTTACTTAATATAATTAATTTAATGAAAATATTGGGTATAGAAACATCATGCGATGAGTGTTCGGCTGCCGTTGTAGAAGACGGCGACAGAATACTTTCAAATGTGATAGCCACGCAGATTCCATTTCATGCGCCGTACAACGGGGTGGTGCCGGAAATCGCAAGCAGAAAACACATTGAATGGATACACACAGTTACAAGCGAGGCGCTTGAAAAAGCAAATTTAAAAATTTCAGATATTGACGCAATCGCAGTAACGAGCCGCCCGGGACTTTCAGGTTCCCTTTTGGTTGGTCTTTCTTTTGCAAAGGCAATTTCATGGTCGCTTGACATTCCTTTTATTGCAGTCGATCACATGCTTGCGCATTTGTATGCGCCGTTTTTGGATAGGGGTCAGGGGAAAGTGGAATATCCGTTTTTGGGATTGTTGGTTTCGGGAGGACACACATTCATTTGCAGGGCGGATAATTTTAACGATATCACGGTGCTTGGAACAACAATTGATGACGCAGTCGGCGAAGCGTTTGACAAAGTTGCAAAACATTACAATTTCGGGTATCCGGGCGGAGCCGTAATCGACAAAATGGCGCAAACAGGAGACAGCGAAGCATTTCGTTTTCCATTACCGTCTTTGCACAAAGGGGATCATCGTTATGACGTTTCCTATTCCGGTTTGAAAAACGCTGTTGTAAATCAGCTTGATCTGTTTAAAAAAAAGGAAAATTTTACAAACGAAGATATAGCATCCTGTTTTCAAAAAACCGCGATAGAAACCCTTCTTCGCGCCCTTTTGAATGCGGCAGAGGACACAGGTCTTTCTAACATTGTAGCAGGCGGCGGCGTTGCGGCTAACAGTTATCTTAGAAACCGTCTTTCAAAACATTCCAATCTTCGCTGCATTTTTCCGCCGCTTGACCTTTGCGGCGACAATGCCGCCATGATCGCGGGGCTTGGATACCATTACCTTGTTCGTGGAGAACGCTCTTCGTTAAACGAAACTGTATCCGCAAGAGTAAGCGGCTTTAAGAAAAAATACCCTTGAATTAAAAATTCAAGAATTATTATTTTACCATGTATTTTTCCATATGTTCTTTTTTAACCCGTAAAAGATCTTCTTTTGGCAGTTCTTTTAACACTTTCCAGCACAAATCAAGGGTTTGCTCTATGCTTCGATTTACATATTCGCCCTGTGTCAGGAATTCCTGTTCGAATTTTTCGCCGAATTTTATATATTGTTTGTCGCCTGCGGAAAGTTCCTCTTCGCCGATTATCGAGGCCAGGTTTCTGATTTGCCTTACTTTCGCATAAGCGGCAAAAACCTGACTTGATACGTCCTTGTGATCTTCCCTCGTCATGCCTTCTCCGATTCCGTCTTTCATCAAACGCGAAAGACTGGGAAGACCTGCAACAGGAGGATAAATGCCCCTTTGATAAAGATCGCGTTCAAGCACAATTTGCCCTTCTGTAATGTAACCGGAAAGGTCGGGAATTGGGTGGCTAATATCGTCATTGGGCATGGAAAGAATCGGTATCTGAGTAATTGAACCGGACGAATCTTTTATTTTTCCGGCTCTTTCATAAAGGGAAGACAAATCGGAATAAAGATAACCCGGGTATCCTTTGCGGCTTGGGACTTCACCGCGAATGGACGAAACTTCCCGCAGCGCTTCGCAGTAATTTGTCATGTCGGTCATTACAACCAAAACGTGCATGTTCAT
>WQSP01000027.1 GCA_009787795.1 Treponema sp.
GAAACAAGATCGGGAGAACGGGTGGCTTTGAATATCAGGATAAGCGAATCCCAAATAGAGAAAAAACGCACCCGTTGGGTAAAGGGAAGAAGGGTGGAAAACTAGCTGTTCGCTAAGCTAAGCTTGGCTGATCGCCGTTTCCAGCGCAACTTCCATCATGCGTGTAAAAGTCGTCTGCCGTTCCTCCGATGTCGTTGCCTCGCCCGTAACCATGCTGTCGGAGATTGTCAGGATGCCGAGAGCTTCACGTTCATATTTGGCGGCAAGAGTATAGAGCTCTGCGCATTCCATTTCCAGCGCGAGGCAGCCGTATTTTGCCCAAAGTTTCCATTCATCGGGGTCTTCCGTATAAAACATGTCCGAGGAGACCACAGTCCCCGCTTTTGGCTTCCAACCCTTGGAAACCGCCGCATCCCACGCCGCTTTTAACAGCGAAAATGATGCGGTTGGCGCAAAAGACCTGTTATTGAACCTGATTTTATTGGCTCCCGAGTCCGTACAAGCTGACATTGCCAAAACAAGGTCACGAATTTGCACATTTTTGTTAAGGGAACCCGCTGTTCCGATGCGAATTGCCCGTTTTACGTCATATTCGCGGAATAATTCATTAACATATATCGATATTGAGGGCGTTCCCATCCCGGTTCCCTGAACAGAGACCCTTTTTCCCTTGTATAAACCCGTAAAACCAAGCATGTTTCGCACATTAGAGTACTGAACCGGGTTTTCCAGGAAATTTTCCGCAACAAATTTGGCGCGCAGGGGGTCGCCAGGAAGCAAAACAACCTCGGCAATTTCCCCGTTTTTGGCCGCAATATGAATAGACATGATATCCTTCCTTCCCTATTAAAGATAATATAAATATCGACAAAAATCCAATAACCGCCAAGATCAAGGCGGGCAGGCAGCCGCTTCCTTTATTTTAATTAATTTTTCTCAAATTTTTCCCAACCCACTTGATCAAAATTTTCATTTTCGATATCCTATTAGGACGGCGTAAAATGCCCCGATAATTCTCAGGATTTGGCTGTTTTTAAAGGCCTTGTCCGGAGGTTCTGACAATGCCCTTATAGCTCAGTTGGCAGAGCACATCCATGGTAAGGATGAGGTCATCAGTTCGATTCTGATTGAGGGCTCGTCCTATTTTATAAAGAGGTTTGATATGGCAAGCAAAAAGACAGCGGTAGAATTGATAGCCCTTCAATGCAGTGAATGCAAAAGGCGCAATTACACAACAAGCAAGAACAGGCGCAATATTCAGGAAAAACTTGAGTTTAAGAAATATTGCCCCCATGAAAGAAAGCACACGCTCCACAAGGAGACAAAGATAAAGTAGCAAAACTAGGCGTATAGCTCAGTTGGTAGAGCTACGGTCTCCAAAACCGTGGGTCGTGGGTTCAAATCCTACTGCGCCTGTGGGCGGTAAAAGCGCCGCAACGAATATTTAGAGGATGGTTATGAAGAAGATCATTGCGTTTTTTAAGGAATCTCACGCCGAGCTTAAGAAAGTCGTATGGCCAAGCCGTGACGACGCGATAAGTTCTGTAAAAGTCGTTATTATTTCCACCATTGTCGTAGCTGCGATTTTGGGTGTAATAGACCTATTGCTGTTCAGAGGCATAACAGCGTTATTTTAATTGATAGTAAGGTAAACAATGGCTACGGGTTGGTACGTCCTGCATACATATTCAGGATACGAGAATAAAATAGAAAAAACCATCCGCATGATGACCGATAACGGGGAGTTGGACAAGAATGTTGTCCGCGACGTAAAAGTTCCCAGCGAAGAAGTCGTCGAAGTAAAAGATGGAAAAAAGAAAACGCAAACCAGGAAATTTCTTCCGGGGTACATCCTTGTCGAGATGGATCTTCCCGATGCCGACATGGGCTGGAAAATGCCCTGTACAAAAATAAAAAAAATACAGGGGGTAACCGGTTTTGTCGGAACCCCTGCAGATAAAAAACCGCAGCCGCTTTCCGGCGACGAAGCAAGGGCGATTTTGCAAAAGTCCGGCGAAATCAAAGGGGAAAGAACAGTCCGCACAAGACAGTCTTTTGCGGCGGGCGAACAGGTAAAAATAATAGACGGACCGTTTGAGTCGTTCGTCGGAACCATCGAAGAAGTAAATCACGAAAAGAACAAACTTAAGGTGATGGTTGGCATCTTTGGCAGAAATGCGCCTGTAGAGGTTGATCTCTTGCAGGTAGAAAAAGTCTAGTGGAAGAGGTTTAAACCTCGCCAGTCGATGTCAGCCAGACAACGACACACCACGAAGGAGTAAAAATGGCAAAGAAAAAAATTACAGCTTACATCAAGCTGCAATGTCCTGCGGGAAAGGCAACGCCTGCGCCGCCCGTAGGTCCTGCGTTGGGTCCTCACGGCGTCAGCGCTCCGCAATTTGTCCAGCAGTTTAACGACAAGACAAAGAGCATGGAACCGGGACTTATCATCCCCGTTATCATCACGGTTTATGCGGATAAAACATTTACGTTTATCCTGAAAACCCCGCCCGCTTCGATTTTAATCAAAAAAGCAATCGGGCTTGACAAGGGATCAAAAGAATCCCACAAGGTAAAGGTCGGCAAAATTTCCAGAAAGCAGCTTGAAGAAATCGGAAAAACAAAAATGGCCGACCTTTCGGCCAACGATCTTGACGCAGCCGTAAAGATTATCGCCGGGACTGCCCGGTCTATGGGTGTTGAGGTGGAAAAATGAAGCACGGAAAAAAATATAACGAAAGCGCCAAAAAATACAACCCGGCAACCACATACGAATTGGTGGAAGCTTTAACCCATGTAAAATCAATGGCTTATGCAAAGTTCGACGAAACCATCGATTTGTCCGTAAAGCTCAACCTTAAAAAGAGCCAGTCGGTACGCGACACCGTTGTTCTTCCGCATCAATTCCGGGGCGAGAAAAAAGTTTTGGTTTTCTGCAAACCCGAAAAGGAAAAAGAAGCGCAGGATGCGGGAGCCGCATTTGTCGGAGCGGACGATTTAATCGAAAAGGTAAAAGGCGGCTGGACGGATTTTGATGTTGCGGTTGCAACGCCCGACATGATGAAAGACGTCGGCAAACTCGGTATGGTGCTTGGACGCAAAGGTCTTATGCCCAATCCGAAAACAGGAACCGTAACCTTCGATCTTAAAGGCACATTGGCCGAACTTAAAAAAGGCCGCGTTGAATTCAGGGCCGACAAAACTGGCGTAATGCACATTGCGGTCGGAAAAGTTTCGATGGATCCTGCAAATGTCGCGGAAAACATTACAACCGTAATGACCGAGGTCAAACGCAAACGCCCTGTCGACGTAAAAGGCGAGTTTATCCAGACCGTTTCGGTTGCAAGCACCATGGGACCCGGCGTATGGGTTGCCATGAAGGATCAGGATAAGGAGTAACAGATGGCAATAATAGCGAAAAAAATTCAGGATAATAAAACCAAAGCCATTGGCGAGCTTAAGGATTCTTTCAGCAAGGCAAACGATTTCATCTTTACGGAATACCGCGGTCTTACCGTAGAACAGATCACCAGTTTAAGAAAACAGCTTCGCACAAAGAATGTTGATTACAAAGTTGTCAAAAACAATTTTGCAAAAATCGCATTTACGCAAATGTCAACTCCGGATGTATCTTCGTATCTCGTGGGTCCTACCGCCGTGGCAATCACGCCGAAGGATGCCAACGAAGTTGCAAAGATATTTTTTGAATTCTTAAAGGAAGTTCCCGCCTTAAAAGTCAAGGGCGCGCTTATCGGCGACACCGTTTACGATGCCGCTAAAACAGAAGCGTTCTCAAAACTGCCCGGCAGAATGGAACTTATCTCCATGCTCATGTCGGTAATGAACGGTCCTGCGCGAAACCTTGTTTCCGCCATGAACGACATACCGTCAAGACTTGTGCGCACTGTTAAGGCTGTGGCCGACAAGAAGGGCGCATAAGCGTTATGTGAATAAATCATCAGGCTTCGGATAGCTGCCGTTCCTGTTGATTTTCAATAAATGAATGCTTTTCGTATGATGAGCAAATTAAATGATTAGGAGAAGATAATATGGCAGCCTCAAAAGAAGACATTTTAGAATCGATTGCATCGATGACAGTTCTGGAAGTTTCCGAGCTTGTTAAAATGATGGAAGAAAAGTTCGGCGTAAGCGCCGCAGCCCCTGTGGCGGTTGCAGTAGCTGGCGGCGGAGGCGGCGGTGGCGGAGCGGCTCCCGCAGCCGAAGAGAAAACAGAATTTAACGTAATTCTTAAGGCGTTTGAAGAAGCAAAGAAAATTGCAGTTATCAAAGAAGTTCGCGCTGTTACGGGTCTTGGTCTCAAAGAAGCAAAAGACCTTGTCGAAGCTGCGCCAAAACCGCTTAAGGAAGGCGTTTCCAAAGACGAAGCCGGAAAGATCAAAGAAGCTATCACCGCAGCCGGTGGTACAGTTGAGATCCAGTAAGATCTGTTTTCTGTTTTTATATTTTTCACATTGCCTGACCGCTTTTTCAAGTGGTCAGGTTTTGTGGCAATTAGGGGTGTAAGATGACAAAAATGAAAAATGCCGACAAGCGCACAATCATTGGAAGGGATATTCAGGATGTGATGGATCTGCCGGATCTGATCGACATTCAGCTCAATTCCTACGAGCGTTTTTTACAGAGAGACAAAGTTAATAAAGGCGAAAAACTGAATCTTCAGGGACTTCAGGAAGTGTTCGAGACGACCTTCCCCATTAAAAGCCCCAACGAAGACATGAGGCTTGAATTTGAATATTACACTTTCGACGAAGACAATATTAAAGTTACGGAACTTGAATGCAAACAAAAAGGTCTTACATATTCCGTTCCGTTAAAGGCGCGCGTAAATCTCGCGTTTCAGCAAACCGGCGAAATCCGCCAAAAAGACATTTACATGGGCGACATTCCCCTAATGACAGAAAGGGGAACTTTTATCATAAACGGCGCGGAACGCGTAGTTGTTTCGCAGATACACCGTTCGCCCGGCGTTATTTTCTGTCACGAAAAAGGCGTTTATTCTTCGCGCATAATTCCATACCGCGGAAGCTGGCTTGAATTCGAAATCGATCAAAAACGCGAATTGATTTACGCAAAGATCGATCGCAAAAAAAGAATCCTTGGCACGATTTTTCTTCGCACTCTCGGTCTTGGCAACAGGGAAGAAATTATCGCCGCTTTTTACAAAACGGACACTTTAAAAATAAAAGATGACCGCGAAACAAAGGAAAAAATTTCAGGCAAAATTCTTGCGCAGTCGATAATGGGCAAAGACGAAAACGGAAATGAAAAGGTAATTTACCGCGCAGGCGAAAAACTTCATCCGCACAATGTGGACGAACTTGTAAGAAGCGACATTAAAACAATTTGTTTTATCGATTTTGAAGCCGAAGGTTCGCTTAATTCGACCATGCTTTTAAATTGTTTTGAACGCGAAGACATTAAATTCGTTAAGGAAGCGGGAAGCGAACCCACAAAAGAGGAAGCCCTTATAGCCGTTTATTCGGTTTTAATGCCCGGCGAATCCATTACCGCAGAACAGGCGGAAAAAGACCTGCTCGGAATGTTTTTCTCCGACCGCCGCTACGATCTTGGAAAGGTGGGACGCTACAAATTAAACAAAAAATTCAGCCTTGACCTTCCTGTTGACAAATTCACTCTTGCAAATGACGACATCATCGCCACGATGAAACATTTGATAAAAGTTTATGTCGGCGACGAATCTTTCGACGATATAGATCATCTTGGAAACAGACGCATTCGTTCCGTAGGCGAGCTTATGGCAAACCAGATGAAGACAGCGTTCAGCAGAATGGAGCGCATTGCAAAAGAAAGAATGAGTCTAAAAGAAACCGATACGATTAAACCGCAGGAATTGATTTCCATAAAGCCGATTGTCGCCGCCATAAAAGAATTTTTTGGCTCCAGCCAATTGTCGCAGTTTATGGATCAGGTTAATCCGCTTGCGGAGCTTACGCACAAAAGACGCCTTAACGCGCTTGGTCCCGGCGGTCTTTCGCGCGACAGGGCAGGTTTTGAAGTTCGCGAAATCCATTACACGCATTACGGAAGAATGTGTCCGATTGAAACGCCGGAAGGACCGAATATCGGTCTAATAGTTTCGCTTGCAAATTATACGCGCGTAAACGAATACGGCTTTTTGGAAACGCCTTATCGCAAAGTCGCAAAAGGCATCGCGTCAAAAGACATCGAATATCTTTCCGCAATGGACGAAGACAAATACTTTATCGCGCAGGCTTCGGCAAAAGTAAACACAAACGGCTCTTTTGCAGACGATCAAATTTCATGCAGAAGGCAGGGCGATTACATTACCCGTTCTCCCGAAGACATTCAGTACATGGACGTGTCTCCAAAACAGATAATTTCCGTTTCCGCTTCTCTAATTCCGTTCCTTGAACACGACGATGCAAACCGCGCGCTTATGGGTTCCAACATGCAGAGGCAGGCTGTGCCGCTTGTGTTCCCGGAAGCGCCGCGGGTTGGAACCGGAATGGAAGGGAAATGCGCTTATGATTCGGGCGTTCTTGTAAAAGCGCGAAGGAGCGGAACTGTTGTTCGCGTAACAAGTCAGGAAATAATAATCAAGCCGGAAAAAACGGGCGCGGCAAAACCCGCGGCGCAGGTTTCGATTGACGAACACGGAAACGATGTCTATCAGCTTGTAAAGTTCCAAAGAACAAACCAGGACACATGTTACAACCAGCGTCCGATTGTAAAGTTCGGCGATAAAATCGCATCGGGTCAGGTAATTGCAGACGGACCAGCCACGCAAAACGGCGAGCTTGCTCTTGGCAGAAATATCCTTGTCGGCTTTATGCCCTGGAACGGCTATAACTACGAAGACTCGATTCTTATTTCGCAAAAAGTTGTCAAGGACGACATGTTCACATCGATACACATAAAAGAATTTATTGTAGAGGTGCGCGAGACAAAACTTGGTCCCGAAAAAATTACACGCGACATTCCGAATACAAACGAAAAAAATCTTGACAACCTTGACGGCGAAGGAATAATAAGAATCGGCGCAAAAGTGCGCTCGGGCGACATTCTTGTCGGAAAAGTCACGCCGAAAAGCGAAACCGAAACAACGCCCGAATTCAAGCTTTTAAATTCGATCTTCGGCGAAAAGGCAAAAGAAGTGCGCGACACTTCGCTTAAAGTGCCGCACGGCATCGACGGAACGATTATCGACATTCAGCGTCTCAAAAGGACAGAGCATGACAGCTTAAGCCCCGGTGTGGATGAAGTTGTAAAGGTTTTAATTGCGACAAAACGCAAACTTCGCGAAGGCGACAAAATGGCGGGTCGTCACGGAAACAAGGGCGTTGTCGCAAGGATATTGCCGGAAGAAGACATGCCGTTTATGGAAGACGGAACTCCGCTTGATATTTGTTTGACTCCTCTTGGCGTTCCGTCCCGTATGAATATCGGTCAGCTTCTGGAAACGGAACTTGGCTGGGCGGGATCCACTTTGGACGAATGGTATTCCGCGCCCGTGTTCCAGTCGCCGTCGACAGAACAAATCGAGGAAAAATTAAGGGATGCAAATCTTCCCGTTACGAGCAAAACCGTTTTAAAAGACGGAAGAACAGGCGAAGAATTTGTTAATCCGATTTTCTGCGGAATCATTTACTTCCTTAAATTGCATCACCTTGTCGATGACAAGATGCATGCGCGCTCCACGGGTCCGTATTCGCTTGTTACGCAGCAGCCGCTGGGCGGCAAGGCGCAATTCGGCGGACAGAGATTGGGCGAAATGGAAGTGTGGGCGCTTGAAGCTTACGGCGCCGCGAACACTTTGCAGGAACTTTTGACAATCAAGTCCGACGACATGACAGGGCGTTCCAAAATTTACGAAGCGATTGTAAAGGGCGAGCCTTCGACAACCGCGGGAATTCCCGAATCGTTTAACGTACTTGTTCAGGAATTGCGCGGTCTTGCGCTGGACCTTTCCATATTCGACGTAAAGGGAAAACAGATACCGCTCACGGAAAAAGACGAGGAACTAATCAAGAAGACGGGAAGCAATTTTTAAGAGGGGAGAGGAACATGAGAGACATTCAGGATTTTGATTCGATAATGATACAGCTTGCCTCGCCGGACATGATCCGGTCGTGGTCTTACGGCGAAGTAAAAAAGCCGGAAACGATTAACTACCGCACATTACGTCCCGAAAAGGAAGGGCTTTTCTGCGAGCGCATTTTCGGCACAACCAAAGAATGGGAATGCTACTGCGGAAAATTCAAATCGGTGCGATACAAAGGCGTTATCTGCGATCGCTGCGGCGTTGAAGTTACGCACTTTAAGGTGCGCCGCGAAAGAATGGGGCATATCGAGCTTGCGGCTCCTGTGTCGCATATTTGGTATTATCGCTCCGTTCCGAGCAGAATGGGTCTTTTGTTGGATCTTCCGACAAGCCAGCTTCGTTCCGTTCTTTACTATGAAAAATATATCGTAATCGATTCGGGCGATACCGCATTAAAAAAAGGACAGCTTCTCTCCGAAGAGGAATTTTACGAAGCGCAGGAACGCTATGGCGGCGGTTTTACTGCCGGCATGGGCGCGGAAGCTGTTAGCATACTTTTGGAAAATCTCGATCTTGATCAAATGGCGGCTGACCTTCGCGCCAAGATGATCGACAAGGGCGCAAAGAGCGACAAGCGTTTGCTAAAAAGAATCGAAATCGTGGAAAATTTCCGCGGCTCCGACAACAGACCCCATTGGATGATCCTCAATGTGATACCTGTCATTCCGCCGGAACTTCGCCCGATGGTTCAACTTGACGGCGGACGTTTTGCGACAAGCGATCTTAACGATTTGTACCGCAGGGTGATCAACCGCAACAATCGTTTAAAAAGACTTCAGGCCCTTAACGCGCCTGACATTATCATCAGAAACGAAAAGCGCATGCTGCAAGAAGCGGTTGATGCGTTATTCGACAATTCAAAAAAGAAAAAAGTCGTTAAAGGTTCGTCGAACAGGCCCCTTAAATCGATCAGCGACATGCTTAAAGGAAAGCAGGGACGTTTCCGCCAGAACCTTCTTGGAAAACGCGTTGACTATTCGGGACGTTCTGTAATTACGGTAGGTCCCGATCTTAGAATGTGGCAGTGCGGCATTCCGACAAAAATGGCGCTTGAACTGTTCAAGCCATTTATAATGAAAAAACTTGTAGACAAGGACGTTGTCTTCAATATCAAAAAAGCAAAGACGCTTGTAGAACAGGAAACTCCCGAGGTCTATGCCATTTTGGACGAGGTTGTAAAAGAACATCCTGTGCTTTTAAACCGTGCTCCGACTTTGCACCGCCTTGGCATTCAGGCGTTCGAGCCTGTATTGGTCGAAGGAAAGGCGATCAAGCTTCATCCGCTTGTTTGTCACGCTTTTAATGCGGACTTTGACGGCGACCAGATGGCGGTTCACGTTCCGTTAACGCAAGCTGCGCAGATGGAATGCTGGACATTAATGCTTTCTGCGCGAAACCTTTTAAACCCTGCAAACGGAAAAACGATCGTGTTCCCGTCGCAGGATATGGTTTTGGGAATTAACTTTCTTACAAGAATCAAACCGAATGCAAAACGTCCCGGCTCGGGAAAAGCCGAAACAAAAGACAAAATACCCTATTATTCGTCTGCAGAAGAAGTTCTTATGGCAGTCGAAAGCAAAGCGCTCGACTGGGAAGCTGCCATTCGCCTTAAACCGCCCAAACTTCCAATTTGGGACAAGGCGGGAAGCGAAACGAATACCGAGAAAGACGGCACAATTGTAACAACCGCAGGAAGGCTTGTGTTTAACGAAGAACTTCCGGAAGGCATTCCCTTTATCAACTATGAATTAAAGGACAAGGAACTTCGCGGTCTTGTGGAATTCATTTTCAAAGACAAAGGTTCGTGGCTTACGGTTCAGATGCTGGACGCGATCAAATCGACAGGTTATCGTTACTCGACATTATTCGGCGCGACAATCGGCGTAGATGACATTATCATACCGAAAGAAAAATCCGAAATGATCGACAGGGCGAACAAGGATGTTGAGTCGATTCAAAAACAATGGCGTCAGGGTCATATTACAAACGAAGAACGTTACAACAAGGTAATCGAAGTTTGGAATAAAACCAACGAAGACCTTACAAACATAACAATGAAAACCCTTGAGTCCGACAGGGACGGTTTTAACTCGATTTACATGATGGCAAACTCAGGAGCGCGCGGAAGCCGCAACCAGATTCGCCAGCTTGGCGGCATGCGCGGTCTTATGGCAAAACCGTCGGGCGATATTATCGAACTGCCAATCAGATCAAACTTTAAGGAAGGTCTTTCCGTAATCGAGTTCTTTATTTCAACTAACGGTGCGCGAAAAGGTCTTTCCGATACGGCTCTTAAAACGGCGGAAGCCGGTTATTTGACGCGCCGTCTTGTCGACATTGCGCAGGATATGGTTGTAAACGAAGATGACTGCGGAACAATTAACGGTATCGCGTATTCCGCGATCAAACAGGGCGAAGAAATTGTCGAAGCGCTGAAAGATCGAATAGTCGGACGTTTTACCCTTGAACGCGTCAAGCATCCGATAACGGGCGAATTGATAATCGACGTAAACGAAGAAATTACCGAAGACATCGCAAACGCAATTGATGCGGCGCAAGTTGAAACTGTTCGCATAAGAACAGTTCTTACATGCGAAGCGAAATACGGCGTGTGCCGAAAATGTTACGGCCGCAATCTTGCGACCAACCGAACCGTCGATATCGGCGAAGCTGTTGGAACCATCGCGGCGCAGTCAATCGGTCAGCCGGGTACGCAGCTTACGATGCGCACGTTCCACATCGGAGGCGTTGCGACAAAAATCAGCGAAGAAAATCGCATAACGCTTAAATATCCCGTTTATATAAGGGACGTTGTCGGCACTCATATCATTCTTGATAACGGTCATCTGCTTTTTACAAGAAGAGGTTTTGCAATTGTAAACAAGGTTATGAGAGAGTATAAGCTTGAACGCGGCGACAAATTGGTTGCCGTTGACGGAAAGAGGGTAAATCGCGGCGATGTTATTGTCAGACGCGGCAACGAAGAAATTGTTTCCCCCGAAATCGCATACGCTCTTGTCTTAAAAGGCAAAGAAGGCGAGACGCTCTACCTGATAGGTCAGGATCAAAAAATTGAAGTGAGAAACGGTTCCGATTTTGAAGCGCAGAAGGGTTCTGTTGTGGAAGCTGACAAGACAATTGCAAAATTCGATCCGTTCTCCGACCCGATTATCGCCGAGGCAAGCGGAACCGTAAAATACGAGGATATCATTCTTGGCTCCACGCTTAAAGAGGAAATTGACGAAGATACGGGCAATATCGAAAAGCGCATAACGGAGTTCCAAAACGAGAGCAAACAGCCGCGTATATTTATTGTGGACGACAAGGAAAATGAAGTTGCTTCCTACTTCCTGCCTTCCGGCACTTATCTTCAGGTTGATGAAGGAGAAAGAATCAAGGCGGGACGCACGATTGCAAAGACATTGAAAGAATCTGCAAAGGCAATGGACATTACGGCAGGTCTTCCGCGCGTAAGCGAATTGTTTGAAGCGCGAAAGCCAAAGAACCCCGCAGTTCTTGCGCAAGTTTCAGGCACTGTTTTCTTCCGCGGTATTGTCAAGAACAAACGCAAAGTTACGGTTGTTGACAACTTTGGAAGGGAGTTTACGCATTTTATCCCGATGAACAAACGCTTGCTCGTGCGCGACGGCGACACAGTGGAAGCGGGAGAGCTTCTCTGTCAGGGTCCGATTAATCCGCATGATGTTCTGTTCATACTCGGCGAAAGCAAACTTCAGCGTTATCTGATGGATGAAATCCAGCACGTTTACCGTTTGCAGGGCGTTTCCATTAACGACAAACACATCGGCGTAATTATCCGACAGATGATGCGCAAGGTGGAAATCAGGTTTGTAGGCGACACGAAATTCATTTACGGCTCGTCTGTGGACAAGTACCGTTTCCACGAAGAAAACGCCCGCGTAATGGCGGAAGGCGGACAGCCTGCAATCGCGCAGCCTATGTTCCAGGGAATAACAAAAGCGTCGCTCAATATCGATTCGTTCCTTTCTGCGGCTTCTTTCCAGGAAACAACCAGAGTTCTTACAAATGCGGCAATCGCGGGCTCTACGGATTACCTTCGCGGCTTAAAGGAAAATATTATAATTGGACATCCAATCCCGGCAGGTACCGGCATGAAACGATACCGCAATATTAAGTTATTCGACGATGAAAGTCAGGATTTGGACGAATACATGCAGGAAATTCTTGAGAAACGCAAACAGGAAGCCGAGGCAATTGCAGCCGAAGCGGAAAGCGCTCAGGAAGAAATGACTGTCGAAGAATCCGAGGATTGATCAAAGTGCAGTACCGTATAGACAAAAGAACCGGGAATAAAATTTCGTCTCTCAGCTTTGGATGCATGCGTTTTCCGGGTGCTCTTGGCGTTACGGACATGAAGAAAACGGAAGAGCTGATCATGCGCTCGATTGACAAGGGCGTTAATTATTTTGACACTGCCTGGATTTATCCCGGCAACGAAGAAGCGCTTGGTTCGGTTCTTTACAAAAACAATGTGCGCTATAAAGTTTATATCGCGACAAAACTTCCGCTTGTAATGTTTAAAAATTCCGAGAAAACGGCAGATTTTGACAAGTATTTCAACGAATCGCTAAAAAGGCTAAAAACCGATTATATCGATTATTACCTGTTGCACATGATGACCGACATGGAACAGTGGAATCGATTTAAAAAATGGGGAATAGAAAGCTGGATTGCGCAAAAAAAAGCAAGCGGGCAGATAAAACACATCGGTTTTTCCTTTCATGGATCGGGAAGCGAGTTTTTAAAAATCGTCGAAGATTACGATTGGGAACTTGCGCAGATACAATACAATTATTTTGATGAAAATTTTCAAGCGGGCGTTAAGGGTTTAAAAGCCGCCGCCGCAAAAATGCCTGTTGTGATCATGGAGCCGCTTTTGGGCGGAAAACTTGCAAACGCCCTTCCAAAAGAAGCGGTGTCTATTTTTGGCAATTCGCAGGGACCAAATGGCGCAAAAATATCGCCTGTTGGCTGGGCGCTTAACTGGCTGTGGAATCAAGCTGAAGTTACTTCCGTATTAAGTGGCATGAACGCAATTGAGCAGCTTGACGAAAATGTAAATCTTGCACAAGCGGCATCTGTAAACATGCTGAACGAGTCGCACATGGCGGTTTACAGCTCGGTTTTGGAATCGATTAACCGCGCCTGCAAAGTGCGCTGTACAGGCTGCAATTACTGCATGCCGTGTCCGTTAGGTGTAAATATCCCCGGATCGTTCTCGGCATATAACGCCGTTTATTCGATGGGATTTATCGAAGGCGTAAAACAATACGTCACAAGCACAGGTTTAATGAGCGAAAAAAGCGGAAGCCCCGGTCTTTGTTCCAAATGCGGCAAATGCGAATCTCATTGCCCTCAGAGCATACAAATAATCAAGGAATTGAAAACTGTCCATAAAAAAATGGAACCATGGTTCATTAAGTTTATAGGCGCCTGCGCAAGAGGCGTCCTTGGCAAAAAACGAAAAAAGAAGAAATGATAGTCCACGGATTAACACGGATTAACACGAATTACTCTAAAAGTTGTTTTTTAAATTCGTGCAAATCAGTGAAAATTCGTGGATTATTATTAATTATTTTATTTATTATATTTGCTTCTTGCACCAGACAAAACAATCAAAGTGAAAATCTGCTTATTGCAGTAAGCATTCCGCCGCAGGCGTGGTTTGTGTCTCAAATTGCAGGTGACAAAGCCGATGTTTTAATTCTTGTTCCGCCCGGGCAAAATCCGCACAATTATGAGCCGACTCCCAGGCAGATACAGGCATTAAGCAAGGCAAAAGCATGGATACTAAGCGGCACAGAGTTTGAGATAACGCTGCGTCGAAAAATCGAATCGCTCTTTCCCAATCTGGTTATAGTTGACGGAACACACGGCGTAGAATTTAGATACCTGACAGAACATGAAGGACACGATTGCGATGATCATGACCATAATCAGCACTCGTCATTGGAAATTGACAGGCACACATGGCTTGGACGCGAACCTGCAATACTGATGGCAAAGCACATTAACGAAACTTTTTTTTATTTTGATTTTATTAATGCAGAGTATTATGATAATCGCTATTTAAAGATTATCAGCGAAATTAATAATATGTTTGACGAACTGCAAATCGATCTTGCTCCATTAAGCGGTAAAAGCGTTTTTGTCTATCATCCAAGTTTTGGATATTTTCTTGATGATTTTGGCATAGTTCAGGAAGCTGTTGAAACGGGCGGCAAGGAACCGACACCGCGTCAGTTAAATATTTTGATGGAAAAAATCAAGGAAGAAAAACCTGCGGCAATTTTCGTACAGACGCAGTTCCCCGTAAATGCGGCAAGAACGCTTGCAAATTCCGCAGGAGCGCAGGTGGTTGAATTGGATCCGCTCGCTTTTAATTGGCTTGAAAATATCAGGCACATGGGACAAGCTTTGAAAAATATCATAAAATAAAAACAGGGAAATGAATTGAATCGTGATATTGCCATAAAGTTCGAGTCTGTCTCTTTTTCTTACAGCGATACCGATGTGTTAAAAAGCGCTTCTTTTCATATCCACTGCGGCGAATTTGTCGCAATGGTTGGTCCCAACGGCTCGGGGAAAACGACAGTTCTTAAGCTTCTTTTTGGACTTGAAAAACCAAACAAGGGAAACGTTTTTATCTGCGATTCTACAGCGTATGTTTCCCAGCATATGCCCGCCGACAATTTATTTCCCATAACAGTGCGCGATGTCGTCAGAATGGGATTGTTGCATCCGCAAAAAAGATATTCCAACGCCGTTGCCTTTGTTTCGGTTGCAGAAGCGCTGGAAAAAACAGGCATTGCGGATTTGGCGTCAAGACCTTACCGTTCCCTTTCGGGCGGGCAAAAACGCAGAGCCCTTGTCGCTCGCGCGTTAGCTGCAAAACCAAGGCTTCTTGTGCTGGACGAACCTACTGCCAACATGGACGCAGAAAGCGAAACGCGTCTTTATGAAACCCTTGGCGCTTATAAGGGAAATACGACAATTTTAATCGTTACGCATGACACCGAGTTTGTAACATCTCTTACAGACAGGGTTTTATGTCTTGGAAACGGGAAAAAAATCGTCCAGCACGGTTTGGAGACAAATGTTTTAACAGGACACGGAGACGAAAAACATTCAAAGGTACTGCACGGAGAAGACATCACATGCTGTTAGATTTTTTTGAAGCCTTAATGAATTTGCATTTTCCGTTTTTGCGAAACGCTCTTTTGGCGGGAATTTTATCTGCGGTTCTTTTTGGAATATTGGGCTCCATTGTAACAGTGCGTAGAATTGCAAGTTTGGCAGGCGCAGTTTCGCATGCGGTACTCGGCGGAATCGGCATGGCCTTATATTTGGCAGCGACAATTATCCCCGGTTTCCCGCCGATTTTGGGCGCGTTGATTTTTGCGGTTCTTAGCGCGGTAATTATAGGGTTGGTGTCGCTAAAAGCCAAACAAAGAGAAGACACGGTAATCAGCGCAATTTGGGTAATCGGCATGAGTCTTGGTCTTTTATTCATGGCAAAAACTCCCGGTTACGCAGATCCTTCAACATGGCTTTTTGGAAACATACTTTTAATTTCCAACATGAATTTAATTTTACTCGCTGCATTGGATGTAATTGTTTTATTACTTGCATGGCGTTTTTATGCCCAGATAGAAGCCTCGTCATTTGACGCGGAATTCGCGCGCACCCGAGGCGTTAAAGTTGACGCTATTTTTCTTTTGCTTCTGGGCATTACTGCTGTTGCAATTGTACTTCTTCAAACTTTTGTAGGCATTGTAATGGTGATAGCGATGCTTACGCTTCCCTCAGGTTGTGCGGGCGTATTTTCCCGCAGTCTTGGCGGCATGATGATTTCAAGCTGTTTGTTCTCGGCTCTTTTTTCTGTGAGCGGTCTTGTTTCAGGCTGGTTTTTTGATTTACCTGTAGGAGCAATGACTGTAATTATCGCAGGCGTGGTGTTCCTGGGATTTTCGGTTTTTAAAGCAATACGCAGATAGAAATTAATATTATTATGTAATTTTAAAAATTATAAAAAAATTTACTGTTTGTTAGGCGAAGTAATATTTGCTTTATTTCTACACATTATATATTCGGAATTATTATTTTATACAAAAAATTATATGGAATAAACATATCCTTAATATTTCCAACCTTTTTCCTTATACATACTGTTAATCTTTTTTCTGGAATAACATATAAATATTGCCCATGTGCACCAAGAGCGTAAAACATATCTACATATCCATTTATACTCTTTTTTGAAATCCACCAATGCAAGCCATAATTTCCAAACCAATCAGGATAACCGTCTGATTGTATAGAACTCATTTCCATTATCCATTTTGAATTAATTATATTTTTATTATTATGAATACCATT
>WQSP01000028.1 GCA_009787795.1 Treponema sp.
TCCTCTCCGGGGATATTCAGGACAGTTTTCAGGAAAGCCCTTGTGTTGTCGATGTTCCTGCGTTCGCCGAAAACCTGTTTAAAGGCAAAGTCTTCGAGCGGAGAGACAAATGTGTCATTTTTCATAGATGTATCCTTAGTTCTAAGTTTTCCCGGGGCGTCAAAAGATGCCCGGCAGAGAACTTTCAAAAACATGAAAATTCTCCACCTATATATGGCATGACCCTGCATGGCGCTTTAGTGAAAATGAAAGAATTTTGAAAAAAACGAGAATTTTTTAATTTATCCACGGATTTCCACAGATTTTCACGAAGAGGGAAGAAGACCTTTATCACAAACCACACTAAAAAGCTCGCAAGCTCGCTTTCACGAACTTTTTGTCCGATATTTTTTCTCTTTTCCCTAGAATTATTTATTAAAATCAGGGTTTTCTTAGGTTAAGGAAAGAAAGCGGACAGCAGGTTCAGTCTTGTTCGTGATGGTCTCAGCCAGTAGATTTAATTAAAAATTATAAATTCATCTGGCCTCTCGCCGTTTTGAATTTTTTTATCCACACGCTTTCGCGTGCAGAATACAGGCGGGTTAATCTCTTCTCTTCTTCCTTCGTGCTAATCCGTGTAAATCCGTGGACCCTCATCTTCTTCAGCTAGCGGCTGCGTGGAAAAATGCCAGAGCCATTAATCCGCTTCGCGGATAATTTAAAGCGCAGGTATTTTTACGCGTGCTCTTATATATAATTTCTTGGTGCTATTTTGTTAATTATAAAATATGCATTTTATAACTAGGCTTCCAATATCAATCCTTCGCGTGCCATGACAATTTGCGGCTGTGTGCTTCCTTCGTATTGTTTTTCGATTTCTGCAAGCTCGGAGTCTTTTCGTGACGGTTCATGATGAAAAAAGACGACTTTTTTTACGTCGTTGTCTTTTACCGCGTCTACAGTGTCGTTGTAGGAACTGTGACCCCAGCCCGTGCGGCTTGCGTATTCATCCTGAGTGTATTGCGAATCATGAATGACGATGTCGGCTCCCCTTATGAATTGCCTTACCTTTTCGTTTTCTTCGGCGGCGGCAATTTTTCCTTCAAGGGCTGCGGAATTGTCCTCTGCAAACAAGTTGCGGTACTGTTCATGATCGTAAACGGTCGCGATGGATTTACCCTTATAATCGACTCTGTAGCCAAGACATGAAATTGTGTGATTAAGAAATTTGCTTGTTATCGTAAGATCATCGCCAAGATCCATTGTTGTCTCTTTAATTTGGTTGTATTCGATTTTGGCGGCAAGCTCTGCAAGAGTGACAGGCCAATATTGATACGAAAGCTGCGTTTCCATAATCGCTTTCAGGCTTTCGTCCTCGAATGTGACAGGACCCGTAATGCGAAGCTCCGTCCCTGGCACATAAACCGGATTGAACATCGGAAAACCCATTATATGATCCCAATGGGTATGGGTAATCAAAATATCGGCGCTTATTTTTCCGTATTTTTTAAGATCGTTTTCGATAAGCCATTCGCCCAAAGGACGAACGCCTGTGCCAAGGTCGATTATTATAAGATGATCGTCCGCCCGAATTTCGAGACATGATGTATTACCGCCGTAAATTACTGTGTCGGGCCCCGGACACGGAATCGAACCGCGAACTCCCCAAAAACGCACTGAAAGCATGATAATGGATTATATGGCATTTTGAAAATTTGATCAATGGCAATTAAAAGAATTATGTCTGAAGGAACACTTTGGCATTTTCCATTTCATGGTACAGATTCGGCATCAAGTCAAGGTAAGCATCGTCATTAAGGCCGATCTCTTCCCATATGCCTGCTTCCGGTTTAACAGGTTTTCTGTTGCCTGCAAAACCAATCTCGTAAACAAGCGAAAAATAATCGGCGATTGCGGTAAAACAGAGAAGTCTTTTGTTTTCGCCCGAATATTCGCCGATATTGTGATGATTCGTAATAACGTCTGTTATGGAGCTGTCAAGCTTCCATAAATTTGCAATCATTTCTCCTGCGGCGCAGTGATTTATGCCCGCAATTTCATTCTCCACTGCATACAACGGCTTGTGTTCCCTGTCCGCGACCGTGATCATCTGCATGTAATCGGAAGCAAGAACAGCGTTAAGCGGAATTTTTCCAATGTCGTGTAACAGTCCCGCCGCAAAATATTCTTCCAGATATTTGTCTTCTATGCCGTTTTTGGAAGCAAGCAGTTTTGTCATGACACCTACGCAAAGGCAGTGATGCCAAAAACCTTCCATGTTAAGCCCTTCCGTTCCCTTGTTGCCGGGAAGATTACTTAAAACTGCCGTTGACAACACAAGATTTTTTACCGTATTCAAACCGAGCATTGTAATTGCCTTGATAAGCGAAGTGACATGGGTTCCAAGTCCGTAATAGGCGGAGTTTATCAATTTTAACAGTTTTCCGGTTAAAACAGGATCAAGTGAAATAACATGATTCAAATCCGAAGGATTTACATTCGGGCTGTTGCAGACCTGCAGAGCCTTTCCGACAGATACGGGAAGGCTTGGAATGTCCAAAATATAGTTATTTATTTTTTCGCTTAAACTCATGGATCAAGGCCTGCCAGCGGACGGGCTGTCACTTCGGCGGTAAATTCACCTTCGTTGATTTCGCCCGAAACGCGAGTATACGCCGCCACCCTGAAATAGTAAAGCGTTCCGTTTGCAAGTCCTTCTATTACGAAACTGTTTCTGTTTCCCGCGTCTATCGGCGAAGAGCCCTGGAAAGCGTCCGTTCCGAAAAGTTCGCCGCGCACGCCGGAGTAATAGATGCGATAACCTTCGGTATTCTGCGAAGGACTGATTCGCCAGCGAAGCTCAACCTTGCCGTCTCTTGCGATTGCCGTAAAGTTGCGCGGAGGAAGCGGCACCTCTCCCGGCATATAAACAATATGCATCTGTTCAAGATACGGGCTTGATTCGCCGTCCGCAGAAGGGTAAAAATCAACCGCTATTTGCACATAACGTCCCTGAATGCCCGATACATCGGAACCCGGGGTAAAATGCACCCACCTTGCCCTTCCCAAATCGTAGGAACGCTCGCTTGCCCTTATAAAAAAGTTCATTTCAGAGTCGTCGGAAAATTTGAATCTTCCGTTTTCGCGAAACTCGTTTCGTACGGAAGTTCCCCTAAGGCTTGTCCTTCCGCCCGTTACATTTATTCGCATAACGCCGCTTGCGCTCTCTCCAAGATCGATTGGAGACGTTTGCATTCTTCCGCCTGCGGCCGAATATCTGTGAATGGAAGATCGGCCTATGCAGGCATTATGCACCTTGAACTCGTCGATTAAACCGTTGAAACTTTCGCCGATTAAAAAATTTCCGTTGGCGCCGATTACAGGCGTATGCACTTCGCTGTTCTCGCGTCCTGTCGATGTTGCGTAAATAATTGTTTCGCTTGAGCCGTCTACAAGATATTCAAGAAGACCCGTAGTCGCATCGAACCTGATTATATGATGACTCCATCTACGCGGAACAACAGGCGTATTCCCTGAAAATTCCAGATTAAGATACGCGTTGCCGTTAGTTGATGAAGCGAAAAAATTTACAAACGACCACTGCAACCTGTTCCTTGAAGCAACGCAGTTTATTCTTTGAATTGCCTGATGCCCGTTAACCTGCCTGACCGCCACCCATGACAAAATTTGTTCGCCGTTTACCATGTTCTGCGGAAAAACCCAAAACTCGATCGAAAAATCGCGAAGCCTGTTCCCGTTTGAAAAAAGCGCTTCCCTGCCCTGCGGCTGAATTACAAGCGGGCCTGTGTTTCTGTCCGCGCCCGATCTCCCGAAAAGAGCCGCGCCGTTTCCCGCTCTTGCCCTTAGGCGATCGACAACTTCCAAATCGGAGGGAACTGTCAATCTGTAATTTCCCGTAATGTCCCTGAAAAGCTCGGGGCGGCTTTCATCAAACGAAATCGACATGTCGAGTGAAGGCTGCGCCAATTGGGAAAAATTGCCAAGCACTCCCGTGGCGGCGGAATATCCGTCCGCCTGCGATACCGATGCGGAAGACAATATCAAAACAGGATGGGGCCTAAGGCTCCTGGCTTCGATAATGTTTGTCCTTGTTTCGGCTCTTGTCCACGCCGCGCTTCCGCCAAGGTCTATGGTTCGCTCTCCGACAGCAAAGACACTACCGCAAACAAACAAGAACAGGTATACTGTGTTCAGGATAATAAGTGATTTTTTCATAGTTTTCTTCTATAATTATCGGCAAAAATCAATATGGATTATCAGTTAAATTCGGAAAATATCGGCAAATTGAAAGCCGCCGCTCTGGACGCTCCCTGTGAGCCCGGGGTCTACATAATGAAGGATGCGGCAGGCGAAATCATCTATGTGGGCAAGGCAAAATCTTTAAAAAACCGCATAAAATCTTATTTTACGGGCGAGAAGGACGCTAAAACCGCTACCCTCATGCGGCGCATCGCGTCCCTTGAAACGATTATTGTCCAAAGCGAATACGATGCCCTGCTTTTGGAAAATACGCTAATAAAACAGCATTCGCCAAAGTACAACATAAGCCTTAAAGACGGCAAAACCTATCCTGTAATTCGCATAACGCATGAGGATTTTCCGCGCATCTTCCGCACTCGCAGAGTGGTTCAGGACAAAAGTCTCTACTTTGGACCGTTCCCCGACGGACAGGCGGTAACCGCGATGATCGATTTAATCGACAAGCTTTTTCCGCTTCGCAAATGCAAAAAAATCAAGAAGAACGGACCTTGCATGTATTATCACATCGGGCGATGCATGGCGCCGTGCAGCGGAAAAATCGGCAAAGAGGATTATGCCCTTCATGTTCAGAAAGTGGTTAAACTGCTTGCGGGCGAAACCGATTCGCTTATTATCGACCTCACCGTAAAAATGCACGAGGCTGCAAGGGCGTTAAAATTTGAGGATGCGGCGCAAATCAGAAACGCGATCAGGGCGATTGAAAACCTTGCGGGCGAAGAAACTTCCGTGGAGGATTTGAATCCCGAAGACAGGGATTATATCGCGTGGGCCGCGGAAGGCGTGCTTGCGACATTTACGGTTTTTTCCATGCGAGGCGGCAAGATGACAGGACGCGATCTTTTCCGCACCAAATCCGCCGCGGACGAACAGGACTCATTGGAACTTTTTATAACAACGTATTACGATCAATCAAGACCTCCCCCCGCAAAAATATTTTTTCAAGATCTCTCGCCAAGACGCCAAGATGCCAAGGACGCAAAGGAAGATGAAGAAGAAAACAGCAATAACAACTTTGCGCCTTTGCGCCTTTGCGAGAGAAATTTTGAAGAAAAATTTAATAGAATGCCTGAATTGATAACGCCAACGGAAAAACATCATGGGGCTATTCTTGCGATGGCGCGGCAGAATGCAGCCGAAGATTTGCGCAAACGGCTAAAGGAACGCGGTGCAGGTCCTGCATTGGACGAACTTATGCACGCGCTCAATCTTGATGCAAGACCCGAACTTATCGAAGGGTTCGATATCGCGCAGCTTGACGGGAAACATCCTGTCGCTTCCCTTATCACTTTTAAAAACGGAATTCCTGATCGAAAAAATTACCGCCATTTCAAGCTGCGAACCGTTATCGGGATTGTCGATGATTATGCCGCAATGCGCGAAGTTGTAAGCCGCCGATATTCAAGGCAAATCCGTGAAGAAAAAGAACTGCCCGATTTGATACTTGTCGACGGCGGCTTGGGGCAGGTAAACGCCGCGAAGGGCGTACTTGATGAACTTGGCGCCGAGATTTCAATTGTAGGGCTTGCAAAACGCGAAGAAGAACTGTGGCTCCCCGAAGCGAAAGAGCCTGTCGTTTTGTCGCGGCAATCGGAAGCGTTAAAAATCCTGCAGCATGTGCGCGACGAATGTCACCGCTTTGCAACAGGTTTTAACCAAAAGCTTCGATCCAAGGATTTGCTCTTTTCCGCACTGGAATCTGTCGAAGGAATCGGGCCAAAAAGAGCCGCAGTTATCATGAAAACTTACGAGTCGCTTTCGAACATCGCCGCGGCGGACGTTTCAGAAATGGCGGAACGCTGCGGTATCGGCGAAGATGCTGCAAGAGCGGTTCGGGCTGTTGCCAAACTGACGGTACAAGAACGCGAAAGGCGGTAAAATAACCGTTGAAAATTAATTCTTTTTACTATAAAATATGATTTCTGAATGTTACATATAGGTATTGATGTCGGCTCCACGACGGTCAAAGCCGTGGTGCTGCAAGGCGACACAAAAGATATAATTTTTTCCCGTTATGAAAGGCACGAAGCTTCCCAGAGCGAAAAAGTGCGCTCGATGCTTGGGGAAATCTTTGATAAATTCCCCGACAATCAATATTGCCTTGCGTTTTGCGGCTCGGGCGGCAGAACCATCGCGGAAATGCTCCATGTTCCCTACATTCAGGAAGTTGTCGCCAATTCCATCGCGGTGCGCACTTTTTACCCGAGAGCCAGCGTGGCAATCGAGCTTGGCGGACAGGACGCAAAAATCGTTTTTTTCTACCATGATAAGGCGACGAATCGTTTGGTCGCAGGCGACATGAGAATGAACGGAAGCTGCGCAGGCGGCACAGGCGCATTCATAGACGAAGTGGCAACATTGCTTCGCACCCCCGTCGAAGAATTTAACGCGCTCGCCGCTTTGGGCACTCAAGTGTACGATATTTCGGGCAGGTGCGGTGTTTTTGCAAAGACCGACATTCAACCGCTTTTAAATCAGGGCGGACTTTTGCCCGACATTGCCCTCTCAACTTTTCACGCGATTGCAAAGCAGACAATCGGCGGTCTTGCACAGGGGCTTGAAATCAAGGCACCCGTTGTTTTTGAAGGCGGCCCTTTGACATTTAATCCTACGCTTATAAGGGTTTTTGCAGAAAGGCTCGGGCTTAAAGACGACGATATTATTCTGCCGCCCAAAGCGGAACTGTTTATCGCGTACGGCACGGCTCTTAGTATCGCGGAAATGTTTAAGGAAGAAATCAAGGCAATTAACCCGCAAGATGCGCTTACAACCCTGTCCAAGTACAGGGAAATTGTCGCGGGAAATTCCACAATGCAGAACATAAACTTTTTTGATTCCGAGAGCGAACGCAATGAATTTATTGCACGTCACAAAATGCAGACAATCAAAAAAGATTCTTCTGCCGTTAGCGGCAATAATCTTCGCGTATATCTTGGATTGGACGCAGGTTCCACCACAACCAAATTTGTATTGATAGACGAAAATGAAAATGTTGTCGATTGTTTTTACAGTCCCAACAAGGGAGAGCCGTTAAAAGTCATCAAGCAGGGTCTTTTGGAAATGTACGCAAAATACAAGGAAGAGGGAATCAATCTTGAAATTATCGCGCTTGGAACGACTGGTTACGGAGAGCTTTTATTCGACAAGGCTCTGGGCGCGGACTATCACACGGTAGAAACAGTCGCTCATGCCGCAGCCGCGCAAAAATATATTCCGGGCGTAAGTTTTATTCTTGACATCGGCGGTCAGGACATGAAAGCCATAAATATTTCCAACGGAATCGTTACAAACATAACGGTAAACGAAGCGTGTTCATCGGGATGCGGCTCGTTTTTGGAAACATTCGCGGAGACTTTGAATATTCCCGTCAATAAAATTGCAGAGCAGTCTTTTAACGCAAAAAATCCCGCCCGCCTTGGAAGCAGATGCACTGTTTTTATGAACAGCACAATTATTACTGAGCAAAAAAACGGAAAACAGGCTGATGACATTATGGCGGGCCTTTGCCGCTCCATCGTGGAAAATGTTTTTACAAAGGTAGTTCGCATTTCCAATCCCGCCCAGTTGGGCGATAAAATTGTCGTTCAGGGCGGAACGTTAAAAAATGACGCAGTTCTTCGCGCTTTGGAACAATATCTTGGAAAACCGGTTGTGCGCGCGCCGTTCCCCGGCGAAATGGGGGCTATCGGAGTCGCGCTTTTAACAAAACGCGAAATTGCAAAACACGGATATACTTCACCTCACGGGCCGGGCGATCGCTCGCGCTTTATGGGTTTTGAAGCCCTTAAGGATTTTGATTATACGCAGGAAGCGAATTTAATCTGTCCCTTCTGCAACAATAACTGCAATCGCACACTGGTGCGCTTCTCCAACGGTTTGACATGGGTAACAGGAAACCGCTGCGAGCGCGGAGAGCTTATCGGAAACCCGGAAGAATTACGCGAAGAAATAGGCAAAAGAACAAAAACAATGAACCTGATCCCGGACATGGTAAAAATGCGGGATGAACTTGTATTTAAGGATTATCCTTTCTCGCAATTGCTTCCGTCAAAAAATATTACTATCGGAATTCCGCGCGTTTTGGATTTCTGGCGCAACATGCCGTTCTGGAATGTTTTTTGGCAAAGCCTTGGATTTAAAATTCAGTTATCGCGAAGAAGCTCGCGCAAACTCTACGAAGAGGGCATACAATTTGTCGCAAGCGACACAGTATGTTTCCCCGCAAAACTTGTTCACGGTCACATAGAAGACCTGATTAAAAAAAAGGTTGACAGGATTTTCTTTCCGCAGATAAACAGGCTTCCTCCCGACAACATGGAAAAATTCAGCACGTTTACATGTCCTGTTTTGAAAGGGTATCCATTATCCGTCAAGTTTTCGAACAATCCGCAGGAAAAGCACAACATTCCGCTTGATTCGCCAATCTGCCATTGGTTTTCAAAAAAGGATCAGGACTTCCAGCTTTGCCGCTTTATGAAGGAAACTTTTAACATTGCCCCCAACACAACAATGGCGGCAATAAGGCAGGCGGAAAAGGCGCTTGCGGAATTTAACCGCACAATGACAGATAACGGCGCAAAAATTATCGAAGACACCCAAAAAAGCGGAAAGTTCGCGGTTGTTCTTGCAGGGCGCCACTATCAATATGACGAACATATCAATCATAACCTTTCGCGCTATTTTACAAGCATGGGAATCCCCGTGCTTACGCTGGATTCACTTCCCGATCTTGGAAAGGTTTCCCTTGCAAAATCGCGCGCGGAAATTACCAATAACAATCACGCACGTCTTTTATCGGGCGCAATTGTCGCGGCAGAGCATCCTTCGCTTGAATACGTTGACATTTTCAGTTTCGGTTGCGGTCATGACGCGGTTTACACGGACGAAATGGTCCGCATTATGGACGAAATTTCGGGGAAAACTCCGCTCATTCTGAAAATGGACGAAAGCGAAATATCGGGTCCGCTTAGAATCCGCGTGCGCTCATTTTTGGAAACCGTAATGACGCGAAGAAGCCAGGTTGCGCATAACGCAAAGCCGCTTGGTGATCCGTATCCCGTTAAACTCGGAAAGAAAGACAAACAAAAGGTGATTTTGATTCCCAATGTGAGCAGGGCGTTCTGTTTGATTCTAAGCTCCGCTCTTTGCAAGGACGGCTACAGGGCGGAACCTGTTCCGATGGGAGGAACCGAAGCGATTGCGATGGGGAAAAAATATGTGCATAACGACATGTGTCTTCCCGCCCAAATTGTAATAGGCGAAATTATCCTTGCCTTAAAAAGCGGAAAATACGATCCCGAAAATACCGTTTGCGGAACCGCAAAAGTTTTATGCGACTGCCGCCTTGCAAATTATATGCCGTTAACAAGGAAAGCGCTTGACGAAGCGGGATTCCCGCAGGTTGCGGTAATTACAACCGATATGTTCGATTTGAAAAAAGCGCATCCCGGCATGAACTTTACCGCGATTACTTATGCAAATGTCGTATGGGGAATCACCCAGGCGGACGCGCTTGAATACCTTCGAAGAAAAATCCGCCCGTACGAACTTGATAAAGGTGAAACCGACAGAATTACGGAAAACGCGTTTGAAGAGATTGCGGCAGGTCTTGCAAAAGGCGGCATCCCAGGCACGTTCAAGCCGTTTAAGAAAGCGATCAAGGCGTTATGCGATATTCGCTACGATCGTTCCGTTTTAAGGGAGCCTGTTCTTATTCAGGGCGAATATCTTTTAACGTTCCATCCGGGTTCGAATCAGGAAGTGGAAAGATATTTGGAAAAAAACGGCATGGAAGTGATGTTCCCGCGAATGTACGGCATCTACCGCCATCTTTTCCTGCAGCATACAATCGCGGAAATAAAAGAATTCAAGGTAAACCATTCGTTATACGATAAAATATTCGCATTCGGCGGAAACAAATTTATGGACATGGCGGTAAAACATACCGATAAAATCGCCAAACTCCATCCTTTGTACAAACCCGATGTTACATTGGAAGAGGTTGCCAAATTAAGCGATCATATCATGCACCATTCGATTCTTTCGGGCGAATCATTCCTGATTGCGGCGGACATTCTTCATTATGCAGAGCACGGCGTGCGTTCATTCGTAATTTTACAGCCGTTCGGCTGCCTTCCGAATCATATTTGCGGACGCGGCATAATTAAAAAGTTAAAGGAACATTTCCCCGGCATTCAGATACTGCCTTTGGATTACGACCCCGACGTAAGTTTTGCAAACATCGAGAACCGGTTGCAAATGCTTATAATGAACGCAAGGAATTTCAAGAAAGCCGTCTAGGGTCCACGGATTTTCACGGATTAACACGAAGTAGATTTGTTACAAGTTTCGGTTCTGCGCAATTTGTATGACAGCGCATTTGTTTTGCAGGCGTTTACGCATTTGCCGCAGCGGATGCATTCAAGCGCGTTTGGCTGAGTGTTTGGAGTGATTGATATTTGGCATTCCTTTGAACAACTTCCGCAGGATTTGCATTTTTCCATGTCGCAGTGTATGTGCAATACTGATATTTTATTAAAGAGCGCATATATTGCACCCAATGGGCATAACACCCTGCAAAAAAAACGATATATGAAAACAGATATCGACATTATGCCGGTTGCAATAATTACCTTAAAAACAAATTGGGCGCCGATTATGTTTCGTAAAAAATCATTTGCAAGCAATAACGGAATTGCGCCGAAAATCGTGCCTGACGGGCAAATGTACTTGCAAAACCACGGCTCTCCCAATCCCGAAAGCTCATGCAAGGCAAAAAGGGGCAAAACAATAACAAAAACGCCAAGAACTGCATATTTTACATAACGCAAATATTTAAAACGCAGAATTGATTTTTTGGTTTTGATTCTGTACAGAAGATCCTGCAACATTCCGACAGGGCAAACATACGCGCAAACAAATCTGCCAAACATCACTCCGATAATCATTAAAAAACCGGCAACATAAAGGCTTATGTTGTGTTTTACGCCTGCAAGGAAAAACTGCAAAGCTCCTATCGGACAGGATACTGCGGCAGCGGGACAGGAATAGCAATTCAATCCCGGAGAACAAACAAGTTTTAAATTGCCCTGATATATTTTCCCTGTAAAAAAATTTTTAACAAACGGATTTTGCAGAAAGAAAAAACCGATTTGCGCCAACAGCCGTCTTCCCTGTTTCATTAACCAAGTCCGATGCATTCCATGCAAACAAGTATCGCTTTTTTTAGAATTTCAAAAGCTTCGCCGTGAAGCAGTCCAAAAACAAGCAAAACGCCGCCTGTAAACAGCAATAAAATTTGAAAAACACCTGCACGCATTTTGTTTAACGTCCCCCGAGCGCCTTGTCGATATGACTTGCATATCCCATGCCAAGAGCTCCGATTATTTGTTCCCCTATCATTCTGCCGTCTCTGCCTATCAATATCGTCGTCGGAACATATCCTGATTGCACCATTCGCCGCAATGTCCTAAAATCCCGATGCGATGCGTCCACTATGATAAAATTAATGCCTGCGTTTTGCGCCAAACGGACAGCGGCTGCCCTGTTGTTAAAATCATCGAGTAACGCGATAAAGCCGACTCTGTTTCCGTATCTTTCGGCAATTCTTGCCAAATCGGGCATCTCCCTTACGCACGGCGGACACCATGTTGCGAAATAATGTACAAAGAATATCTCTTTTTCTCCAAGCTCCGCCTGCGTTACAGTTCTTCCGTAGATGTCCTGTGCGGAAAAAGCATAAGGAAACGCGAATGCATTCTGTGCTGTTTGCGCAGCAAGAGAAGCGCAGCAAAGTAAAAATATTATCGCGGTAATTGAAAGTTTTTTATTCATTGGAAACCTCTTTTTTATTTCGTACCTGTATTTCATAAATATACATCATTTTTTGTCTGCGGACAATATTTGCCTAAGAATAATCGGGATGAAACTGCGCAAGAACCTGTATACAGAAACAAAATTCATGGTATAATACAAAAAGAAACATGACAAACATCAATATAAACAAGGACAAAATCTCGCATACTGTTTATATTGCGCTTCTTGTTGCAGTGGGAGCGCTTGTTTTATTGTTGGGTATCGGCACAATTTTCGGGCTTCTGCGGTCAGGGAGCGAACCGGTTCTGACACTCGGCGGAACGGAGTCTGCGCACACATTTGCGCAGGGTTCCCCGCATTCGCAGGAGGATGATATACGCGTTTTTTCGGGGCTTGGAAGATTGAGGATTCCGCTTGTCAATTCGTCAACCTTATTGGTTGCAATTGCCTTCCCTTATGACGCGTCGGACATCGCATTTACAGAAGAACTTGCCGCAAAAGTCGGCGATTTCAGAATGCTTGCAACAGGGTATTTTTCGGCATTGCCCGTAGAAAGCGCGGAACAGGTTGATGATGAAGCGGCAAAACGGGAAATTTTAAGGTTGTTTAACGGCAGCCTGCGTCTGGGACGCATCGAGGCTCTGTATTTAACCGATTTGATGGTACTCGATACCGCTCGGTAAAAATACGGAAATCGCAACTTTTTATAATAAAATGTGTCAAAACTTAGGAGTAAATTATGGACGCGACATCTGCCGCCGCTCAGGTGATTATCTCGTTAATTCCCATTGTGGGAATTGTAATGGGTTCGGTTGTGATATTTTTCTACTTGCTGTGGAATCATCGCATGAGAACATTGTTAATCAAGGCGGGTCATTACTCAAAGCCGGACTTTAACCTGTTATCTTTCAGTTTATTGTCGGGACTTTTATTGACATGCGTCGGTATTGCGTTGACTGTATTATTATCAATAATGGAAGGGGCATCTTACGGTCTTTTGGGCGGAATCATTCCTCTTTCGATGGGTATCGGTTTATTGACCCATTATGTGATAAAGCGCAGTGAACGACGAGATTAGCGACGAGTTAATTGTCAGCCAAATTGTTTCGGGTCAAAAAGATCTGTTTCGTCTTATCGTAAGACAGTACGAAAAAGCCGTCTTTGCGATGGGATTGAGCTTCTTTCGAAACAGCGAGGATGCGTCCGATTTTGCGCAGGAGGTGTTTTTAAAAGCCTTTCGTAATCTTTCGCGCTTCGAGGGGCGAAGCAGATTTTCGACATGGCTTTACAAAATTGCGTATAACACCGCGCTTAACGAGGTAAACAGAAGGAAAGAATACCTGAGCCTTGCGGAAGAAGACGCGGAAAAACTGAGCGGCAGGGATGAAACCCCCGAGATGCAGGCGATTGACAGCGTGGCAAAAGATTCTGTAAAGACCGCGATAAAAGAGCTGCCCGAACGTTTCAGGATTTGCGTGGACCTTTATTTTTTTTACGACAGGTCCTATCAGGAGATTGAGGGGATTACGGGAATTCCCGTAAACACGATTAAGTCCCATGTACACAGGGCAAAAAACATATTGAGGGAAAAATTGGAAGATTTGGACAGGAGGCATGTATGAGTTGTTCAAACATTTTAGACATGGTTTATTACAATGAAGAAAACATTTCTTTGTTAAACCATTTACAGATTGGTTTTCACGCTTTTTTTTGCCAAGACTGCGCAAGAAAAATCGAGCTTTACAATATTGCAAGAGCTTCCATGAAAGAAGATTTTTTTCCTTCTGTTGATATCGAAGATTCTGTAATGGCAAGAATTGCGCATGAAAATGAAAATGAAGAAGCGGCGCTTCCTGTTCACGGCGTTCCCTCCACGCGCGGCTGGGTAATCGCAGGAGTTGTACTTGTCGTATCATTGGTTAGTGCGTTTTTCGGTTTTGATTTCAGGCGTCTTGCAAGCGAATCGGGAATGTCATTCATGCTTCCCATGGGAATCACAATCGGATTGATATTAACAGTCTACTGCGCGCTTTTTATCGGCAGTCATCTAAAGGAATTGTCAGAACGCTTTGGATTATAATACTTTTTTAACCATGAACCACACGAACAAAAACGAACTTGCTGTACGCAATCGTTTTCTTTTTCAATTATTTCTTGTTTCTTGTTTCTTGTTTCTTGTTTCTTGCGCGCAGCAGGAACCTTCGCGTACAGAGATTGCGCTTGGCAACACCCTTTGCACGATTACGCTGTTCAAGCATGGCAATGAAAACATTTATAACGAAATTTTCAACAAGATACGCGAAATAGAAAATTTAATGAGCGTTAATATCCCCTCTTCTGACATTAGCCGCATTAACGCCGCCGCAGGAATTGAAAGCGTGCAAGTTCATGCCGAAGTATTCAAGGTAATAGAACGCGCGGTTTACTTTGCAAATGTTTCAGACGGCGCATTTGACCCCACAGTAGGGCCGCTTGTTGCTCTCTGGGGCATCAATACAGGGAGTGAAAATATTCCTTCGCAGCATAAAATTGACGAAGTACTGCCGCTTGTAAATTGGCGTAACATTGAACTTGACGAATCAAACACAAGCGTATTTTTAACGCAGCGCGGCATGTCGCTTGATTTAGGCGCAATCGCCAAAGGATACGCTGCAGACAGCGCGGCAAAAATCATAAGGGATGCAAATATCACCCGCGCTTTAATTGATCTTGGCGGAAACATTATCGTCATCGGAGAAAGAAGCGCAAATGTTCCGTGGAGGGTAGGCATTCAAAAACCGGGCCATAAACGCGGAGAATCAATCGTTACATTGCAGCTAACGGATAAAACCATTGTAACCTCGGGCGTTTACGAACGCTACTTTAAGGAAAACGGAAAACATTATCACCATCTTTTTGAACCGTTCTCCGGATACCCAGCGGACAACGGACTTTTATCCGTTACGATTGTCATGGATGTTTCGATGGACGCAGACGCATTAAGCACCGCTGTCTTTGTGCTTGGCTACGAAAGGGGTCTTGTTCTTTTGGAATCATTTCCCGAAGTTGAAGCTATATTTATTTTTGAAAACATGGAAATTCGTTCAACCAACAGATTAAATTAAATATATTGTATTTTAACCTTTTGATTCTAATTCGGATATCCTTTTGCGAAGCAACTCGTTTTCTGCTTCCTTGTTTGCAATGATGGCTTTCATGTCGGCAACAACACCCTGCCATTTATCACGTTCACGAATCTCGCCTCTGGCTTCGGCCGTGTGCAGATTGGAGTATTGGTCTGTCTCGAACTTCATGCGGCTGAGATATCTGGCCCGTTCGTGTTCGTCCTGACTTATTTCCCTTAATAATGTGGCTGCCATATTAATCTCCTCCTTCTCCTTTATTATATCATTGATTTTTCCCCTGTGTACAGGATCCTGCGCAAACCTGAAAAATAATGTCCATTTCTCGAA
>WQSP01000029.1 GCA_009787795.1 Treponema sp.
TCGCCGTCTGTCGAGACAAGTGCGTTTTTGCATTCCATCATTCCCGCTCCGGTTTTTTCACGGAGTTTTTTTACATCGCCTGCGCTTATGTCCGCCATTATTCTCTCCTTAAATTTTTATTCATATACTTTGTCGACATCAACCTGAATGGAAGAAACTTTTTCCACGTCTTCTTCGACAACTTCTTCGTCCGCTTTTGCGGCTCTGTAAGCTTCTTCGGTCGTGTATTTGTCGATGTCGATTTCCATGTCTTCTTCTTTGGTGCTTGCATCTGTCATGAAGCCCTCTTCGTCGTCTTCGTCACCTAACGTTTCGATGATTTTCAGTCCGACTTCGTTGTCCGCTTCCACGACGGCGTTTGCGATAATCTGCGTAAAGAGGGTAATCGCCCTGATTGCGTCGTCATTGCCGGGGATGGGGTAGTCGATACCGTCGGGATTGCAGTTTGTGTCGACGACTGCGACTATCGGGATGCCCTGTCTTTGCGCTTCCGCGACCGCGATTGCCTCTTTGCGTGTGTCGATTATAAAAAGAATACCGGGAAGTTCTTTCATTTCCTTGATGCCGCCAAGGTTCTTCTGAAGCTTGATGCGTTCCTTGCCAAGACCGGAAATTTCTTTTTTGGTGAGATTTTCGAACGTGCCGTCAACTTCCATTTTTTCGAGCTTTTTAAGGCGAAGAAGCGATTTTTTAATCGTTACGAAATTGGTAAGCATTCCGCCAAGCCAGCGGTTGTTTACGAAATACATGCCGCAGCGTTCCGCTTCTTTTTGAACGGCCTGCTGAGCCTGTTTTTTGGTTCCTACAAAAAGAACGGTTTTCCCTGCCGCAACTGTTTTGCGCACTGCGTCGTAAGCGTCCTTGATCGATTGGATCGTTTTTTGCAGATCGATGATGTGAATGCCGTTTCTCTCCGCGAAGATGTATCTCTTCATTCTGGGATCCCAGCGTTTCACCTGGTGGCCGAAATGTACTCCCGATTCAAGGAGATTTTTCATTGTTACAACAGCCAAATTTTCCTCCTAACATGGGTTCCCTGAGTTAGGTAAACCCGCCCTTCATTATATCTCGTTAGAGTGTCGATTAAATCTTACCCTACGGAAATTCGGCTGCAAGAGCGCTCAGGCGCCATAATCGTAGCCGTTGTCTCTTAGCATGACATAAAACTCTCTTAATGGCAAGCCCACCACGGTGCTTGCAGAACCCTCAATTTTGGAAATGAAACAGCTTGCAAGACCCTGTATCCGGTATGCTCCCGCAACGCCCTGCCATTCGTTTGTGTCAAGATACCAGTCGATTTCCGCATTGGAAAGTTTGGCGAAGGTAACGGTGCAAGCTGCGCTTCTGCAGTCTATTTTTTTATCGTGTCCCCTGAAAAAAGCGACGGAAGAAACAGCCCTGTGCTGCTTCCCCGAAAGATCTTTAAGCATCACGGCGGCATCTTCGCGTGTTTTGGGTTTTCCGAATATTTTCTCTTCTGTTGCGATTACAGTATCCGCTCCGCATATCCACTTGGGAAGACGATTTTTCATTTCTTCGATTGCGTATTCGACTTTTTTAACGGCAAGTTCGCGCGTCAATTTTTCGGGGTCTTTTTGGGTAGAAGCCGATTCGTCGAATTTGGCAGGCAAAACGCTGAACGGCAGCCCCATTAGTTTGAAATATTCCTGTCTTCTAAGCGAGCTCGACGCCAGAATGATTGGTTCCATGGGGGAATTATAATGTATAAAAATGGTTATTTGCAAGCGACAAACAGATGAAAAATCCGCTCTTTAAAAAAATAACGCCAATTTACTTGTCGGTCATTGTGATGGTGGCATCCCAGTTGTCAGGCGGCGGATTTTTTAAAAGTTCACTTGTTCTTGACAGGTACATCGAAGAAAGATAGTCATCTTTTCCCTCTTTTTCGCAAATCGACAGCGCCTTTTTAAAATATTGCTCGGCTGTTTTCCATTCCTTCATTCCGTACAGCTTGATTCCCTTGTTGTACTGATCAAGAGCCTCACGATTTATTACAAGTATTTTTGGGGTGTCTTCGGGTTCATCGCCCGTGAAACTTTCATAAACCGTGTAAAGTCCTACAGGCTGATCCTTTCCCTTTACGCGCACGCTGTCAACTTTACGGAAAATAAAATCATCCTTTGCAAGGTTGTAAACATATTCGGAAACAATTAAGGCTTGGTGATAATATTTGGTGACGCCTTCAAGCCTGGAGGCAAGATTTACAGTGTCGCCGATAACGGTGTAATCCAGTTTGTTTTGAAATCCGATGTTTCCGACAACGCATTCGCCCGAGTTTACGCCAATTCCGGTTCCAAAACCCGTATCTGGAAGCGTTATTTCGGAAGTATCAACTTTTTCAAGAGCCCTGACCATTCTGATTGCGGCTCTCACTGCGCTTGCAGAGGAGTTTTCAAGCGTTCTTGGCGCGCCGAAAATTGCCATAATCGCATCGCCTATAAATTTGTCTATATTGCCGCCCTCTGCAATAATTTCATTTCCCATCATCGAAAAATATTCGTTAAGAAAATTTACAAGTTCTCTTGCCTGAGTGTTTTCTGAAATTTTTGTAAAACTTCTTATGTCGGAAAATAAAATCGATACCACTCTGTTTTCGCTCTGACTTACGGGAGCCGCGGATTTTTTGATTATTTCGTCCATTACGTCTATCGGAACATAACGCGCAAATGCGACTCTTGTTTTCTTTTGAAGGTTATCCATCTGGCGAAGACGAAGGGCGTTTGCAATGACAGGAGAAGCCGAAGCCAAAAAATTCCCTATTGTTTCCGGTATAATTCCCGAAAAATATTCTTTTTTAGATGTGCCGATATGAACAGTTGCAAATTCTTTGCCCGAATCCGAAAGAGCCAGCATGATATATGATTCAATTTTGCCGTTATTGTCGCCTTCTCCGTTAAAATCCCTAATATCTTTTGTAATTACCTTAAAATCGGAAAAACGTTTGTTAAAATCGGCAATTGCCATTGCCTTAAAATCGTCTGCAATTTCTTTTGTAAAGCCGGAAATGTTCGAATTGTAAACAAGCAGGCATTCATCAGTGTCTTTAATCATAATGGTGCATATTTCGCTGTTGCATACTTTGCACAAAATTGAGAAAAATTCCGAAATTGTGTCTTCAAGAGAATAAGTTTTTTCCGACATTTTTGCAGTCATGGAGATTAATGTTGATTGCAAAAGCTTGTCGTCAAGCATCCCGATTATTGTTTCCGTAATTGAGTTTTCCGTCATTTTTTCATTCAGTGATTTTATTGCTTCGTAATCGACATTGCGGTTTTCCGACAAAAGAAGTTCGATTTTTTCATGCAATATTTCCATGTTTTCAGGCGACTTTTTCAAATACAAATCGGCTCCCGCTTCGTCTATCCTGAATTTATCACTTGTTTCATCCAAAGATGTAAATACAATTATTGGAATGTCTTTTGTCTCTTTTTGGGATTTTAGGAATCTTATAACCTGATATCCGTCCAAAAGGGGCATTTTGATATCGGTGATTATCAGGGACGGAAGAAAAGTATAAACCTTTTTGATGCCGTCCAAACTGTTTTTTGCAAATTCTGTCGTGTAGTTTTTTTCGTTAAAAGATTCTTTTATTATCTGTTCGAATGTTTGTGAATTTTCAAAAACAAGTATTCTTATATTATCCATTCACGTCTCCAATCAGTTCCCTTACAGCGGTTATCAGGTTAAGATCGCTGAAAGAACTTTTAACTATGTAACGGTTTACTCCAAGAACATTCGCCTTGTTTTGTTCCTTGTCGTCTTCCATGGATGAAATTATTATAATCGGAGTTGATTTTAAATTTTCGTTTTTTCGTATATTTTCTGCAAGCTGGAAACCGTCCATATAGGGCATGTTAATATCGGTGCAAATAAGATCGTAATAAAAATTCTTTGCCGCCGCCAAAGCTTCCGAACCGTCGGCTGCAGTATCGACATTATATCCTTCGGTTTCCAAAATGTCACGCATAACTTCACGGGTGGGAGACGAATCGTCAACTACAAGAATTGATTTGCTTGTGCGCTCATATTCAACATGACGGGTTTTCATGTCAATTGTTTTTGTCCGTTTGGCAAGCGAAACAACAGTGGGAATATGCAAAGCCGGTATAAGTTCGTAATCTTCGCTTAACACAACGCCCGAAAACACATCGATGTTTTCCATTAACGGCGGCATATTCTTTAATATTACCTGTCTCATACTGCTGATTTGATCCACCGCAATAGCCACGGTCTCTTCATAAGAATGAACTATAATGACAAAAACGGACGAATCGGAATTTTTCTTTTGATCCGAAGGAATTTTCAGGATATGGTGAAGATAGAAAAGTTTAATCATTTTTCCGTTATAATTGATGCCGGGGCGATCCAAAACCATTATGATTTCTTTGGAATCGATTATTATAACAGTGTCAACAAAATTTGCAGGAACAATAAATTTCATTTCTCCGCAGATAATCGGGAATCCCATTAGGGCGGCAAGCGATAACGGAACAGAAATCGTAAATATTGTTCCTTCTCCAAGTTTTGACTGAATCGAAATGCTTCCTTTCATTCGTTCGATGTTGCTCTTTACGGCATCCATGCCGACGCCCCGCCCCGAAACATCGGTAAGAGAGGCGGAAGTGGAAAAACCGCTTTGGAAAATGAAATTTATAAGCTCTTCTTCGTTTAACACGGCGGCATTTTCTTTTGTAACCAAACCGGTATCGATTATTTTTTTTCTGATTGCTTCTGTGTCAATTCCCTTTCCGTCATCTGTAATTGTAATTTTCATATTGCCGCTTTCGCGTATGCAGCGAATTACAATAAGACCCGATTCGTTTTTGCCGCAGCTTAGGCGATCCTGCGGTTTTTCTATTCCATGATCGATTGAATTTCTTATCATATGAAGAAAAACTTCGGAGAGCGATTCAATTAAATTTTTGTCTATTTCGTTTTCCGAACCGTAAATTTGGATTTCCGCTTTTTTTCCCAATTCGCCTGCGATATTCAAAACGTATCCGGGATATGCTTCCAATGCCGTAGAAAGCGGAAGCATGCGAAGCGTTACAACGCTGTCATACGCGTCTCTTATATAATTGCCGACATCCAGCGTATAATTTTTTACAATCGAACCCAACTTGCTGATCATTAATTCCAAGGCGCGGAATTCGCGAAGCAGGGGAGAGTTCCATGAAAGTTCGATTCCTGCGAGACGAGAAAGGTATCTTGAAGATGCGTCAATCGCTTCGGTGTCTTTTGCCATGTTTCTTGCCGTAATTTCCAGAGATTGAAGAGACGCCAAATCGCGGATAACCCCGTTAATTTTTTGAAGGGAAATTCTTATGCTTCCGGATTTTGCCTCTTCAAGCTTGTTGAAATTCGATTCGTCATCCTGTTTTTTTTCGCCGTGAATTTGGCTGTTGGAAGGAATTTCAAATTCTTCGTTTGATGAAAGCGATAACAATTCCTTTTGAAAAATTTCCGCCCTGACTTCTTCGTCAGAGCTGTCTGTTTTTATTTTTTCTATACCCGTTTTTATTTCTTCCATACCGGCGAAAATCAGACGAATCGCTTTGTCATTAAGGGATATTTTTTCTTCTTTGAAAGCGATAAAAACAGTTTCCAGCGCATGGGCAATAATTTCCAGATTTTTAAAATCCAGCATGCGGGAGGTTCCTTTTAGCGTATGAAGCGCGCGCATAAGCGTTGCAATATCGTCAAGATTGGAACCTCTGTCTTTTATTTCGAAAAGCAGAGTTTGGGCGATGGATATATTGTCAAGACCTTCTTCCGCGAATTTATTAATGTATTTTTTTCTGTCAAGCGCCATTATAATCCTTTCCCGAGAAACGCTTCAAGCTCTGAGGTATGTTCTTTAAGCATTCCTGCAGAATGGGCCGCCATTTGGGCATCACCCGAAAATTGTTTTGTACGCTGTATCAAATCTGACATTGCGTCTTCAATCGATTCGCTGGATTTTAACTGTTGCTTTGTAAAAATTGTAATTGCCTGCGCCTGATTCGACGTAATTTCGGCTCCCGCCCTGATTTCCTTGAAAACATCTTCCATATCCTTGATGAGTTTATAACCTTCCGCAATTTTATCGGAACCTTCTTCGCTGTAAACTATTAATGACGAAGACGAGCTTTGTATCTCTTCAACTTGTTCCCTTATCTGGCGGGTAAGCACATCAATATTGTCGGCAAGACGGTTTACTTCTCCCGCAACGACAGCAAAACGTTTTCCTGTCTCACCTGCGCTTGCAGCTTCCAAAGACGCGTTAAAGGCAATTACTTTTGTTTGATCCGTAATGGTGTTAATGGTACGGACAATGTCGCGTATATTTTTTACTTTGTTGCTTAAGGAAATTATTCCGTTTATAACGCCGGAATTTTTTTCCTTGATGTCTCCCATTTTCAAAATATTTTTGCCCAGAACGGAAAATCCCTTAAGGACATCTTCTTCCATTTTGGAGGCAATTGCGGCAACGCTGTTTGTTTTTTCAAAAATTTCGGCGGCAATTTCCGCGTTTTCGTTTATTGCGCCTTCTATTTTAACAATACTTTCGGTTTGTTCGTTTTCCAAACTGTTATTGTCAAGTTTGTTATTGGAAATTACCCCGGCAGTCTTTTTGATTGCCGACATGAGCTTGACAATTTTTTCCCTCAAATTGACAATTTCATTTTTTGAATCGTCAATTTGAATTTCAAGATTGGAAATCTTTTTTTTCCCAAGGCGTAAAAAAGGAGTCATTATTATTGCTGTCAAAATACAACCTGTGATAAAGCCGACAATCAAGCCTGTCATAACAATTCTCCTTAATTTTCTGTTTTGTATTTTTCAACTTTTCCCTTTAAATCGACAGACATTACGTTCAAATTGTCTGCAATTTTGGAAGTTGAAGAAGTTGCGATGACAAATTGTTTTACGCCGGCGGAAATTTCCTTTAACGCTATAAAAATCTGCGAAGAGGCAAGTTCCTGCTGTTTGCTTAGGTTTGAAATTTGCTGCGACATTGCGGCAACATTCTGCGAATTGTCAACGATATTTTCAAAAACGATTTTTTGTTCGCTCATTCTTTCATAGCCGACTTCTATTTGCTTGGAACCGCTGTTTGCTTCTGCGATTAATATTTGGGAACCGCGCTGTACTTCTTCTATTTTTTGCTTGATTTCTTTTGTCGAATCGGCGACATTGTCGGCAAAGCGCCTGATTTCGGAGGCAACAACAGAAAAACGCGTTCCCGTTTCGCCCGAGGATGAAGCCTCCAAAGACGCATTAAACGCGATCAATTTGGTTTGATCCGCAATGCTGTCAATTATTCTTATGGCTTCGCTTATGCGTATTATCATGTCGGAAAGGCTTCGAATTTCTGTAATTATTTTTTGATTCTGTTTGATAATTTCTTCCATCATGACCTGATTTGCTTCGCGAAGCTCTGCGCCCTTGCTGCTTAAATTCTGCGTTTCAATCGCAAGTTTGGCGACTTCCGACGTTTTAAAGGCAATTTGCTCGGACAGATTCTTGCTGCCTTCCATTGTGCTTACTATTTCCGAAACGCTTGCAGACTGCTGATTTGCCGTTGTCGTAATTTCTTTTGACGATGAAGAAATGTCAAAAACGGAATCTGCAACAAGCTGGGTGCTTTGTTTGAAACTTCCCAATGTGGAACGAAGAACATTGAGAAAACCGTTAAAGGCAATGGTTAGTTCGCCGAATTCATCCATTGAGTTTGCTTTTAAAGACAGCGTAAGATCGTTTTCGTTAAGACTCTTAAAAAGCGATTTCAGGTTTATGACGGATTTGTTTATGTCGCGCGTAATTAAAATTACAAACCATATTGAAAGACTTAGGGAAATCAGTACGATAAACAGATAAACAATCAACTGCCATCTTGCATTCCAGATATTTCTGTGAATCTGCAAGCCAAGCTGCTTGAACGTTTCATCCCAAAGACTGCACAAGTCGTTGTTGGCAATCGCAAGAGTCTTTAAAAAATCGGAGGCGGTAAGAACAGGGGAGGATGTTTGTGTTCTTTGCTGTCCTGCAAGAAATTTATTCAGTTCAAGAGAACTGTCAAGATACCGGTCAAGCCGTGAGGCAAGCTCGCCTAAATCTTCCGTTTTTTTAATGTCACCTTCAATTGCCCTGGTAACGCTTTCCTTGATTCTTTCTTTGTCCGATTCAATCAATATCCTGTTATTTCTTATTACCTGCTGTTCGGCGGAATCAAGCATGTTGACAGGAAGATTTTCGGGAAGACCTTCGTAAATCTGCCTTCGACGCGACGAAGTTCCGCCTGCCAACGCTGTGGCAACATCGGCATTCCATCTTGCAATTATGTCTTCTGCGGAAAAAAGCCCCTTGCGGATTGAATTTCCCAAAGAGAAAAAACGCGAAGACGCTTCCGGTATGCTTGTAATTGTCAGTGCGATAAAATTATAGGTTTCCATATCGGAAACAAGAATTAAGGAAGAGTATTGGCCTATTCTGTTTATGCAAGAATTTAAGGTATTGACAAACGCAAGATAAATGTCAAATATTTCAGGATCGTTTTTATTCAAACTTCTCAAATTTTCCCACATTGGGAACAGAACGGGAATGTCCGCGCCGTTTTTGTTATAGTACTCCATATTCCTGTCAAAAGTTCTTACGGCATTTGTGATGTCGGAATAAAGATCCCGAATATCGCCCTGCTGAAGTTCAAGATGCAGTTCAAAATACCGGGGCAGTGTCTGCATTAATGCGACAGCGGGTTTAATGGCGTTGATTCCCCTGTATTCGTTGGTGCTTTTTTGAATTTTACCGATTGTCAAAGAGCAGATAAAGAAAAGCATAACCACAATGGGAATTAAAAACACTGCGCTTGAAATAATGAATTTTTTAGAAATCTTTAATTTGGAAAAGATCATTTTTACCCCTTTTCACCTAAATACGGTTTTTGATTTTTTTTTTGAAAGAAGAAAACTTCCTCTTTTGGCGTGTTTAAGCGTATTATCTTCTGTTCAAGCATTAAATGACTTACTGCCGATGTCTCTGAAACTCCCATGATTAGAATGCCATTTTCTTTAAGCGCATTGCAAAGATTGGAAAGCACTTTTTCCCTGCATTCGGGCATGATATAAATAAAAGCGTTGCGAAAAAATATAAAATCGTAATATTCGCAATTCAGTTCGTTTAAAAGGTTATGAACAAAAAAATTTATGTTGTTTTTTAAATTTTGCCCGACATGATAGGAAACATCCTCTTTTTTAAGGTAATGGTCGGTTAAATAACCGAAGCAGCTTCCGTCTTCTCTTAGCGAATTTTGCCTGAAAATTCCCTTGCAGGCTGTTTCTATCACAAACGGATTTATATCAAATGCGTCTATTGTATAATTTTGCCGCGTTTGTTCGTTTTTATCAAGCATGTCCAAAAGCATTGCGATACTGTATGCTTCGCAGCCGTAAGATGAGGCGGCGCAGCAAATGCGTATAACAGACCGATTTGGCCTGTTTGCAAAAGAAAGCATTTCTTTTAGCAAATAAAAATGCACAGGCTCTCTGAAAAAGTATGTTTCGTTTACAGTTAAAAATGCGGCGGCTTCGCCAGAATTGAAAAAGTTTTCTATCGATGTTTCATTGTCAATGCCAAGCGAAAGAAGATGATTTTTCAGTTTTTCAATATCGTCACGGTCGGCTTTTATTCCGTATCTTTCCTCCGTCATACGCCACAGCAATTCTGTCATTTTGCAAGCCTCACAAGTTCCAAAGAGATTTGTTCCAAAGGCAGCACTTTGTCAACGCAGCCTGTTTCAAATGCGGCTTTGGGCATTCCGTAAATAAGGGACGTTTTTTCATCCTGCGCGATTGTGATACCGCTTGATTCTTTCACTTTTTGCGTTCCCTGCGCTCCGTCCGCTCCCATGCCTGTAAGCACAACCGAAACAAGCGATTCCCTGCAACATTGAGCCGCAGTCCTGAAAAGCACATCTGCTGCCGGTTTTTGATTCTGTTCGGGTTCGTTGTCATTGTAACAAAAAACATAACCTGACAAATCAGGCGCATTTTTAAGTTCAAGATGTTTGTCGGTTCTTGCAATATAAATATTTCCCGCTTTGGGAGTTTCATTGTCTTCTGCAAGTTTAACATTGAGTTTTGTAAAAGTGTCCAGCCATTTTGTAAAATCCTCGTCAAAGCCGAATGAATTATGCTGCACAACTGCAATCGGAGCCGGAAAATTCTCCGGCATATTGGAAAAAAGCTGTGACAGCGCCTTTGGGCCGCCTGTTGAAGAAGCTATGACAACCATATCCGTTTTTTGCATTTCCGGCATATTGCAGGAAGAAAGCGCAATATCTTGAGTTTCTTCATGATGTTCCTTAATGCGCGCCTTTACGCCGCTTATGCGTTTTAACGTATTGTAAATATTTTGTTTTTTTTCGGCGCCGATTTCCTTCATAAAAATATCTTTGGAATAGAATTCCAAAGCGCCGCTCATGGCAGCATCGTACGCCGCCTTTGCAGAGTCGTGGCTTGATATTACGACAATCGGAATCGGCTGTTTGCCCATTATTTTTTCTATCATTTCAAGACCGTTCATCTTGGGCATTTCTATATCTGTTGTAACAAGATCGGGGTTTAGGGAGAGAACCAACCCGGCTCCTTCTTCGCCGTTTCCGGCTTCTGCAACAATCTCAAAATTGCCGTCTTCTTCCAGAAAATCGCGTATCACCTGGCGGACAACAGTGCTGTCGTCAATTATTATTGTTTTTATCATTGAGATACCCGCCCGTACATTTTATTCCAAAGCGAGATGAAAATTTCAACGTCAAGAAAAAAAATGATTTTTTGTTTGTTGAAAAACATGCCGTTAAAAGATGAATAAACGCCGCAAAAACTTTCGGGGAGACTGTGAATTTCCTCTTGTGCGACATTTATGTCTTCTTCGACAGGAGGCGTGATTATTACTGTTGTTTTGTTGTCGTCTGTTTCCTGTTTTAGGACAATGCCGTGAGAGGGCGAATTTTCGTTGTACTTTTGATTTGAGAAGAACATGCATAAAGGTATTTTTGTATCCCCGGATTCTTCGGAATTGTGCGAAACAAAACGCGCAACCTTATCAGCCGAAATGGCAATGTGAATGTTTTCGATCGGGAAAATAAAAAATCTCACTTGTTTGCTCCCCGGTCAAAATCGGTTTTTATCCTGCTTGTCAGTTCATCCGCATTAAGGCATAAAACCTTTTCTTCCTTGAAATCAAAGCAGGCATTTACAGAAGAGTCAAAACCGCCGCCTGAAAAATTGTTCGATTGGTCGGTTTCGTTTTCTATTTTTACAAGTTCCGATGATGAAAGATCGACAATATCGACGACATCATCAATTAAAAACGCGGTTTTTTCATATTCTCCTTTTAACACAATCACTTTTTCGCCGCAGGACGCTTCATTTTTAAAAAAAAGGCTTATGTCAATCAAAGCATAGGGAATTGAATAGCGATTGATCATTCCCCTGACATAATCGGGAACAAGCGGAAGGGGAAATATTTTTTCGATTAGGGTTACTTCTCCGATTATGTTGGAAGGAAGCGCAAATTTTTTGTCTTTAATTGAAAAAACCAGAAACCTTTCAGTCATGCATTATTGTAACATATTTATATAAAATGTACAATAGATTGACAGACGCCGGATTCGCCTTTCAAGCCTCAACATCCTGTTTCGGCTATCAAGGCCGTCTTTTTTGCTAAACCGGCCTCCATGCCGGTTTACTTTACGGAACCTTTCGGTTCCTACAAGCCGCAAAAAAGTTTCGAATCCCTAATAATTTTCTATGTTAATTATTTAACCTTTATAATCAATTAATATTTATGTTAAATTTTAACAGACGCCGGATTCGAACCGGCCGCCTTCAGCTCCGGAGGCTGACGCTCTATCCAAATGAGCTAGTCTGTCATTGCGGGAATGTCTGTAATGTAAAAACAATCGCAATTATCGCAGAAGATCGGCATTTTCTGCGCGATTCCACCTTAATGCAATTTCCTGAGGCGATTCTGCCGCTATGTTCCTGATTGTTTTGTTTGCGCCCAATTCGACAAGAATGCCGATTGATTCGGGCGTTCCGAATCTTGCGGCCACATGAAGAATCGTATTTCCCGAACTGTCACGCGCATTGATTCCCCTTCCGGAGAAGAGAGCTCTTATGCAGCTTTCGCCTTTTACAAAGGCAATTTCCGCAGGCGTTTTGTTGTCGCTTGCAGCCATGAACGGGTCGGCTCCGGCATCGGCAATTATTTTTGCAGAATCGAATGAATTGATGTCCACTGCAAGGCGAAGAGGCGTTTTTCCGTTGCTGTCAACAGCGTTAATCCTTGCTCCTCCCGATACAATTGTTCTTATTATGTCTACAGGAGATCTTTCGCTAAGAGCCACATGCAGGGCGGAGTTTCCCAAATCGTCGGGAATGTTTATCCTGTTATTGGCAAGAAGAGCGCTTACCATGGAGGGAGATATGCTCAAGGCAATCTGGAAGGGAGTTCTGTTTCTTGTGTTTCTTGCATGAATCGATGTTCCGTTTCTTAAAAGAATGGTTACAATATCAAGGCGATCCATGCTTACCGCGATATGCAACGGAGTGTCGCCCCTTGTATTTCTTGTTGAAACATCCGCTCCGTTAGCTGCAAGTTTTTCCAGGGAGGGAATCAGGGCTCCCCTTACCGCTTCCATGAAAGGTGTGTTGCCGTCTATGTTTCTTACTTCCAAATTTGCATTGCGGGTTATTAGCAGTGTTTCGATTTCCGACATTCCAAGGGCAACAGCGTCATGAAGAGGCGTGTTTCCGTTCAAGGAGAACGAATTGATATCGATTCCAAGCGATAATAAATACGAAATCGATTCTTTGGCATTCCAGCGAACCGCAAAATGAAGAAGCGAATTTCCCTGTGTGTCTCTTACATTGTAATTTGCCCTGTTTTCCACAAGCACCCTGATTGTATCGGGACTGTCATTTCTGATTGCAAAGAAGAGGGGAGTCTGTCCTGTTGCGTTTGCATCCTCAACGGAAATGCCGTTCCTTATAATGATTGGAATTGCGCCTGTCAAAGCCCATTGCGAAGCATAATGAAGCATGTTGTTTCCAACGCCGTCTTTTGCAATTATTGTATTTGCGTTTACAATCCAATCTCTCATGTTTCTGTCAGCGGGAGAAAGGGCAAGGAAAAGAGGACTGTGACCTGCAGAATTAAGAGAAAAAATATTCGCGCCTCTGGAAATCAGGAATTCTCCTGTTTCTTTTTGATTCGTTCTGACTGCAATATGAAGAGCCGTGTCTCCTTCCCTGTTTCTTGCGTCAACAGGAGCCCTGCTGTCCAAAATTCTTCCAATTTGGGCGGCACTTCCCCTGTTTCTGACTGCCGCATGAAGCATGGTGTTTCCGCCCGAATCCCTCTGATTTACCGATTCTGTCGAAACCAGAAGATTGAAAGTTCTGCCGTTGTTTTTTAACGCGATGTCAAAAGGGGTAATGCCTTCGTTGTCTGCTGCAAAAATTTCCGATCCGCATTCCAGCAAACTTGGAATTAAATTTACGCGGTTTTCCTGAACTGCAATGTAAAGAGGAGTTTTGCCGTCGATATTTCTGATATGAACGTCGCTTCCGCTGTCCAACAAAGCGTCAATTACCTCGCTTGAACGATTTAATATTATTGCAATGTGAAGGGGAGTGTCGCCGTGTTCGTCGCGATGATTTGGATTCGCTCCTTTTCCCAATAAAAGATTTATTACCTCTTTATGCACAGATGATGGAATTCCCATATGCAAAGGCGTATTTCCGTTTGCGTCTCTTGCATTTGGATCCGCATTGCTGTCAAGAAGCATTCTTATTATTTCCAAATTTCCGTTTCTCATTGCTTCATGAAGCGGAGTGGCTCCCGATGTGCTTTGAATGTTGATATCGATGTTTTTTTCAAGCAGAAACGAAATCATTCCGGAATAATTGCCAATAACGGCGTAATGAACGGGAGCGAGTCCCTCGTTTCTGCGGATGTTGTAATTGGCGGTTCGCGCCGCAGGACCGAAATATTGAAAAATCGGATTGTCAGAAGAAGCGCCCGATAAAATCAGCTGTTCGGCAATTGACATATGGACTTTTGAATTGGGATGACCGAACGCATGATCAAGAGCCGTTTTTTCCGAATTGTCCTTTAAATTTACGGATACGTTTGACGATTCCAAAACAGTCAATATGTTTTGAACGTCAACCGATTTTCCGGCAATTGACGCAAGATGAAGAACGGTTTGTCCGTTTTTGTCGGTTAACCCGATTGAAGTTGGAGTAAGAAGAGCCTTAAAAACCGCAGAATCACTTTCAAGCGCGATTGTAACAGCCGTTTGTCCGTTCGGCAATTCTAGATGAATATTTGCGCCGCCTGCCGCAATTACGGCAGCAACAGCCGGGTCCTTGTTTTCCACAGCAATTCCCAAAGCGCTTTGACCAGCATTGTCAAGGGCGTTTGGATTTGCGCCGAGAGCTATAAAAAATTGGGCAAGCTGGGCGTCTTTTCTTTCTGCCGCATAATGAAGAGGCGTTTTTCCGTTCGCATCAACTGCGTTTACCTCAACTTCGCTTAGAAAATATCCACGCGCCCTGTCATCGCCGCGCTGAAGCATTCCCCAGACAGGAGAAGTCGGATCGACAGGATCGCCCGGTGTAACGCCGCCGCAACCTGTCAAAACAAGCAAAAAAACCGCCAAAACGCTCATTGAGCCGATAAAAAACGATGACTTTTTCATATTTTATCATCGGCGCAAAGGAAATAAGATATTAGGAATAAGAAATAAGTAAAGCAGGAGTTGACAATAGCTTGTTTTTTTGATAAAAGTAAAAAGAGCAGGTTTCGCGGCCTTGGTGGAACTGGTAGACACGCTAGCTTGAGGTGCTAGTGCCGAGAGGTATGGAAGTTCGAGTCTTCTAGGCCGCAAAATGTAAAATTTTTGGTAAAAACTTGAAAATTACCTTAAATCAATCAAAATTAGTGAAAATCAGACTCGAACTTCCGAAGGGAGCGCCGAGCATTAAGGCGCGAAAGCGTCTTTGCGAGGATTAGGCGCCAAGGAACCTCAACCGAGCTGTGTAAACAGCGAAGGTTCTCCTCTTGACGGCGCCGACAGCGACCGAAGGCGGGGCTGGAAATGCCGAACAGGAGGTGAGGCATTGGAAGCTTCGAGTCTTCTATGGTACTCATATTTTTACCCTTTTTCATTCAATTAAAAATTTTTTTGTTATATTAATTAATTCTTCATAATTTATATTCTTAAAATCTGTTGCGTCTATATCAATTACTTTTCCAAGCCCTGTTTCT
>WQSP01000030.1 GCA_009787795.1 Treponema sp.
TCGCCGAAAACAAGGGATTACCTTACAAAGATTCAAACCAACTCCGAGTGGCTTTTGCAGATTATCAATGACATCCTCGATATTTCAAAAATCGAATCGGGTAAAATGGAATTGGAAAGAATTCCGTTTGACATGCACGAACTGTTCTCAAGCTGCAGGGCTTTGGTTATGCCCAAAGCTGTCGAAAAGGGAATTCTTCTGCACTTCTATGCCGAGCCGAGCGTGGGCAAAAAACCGTTAGGCGATCCTACAAGGCTTCGTCAGGTATTCGTCAATTTGATTTCCAACGCTATCAAATTTACTAATGTCGGCATGGTAAAAGTTCAATCGGAAATTATCAAAACGACAGAAAACAGCGCTACCATGGCTTTCGTAATCAAGGACAGCGGTATCGGCATGACACCCGAACAAATCGAAAGGGTTTTCGATTCGTTTACCCAGGCGGAATCGGGAACGATGCGCAAGTACGGCGGCACGGGGCTTGGTCTTGCAATTTCCAGAACCATTGTGGAAATGATGGGTGGTCATCTGGTTGTGGAAAGCTCGCCCGGCGTTGGAAGCAAATTCTCGTTTGAACTTACATTCGAAACAATCGATTATACCCAGGAAGAACTGGAAAAAAAGAAAAGTTATCTTAACGATATCAGCAAGCCTACATTGGAAGGCGAAGTTCTTATCTGCGAAGACAACGAAATGAATCAGTTTGTAATAGTTGAACATCTCGCCAGAGTCGGTCTTAAAGCGGTTGTCGCGGAGAACGGCAGAATCGGCGTTGACATAGTAAAGGATCGCATAAGAAAAGGCGAAAGGCTTTTTGATTTAATATTTATGGATATTCACATGCCGGTTATGGACGGCTTTGAAGCGGCGGACGAAATCAACAAACTTAATATTAATATACCCATGGTGGCAATGACAGCTAACGTTATGAACGAAGATATGGACGTTTATAAGTTAAGCGGAATTCCTGATTGTGTCGGCAAGCCATTTACATCTCAAGAATTATGGCGGTGTCTTTTAAAATACTTTACTCCAAAATAGCGGAAAGATATGAAAGCTCGTGTTTTAGCAATATTGATAACTGTCGCCGTGTCGGTTTTGGGCTGCACGGAAAAAATTATTGTTGCAGATGAATTTCCAAAGACTTTCCGCGAAATTTTAAATATAACCCAAGACGAGATGGACGCAATAGAAAATTTTCACAGGCAGGGTCGGGTTTTTACTTATGGAATGCCGCTTAGCACCGAGGCATTTGCAGACAGCGAAGGAAACATTATCGGTTTTTCCGCCATTTTCTGCGAATGGCTGACAGAATTTTTCGGGTTGGAATTCAAGCCTGCAATTTATGATTGGCAGGATTTGCTCGCAGGGCTTGAAACAAAAGAAATTTCGTTTACAGGCGAGCTTACTCCGACAGAAGAACGTTTCCACATTTACAATTTGTCAAAACCGATAGCATCGCGTCTTTTAAAAACATACACCCTCGCGGGAAAAAAATCTCTCGATGAAATTGCCGCAGAACGAAGGCTAAAGTGCGGTTTTATCGAAGGTACGTCCACGATTCAGACCGTCGCTTCCCAATTGGATGAAGATACTTTTGATATCGTCCTTCTTGCCGATGTTAGGCTTGTTTATGAAGCGTTAAGGAGCGGAAGAATCGACGCTTTTTTTTACAGCGGAACCGCCGAGGCAAACTTTATAATGCAGAGCGATATAGAAGCGCATCTTTTTTATCCGTTAACGTATCGCCCTGTTTCGCTTGCAACTAAAGATCCCGATCTTGAACCGATTATTTCCGTTTTGGATAAATTTATCGCCGACAACGGAATTGGTTTTATCAATTCCATGTACAAGCAGGGCGAAATCGATTTTAAAAAAATGAAATTGTTTTCCTGGTTCACGGAAGAAGAAATTGAATATATCAAAAACAGCAAAGAAGTAAGATTTGTCGCAGAGTATTACAATTATCCGATTAGTTTTTTCAATACCCATGAAAAGGAATGGCAGGGAATTGTTTTTGACATTCTCCCGCTAATCGAAGATGTTACGGGGCTTCATTTTAAATTGGTGAACGATCAATACACGGAATGGCCGCAGCTTTTAAGAATGGTAGAAGACGGCGAAGCCCAAATGACAGCGGAACTGATTCGTTCGCATGATCGCGAAGGCAGATTTTTATGGCCTTCTAATGAAACTATAACGGACCATTATACTTTGGTTTCCAAAACATCATTCCCGAATATCAGCATTAATGAAATTCCCGATGTAAGAGTGGGGCTTGTCATCGATTCTGTGTATGCCGAGAATTTTAACAGATGGTTTCCCGAACATCCGAATACAGTGGAGTATGTAAGCTCGAACGCGGCTTTTCAGGGGTTGGAACGCGACGAAGTGGATATGGTAATGTCAAGTCAGCACCGTCTTCTTGCAATTACGCATTACAACGAGTTTGTCGGCTACAAGGCAAATATTATTTTTAATTATACATCCGAATCGCGTTTCGGTTTTAATATTAACGAAGAAATTTTATGCTCCATTGTGGATAAGGCTCTTGGAATGCTTGATTCAAGGGCAATTGCCGACCAATGGATGAGAAAAACTTATGATTATCGAAGCAAATTGGCGGAAGCTCAGCGTCCGCTTCTTCTGGGTTCTTCCATATTGTTTCTTTTCGTGCTTATTCTTCTTTTTGTTTTATTGATAAAAAACCGCAAAGAAGGAATCAAGCTTGAAGCGCTTGTTCAGGAACGCACGACCAAATTAAACAGATACCAAAGAGAGCTTGAGTCAGCCCTTCAGTCAGCAAAAAACGCAAACAGTTCAAAGTCGATTTTTCTTGCCAACATGAGCCATGAAATACGCACGCCGATGAACAGCATCATGGGATTTTCGGAGCTCGCGCTGGACGGCGAAGAAAACGAAAAAACAAGAGACTATCTTAAAAACATTATTACAAACGCGGATTGGCTTTTGCAGATAATAAACGACATTTTGGATATCTCAAAAATCGAGTCGGGCAAAATGGAGCTTGAAGAAATCCCGTTTGACATGCACGAACTTTTTGCAAGCTGCCGCACTTTGATAATGCCCAAAGCTGTGGAAAAAGGCATATTGCTGCACTTTTACGCGGAGCCAAGCGTAGGCAGAAAACCTGTCGGCGATCCTACAAGACTGCGTCAGGTGTTTATCAACCTGCTTTCCAACGCGGTAAAATTTACAAACTCGGGAATGATCAAATTAATTTCCGATATTACCCATATAGACGACAGAACAATTTCGATGCACTTTGAAATCAAGGACAGCGGAATCGGCATGACGCCCGAACAAATCGAAATTATTTTTGATCCGTTCACTCAGGCGGAAACCGGCACAACGCGAAAATACGGCGGAACGGGGCTTGGTCTTGCGATTACAAAATCCATTATCGACATGATGGGCGGAAAATTGCTTGTAGAAAGCATTCCCGGCGTAGGAAGCAAATTCAGTTTCGATTTGATGTTCTCTACAGTTGATGTGCCGGAAGAGGAAATGATCCATAAAAAAGTATTATTAACCGAAATTGAAAGACCCGAGTTCAGGGGCGATGTTTTGTTATGCGAAGATAATGTCATGAATCAGCAGGTTATCTGCGAACATTTGGTGCGCGTCGGACTTAAACCCACTGTGGCGGAAAACGGAAAAGTCGGCGTGGATAAGATAATAAACCGCATTAATAACGGACAAAAACAATTTGACCTTATTTTTATGGATATGCACATGCCTGTAATGGACGGTTTGGAAGCGTCTACAGAAATTGTCAAATTGGATATTGGCGTTCCAATGGTGGCAATGACCGCGAATGTTATGGCGGACGACATCGAGATTTACAAATTAAGCGGAATGGTAGACTGCCTTGGAAAACCGTTTACGTCGCAGGAATTATGGCGTTGTCTTTTAAAATACCTGACTCCGATAAGAGAAATAGAAAATAAAAAAGAATCGAATCCTACACATAAAGACGCAATGCTTGAATATGATTTGGAATTCCAAAAATCTCTGGAAAAATATTTCGTAAAGAGCAATCAGATGAAATATGAAGAGATTATCAGAGCTTTAAAGGATGACGACATCAAACTTGCGCACAGAATGGTTCATTCGCTAAAGAGCAACGCAGGGCAGATTGGCAAGATACGTCTGCAATCTGCCGCGCTTGCCGTGGAAAGGCAGCTTAAAGACGGCATAAACGGAACAACAGAAGAGCATCTGTCTTTGCTGGAAAAGGAATTAAGCGCGGCGCTTGTCGAACTGGAAGTAATGCAGAAAAAAGAATCGGAGGCAGGTTCGCCCGCAAAGGAAATGATTTCTTCTGTTGATTCAAAGGTAGTAAAAAAACTGCTGGAACAGCTTGAGCCTATGCTGAAAATGGGTAATCCTGAAAGCCTTAAGTTAATTGAAGAGTTGCGAAAAATATCCGGTTGCGACGATTTGCGGCTTAAATTCATTCAGCAAATAGAAGATTTTGAATTCGAATCGGCGCTTAATTCACTCTCCGCATTAAGAGAAAAATTGGGATTGCAATAAAATGGTAAGACGCGGTCTGAAAGAAAGGATAATTATACCATTGGTTATTCTTTTGTTCATTCTTGTAGGCGGAATGACTACATATTCGTCCATTGAATTTTTCAAGTTTACGACTTTTCTGCATGATAACAGCATAATATCGATTTCAAAAAGCCTTATAAGCCACCAAGATGATTACAGGCAAAACACAAAAGCTGCGGCGATTTCCGCGGCGCGTTTTCCCGAAGTTGTCAAGGCGGTAAGCGAACGCAATGCGGAACAAATTGTCGAAGTTTTGGCTCCGTTGGCGGAATTGTTCAATATAACATATTTTACCGTAACGGACGAAAATGGAAACGTGCTTGTAAGAACTTACGATAAAAATCTTTACGGCGACAATGTTTCGGATGTTCAAAATATCAAGGATGCGATGGAAGGCAGAATATCAACATTTTACGAATCGGGACCGGTTATCCATCTTTCTGTTCACACCGGCGCGCCTGTTTACAATGCAAACGGAAATATCATTGGCGTAATTTCTGCCGGCATTAGATTTGACGAAAACGATTATATCGACAGGCTAAAGGATCGGTTTAACGCGGAATTTTCGATTTATTTGGGCTATACAAGAATCACTTCCACAATGATGAGAAACGAAGAGCGCAATACGGGCATTAATTACGTTTATGATTTTTCCAAAAGCGCGGTACACGGAGAAGGGTATTTTGACACGCAGAGCGTAATGGATGTTTCATACAGAACTTTTTGGCTTCCGATTGCCGATTCCAACGATAATATTATTGCGGCTATTTCGGTGGGCGTTTCGGATGAAGATATAGTGGAAGAAAGAAACAGGCTGATAATGAGCAACATAATCATCGGCGTTTCCGGGCTTCTTGTTTCGATTTTAATTCTTCTTCAGTTTATTAACAGAATTACAAGACCTGTAAAAAATCTTGTTGATCTTGTTTCCAAGGTTACGCAGGGAAATTTAAACATATATATTGACGACAAGCAAAGCGCGGAGGACGAAATTGATTCCCTCAGTTATGACGTTTATCTTCTTATAAAGGTAATCAAGTCCATGCTTAACGATCTGTCTTGCCTTACAAGAGAGCTGAACACAACCGGCGACATAGAAGAGTATCAGATTGACACTTCGAAATACAGCGGCTCCTATAAGGAAATTATCGAAGGCATTAATGAGCTTTGCCACTCAATTTCGCTTAAAAACAAAACTGTCGCTTCCATGGACTTTTTGGATACGATGATTAGCGTTGTCGATTTTAATTACAATATTCTTTATTTGAACAAATCGATGATCGACGCTTATGGCATAGACAAAGAAGAATGCAACAAGAAAAAATGCTACAAGGTAATAATGAAAATTGACGAGCCCTGTTCGTACTGCAAGATGAAAGATTTGAGAAAAAGCAAGGATCCCAATCCCGATACCGATTATGAATACAAGTATGACGTTATTTTGAAAAAATGGATCAGCGTAAGAGCCGTGATTATTCCCTGGGTTGACGGGTCAAAAGTATTGTGCAATTACGTTAATGACGAAACGCAGGTAAAAAGTTTCGAAGATCAATTGCGAATAGCGGCGCAAAAAGCGCATGAGGCGTCTGTTGCAAAATCGGCGTTCCTTGCAAACATGAGCCATGAAATACGAACGCCGATGAACAGCATCATGGGATTTTCCGAGCTTGCTCTGGACGACATTATACCCGAAAGAACAAGGGAGTATCTTGATAAAATTCTGGATAACACAAAGGGACTTTTGCAAATTATAAATGACATCCTGGACATTTCCAAAGTTGAATCGGGCAGGATGGAGATAGAAAAAATTCCTTTTGATTTCCACGAACTGTTCACAAACTGCAAAACGATAATAATGCCCAAAGCCGCAGAGAAGGGAATCTCGCTTTATTTCTATGTCGATCCGATTCAGGGAAAGATGCCGCTTGGCGATCCTACAAAACTGCGTCAGGTTTTTGTAAACCTGATTGCAAATGCCGTAAAGTTTACAAATGCGGGAACTGTAAAAATCCTGGCAGAAATGCAGGACAGAACCGATAACACCGTAACAATTTATTTCGAGGTAAAAGACAGCGGAATCGGAATCATGGAAGAGCAGATGGAATTTATTTTTGAGCCGTTTGTGCAGGGAGAATCCGGAACGACAAGACAATACGGCGGCTCTGGGCTTGGTCTTACAATCACCAAAAACATTATCGAACTGATGGGCGGAACGCTTTCTGTGGACAGCAAAGTCGGAATAGGAAGCAAATTTTACTTTACGCTTACTTTTGACACGATAGACATAAGCGGAGAAAAACTGTACGAACAAAAAATGATTCTTTCCGATTTTGGCAAACCAACTTTTGAAGGCGAAGTTTTATTATGCGAAGACAATGCGATGAATCAGCAGGTTATCTGCGAACACTTGGAAAGGGTGGGGCTTAAAACAGTCGTTGCATGGAACGGAAGAATCGGGCTTGATTTGGTAAAGATGCGAAAACTCGCCGGAGAAAAGCAGTTCGATTTGATATTTATGGATATGCACATGCCTGTAATGGACGGACTTGAAGCGACGGAAAGAATCCTTGAGCTTAACACGGGAATTCCGATTGTCGCAATGACCGCGAACATTATGGCGGATGCGACAGAGACTTACAGACTGACAGGTCTTCATGACTGCGTAGGAAAACCGTTTACTTCGCAGGAATTGTGGAGATGCCTTTTGAAATTTTTGACTCCTGTTGACAAGGAGCCCAAAAAAATTCTTGAGACGGAAGAAGATTTCCAAAAGTCGCTTCAATCGTTGTTTGTAAGAAGCAATCAGATGATTTATGAAGACATAACAAAAGCCATAAAAGATGACGATGTAAAATTGGCTCACCGCCTGACGCACAGCCTAAAAAGCAATGCCGCGCAGATTGGCAAAACAGAGCTTCAGAAAGCCGCCATCGAAGTTGAGAGCGTCCTTAAGAAAGGGGATAAAAACGTTTCCGACGATCTTATGGACACATTAAAAAAAGAGCTGGATGCCGTTCTTGCAGAACTTGCGCCTGTCCTGCAGGAAGAAATTAGGGCGGGCGAACAAACCGAAATTATGGAAATTGAACTTGCGATACCAATAATTGACGAGCTTGAGTCGTGCCTTAAAAAGGGAAGCCCCGAATGCATTAACCTGATTGACAGAATACGCCGCCTGCCCGGTGATAAAGAGACAAAAAACAAAATAATACAGCAAATAGAAGATTTCGATTTTGACACAGCCCTAGACTTGCTTAATCAATTAAAGCGTGATATAAATATCACCTAATGGGGGAAGCAATGTCAGGATGTAAAGCCTGCTTGTTGATTTTTATATTTTCGCTTTTCTTTGTTTCGTGTGAATCGCCGAACAGGGCAGAAGGGCAGGCGGCTATGGGGCACTCCCCCCTGGAAGCTGTGCTTGGTCTTAAAGAAGAGAATAAAAAATTCGAGAATACCCGCTCAAGAAGCGTTCAGGCTCACCAGCCCGAAATTAAGAACATTCTGGATCGCGGATATATTGTATTCTCAATGTCTGCAGCAGAGGAAAAACCTTTTTATTATATAGAAGAAACATCGGGCGAATTAATCGGGCTTGATGTTGAAATTGCGTATACAATCGCAAACATTCTGCGAATAAAGGCAGTCATCTTAAGAAATTCAAGCAACCATGACGGAGTTATTTCTGCGGTTACAAACAACGAAGCGGATATTGCAATCAGCAGACTGGGCTTTTCTTTAAGACGCGCGGAACTGGTCCGCTTTACGCAGCCCTATGTCACGATTAGGCAGGCGCTCCTTTTTAACAGACTTGAGTTTGCAAAAATCGGCGCCGAAGATACGCTGCCCCATTTTGTAAATGATTATTACGGGCCGCTTGGAATAATGGAAAATTCGCCGTATCAGGTTTTTGCGCAGGAAAATTTTCCAAATGCGCAGGCAGTAAAATTCAACAGCATGCAAAATGCCGCAGACGCATTGTTCCGTTCGCGCATTACGGCAATTTATAACGACGAGATTGAAATTTTGGCTGTAAATGCCCAAAAGGCAAATGCTTCGCTTTTTGCAAAAACTGTTTTTATCGGAAATAAAAACGAATATATCGTAATGGCGGTTTCTCCCAATGCCCCGCAATTGCAGGAATGGCTTAACGTTTTTCTGAATGAATATATATCCGTAAACAGGCGCGAGTTAAGCCCGGAAGGACTTGCAGAGCGGCATTATGGAGGCAGGAGATGAACCGGGAATTTTTTAAAAAACCTTTGGTTGTATCGATAGCCGCCGCAATCGGCATTTTGGCAGGTTTGACCGGCGCAAATGTTTTAACAGGCAGCGATTTGGAAAATTTTTCGAAGGTTGTTTTTTTTCCCGGCAAATTGTTTGTTGTTATTTTGCAAATGATCGTTATCCCGATAATTTTTTGCGCTGTTGCTTCAAGTATTGGCAAATTGATTCGCGCAAAAAAAAGCGGCGGATTGGCCTGGCGCATGATTTATACTTTTGCAGTCTGCATGGCAGTCTGCGCCGTTGGGGGTATTGCGCTTGGCGTGATCGGTCAGCCGGGGAAGGGACTTGGCGAAGAAGCTCAAGCGGTAATGGGGAAAATTATCCCCTCTTCCGGCAATTTGGAAGTGACGATTGGCTCTGAAAACGAAAAGACGCAACCTGATAATGCTTTTGACATTACTATGGAAAACATAATACCCAAAGACATTTTTGGGGTTTTTGTTTTTTGCAGTATCCTTGCCATGGCGACGGGTATTGCCATTGGTCTTCTTCAGGAAGAATCCGCGCTCTTGCTCCTCAATTTTTTCTCGTCTGTCATGTACGCATTCAGAAAACTCTTTAACCTTGCGATGTATCTGCTTCCTTTCGCGCTTATCTGTTTGCTTGCGGGACTTATCGCGTCTTTGGGCGCGCAGATTTTTTCCGCGATGGCAAAATTTATCGCTTTGTTCGCCGTAGGTTCATTGATTGCCCTAATTGCATGTACTGCGGTTATTTACTTTCGTTCGGGTATCGTTAATCCGCTAAAGATATTCGCCGCCCTGTTCGAGCCAATCGCGCTTTCATTTGCATCTGGCAATTCCATGGCCGCCCTGCCAAGCGCGATTAACAGTTTGGACACAGGGATGAAATATGACTCAACGACGGTTAACATCACGCTTCCTCTTGGAATGGCAATTTGCCGTTACGAAAATATAATCTATTTTTCGATCGCGGCATTGTTTACCGCACAGATCTATGGCGCGGCTTTATCGCCTTTTCACTTTTTGATTGTTTTTTTCTTGGCTATTCTTACAGGAATTGCAAGCGCGGGCATGTCAGGTATTGTTGCGCTTCCTTTGCTGGGCATTATTCTTAAACCGCTTAACCTTCCCCTGGAAGCTGTGTTGATTGTCTTTATGGCTATCGATCCTGTTATTGCTCCGTTCAGATCGTTTCTTGCATGTTATATAAATATCGCAGTTGCAACTCTTATCGTAAAGCGCAACGAAGAAGAAGTTAGCGCTCCTGCAAATGAAAAGCAAATGATTGTTTACGTTCAGGAAGCCTTGGACAAGCCGCCCATCCTTTTAAGAAATGAAGGCGAGCCTGACGGCATCGAGATTATGTACATTAAGGAAATCGGGAAGCGATGGAACAGGCAGGTTATTTTTAAGGATGCCGCAGTTATGAATCCGCAGGAAAGGGAATGGATAAAAGAGAGCGCCGATATTATCGCTGGAATCATTACAAGCGATTCGTTTACGGACTCAGGCAATTTTTCCCTGTCGCAATCATGGGCTTCTGTAAACATGAACGGACAAAAGACGCCGCTTTATTTTATACTGCCTGCCAAAAACCGGGAAGCGCAGGAAATTAACAGTATCATTCAAACGCTCTGGAAGGAAAATTACCTAAAATTTATTTTAACGGCGGCAAAAGCAAAGGAAAGCTGACAGGCAGTTGACAAATAAATGCAATTTTTGCATAATCTAACATGATATGAACAATCTTGCCAAATTCATTAAGTCGTATGGTGGAGTGCTTTTTGGCGTTGTATTAATTGCATTGATTGTTTCCATCAGGGTAAGTTGCAGCAGATTAAGTAAAAATGTTTTTGAAATTGCAATTCCCGGCGCCGTCGATTCCTTGCAGCCCTTTAATGACATAAACGCTTTTGAAATGACTTCCAATATAAAAATCGGCTGGAACTTGGGGAACACTCTGGACGCTCATGGCGAAAGGGACGGCTTCCCCTGGCTTGGCGGCGGTTTGTACGCTTATACAAAAGTATTTGAAATGGAATCGGCTTGGGGGAATCCAGCCGCAACGGAAGAATTGTTTGTCGCAGTTAAAGAATCGGGTTTTAATACAATCAGGATTCCCGTTACATGGTACAAGGCGATGGATCAAAACCATAATATAAGAACAGACTGGATGACAAGAGTTGTAGAAGTGGTTAACTACGCAATCAACAATGATCTGTATGTTATTTTAAACTCGCATCACGACGAGGAAATTTTTAAGTTTACAAATGCGCAGACGCGGGAATCCCTTGTTGCATTCAAAAAATTATGGGATCAGATTGCAAGGGTTTTTAAGAACTATGATGAAAGACTGATCTTTGAAGCGTTGAATGAACCCAGAACAAAAGGTTCTCCGCATGAGTGGACCGGCGGTACCGCGGAAGAGCATTTGAACCTGAACAAATATTATCAAACTTTTGTTGATACAGTTCGCGTTACGGGCGGAAATAACGACAAGCGCATATTGATCATAAACACCTATGCGGCTTCCGCCGAACAAACCGCCATGGATGGTCTTGTACTGCCAGCCGATACCGCTGTGAACAGACTGATTGTTTCGATACATGCATACACGCCTTATGATTTTGCCTTGAATAAAAACGACTCTTTCAATTCATGGAGCAAAGACAATATTGGAGACACTTCGCCAATTACGGATATGTTCGAACGCGCCTACAATTCGTTTATCGCAAAGGGAATTCCTGTTGTCATGGGGGAATTTGGAGCAATGAACAAGGGCAATGCGGCGGCAAGAACCGAGTGGGCGGAGTTTTATGTAAAGACGGCAATGGAAAAGGGCATCCCCTGTATTTGGTGGGATAACGGCATTACCTCGGGCAACGGGGAAAGATTTGGCATTATCGGCAGGTACATTCAGGATAAGCCGTTCCCGGATATTATTGAGGGGTTAATGCGAGGAGCCTCCGAATGGTATAATAAACGGGAAGGTAGATTATGAGCGGCAATCCGGCATATTTAATTTTGGAAAACGGCGAAATTTTTGAAGGGAAATCCTTTGGCGCGTATGGCGATGTTACAGGCGAGATTGTTTTTACAACCGGAATGACCGGTTATTTGGAAACCCTCACCGATCAAAGCTATTGCGGGCAGATAGTTCTTCAAACCTTTCCGTTAATCGGCAACTACGGTGTCATCCCCGATGATTTCGAGAGCGGAAACATCGGCGCAAAGGCTTACATTGTAAAATATCCGTGCGCGGCTCCTTCCAACTTCAGAAGCAAGGGCGACCTTGATTCGTTTTTAAAAGAACGCGGCATTGTCGGACTTTACGATATCGACACCCGCTCGCTCACAAAGATAATCCGCGAGAACGGCGTAATGAACGGAAAGATAACTTCGTCTGTTCCTACGGACGCGGATCGCAAGGAAGCGCAAAAGTATACGGTAGTTCATCCAATTGCCGCAGTGTCTTCGCGCGAAATTGTCAAGGCAGCCGATGCCGACAATTCAAAGGCGGGAAGACGAATTGCCCTTATGGACTTTGGTGCAAAGCGCGGAATCCAAAATGCCCTTTTAAAACGCGGCTGTACTGTGTGGACCTTTCCGCATGACACCATTGTGGAAGAAATTATGAAAATCGAGCCGAACGGCATCATGCTGAGCAACGGCCCCGGCGATCCTGCGGACAGCGACAATAAAAAAATTGTAGAGACGCTAAAAGCGCTTGTTAAAAAGAACATTCCAATTTTTGGCATTTGCATGGGGCACCAATTGCTGGCGATAGCCAATGGATACAAAACCGGAAAATTAAAGTTTGGTCATCGCGGCGCGAACCAGCCTGTAAAGGATACGCGCTCGGGCAGCGTTTACATCACAAGTCAGAATCATGGCTACGAAGTAATCGCCGAGGACAGCTCTTTTGTAAATGTAAACGACGGAAGCTGCGAGGGCCTTGATTACGGCAGCTCTTTCTCCGTGCAGTTTCATCCCGAGGCTTGCGGCGGCCCGCTTGATACCGGGTTTTTGTTTGACCTCTTTATGGAAAGGATAGACAATCATGCCGCTAAATAAAGAAATTAAAAAAGTTTTGGTGATAGGTTCGGGTCCCATTGTAATCGGACAAGCGGCGGAGTTTGATTATGCAGGCACCCAAGCTTGCCGCGTTCTTCGCGAAGATAAAATCGAAATCGTACTTGTCAATTCAAACCCCGCAACCATAATGACCGACAATAACATCGCGGATAAAATTTATATCGAGCCGCTTACGCTCACAACGGTAAAACGCATTATAGAAAAGGAACGCCCGGACAGCATATTGTCGGGTCTTGGCGGACAGACAGGGCTTACCCTCTGCATGCAGCTTGCCCGCGAAGGATTTTTGGAAAAGCACAATGTGCGTTTGCTTGGCTCGTCCCCCGAAACGATAGACAAAGCCGAGGACAGAAAAATTTTCAAGGACACAATGCTTGGCATTGGCCAGCCTTGCGTTCCCTCCGTCATTGCGACCGATGTTGAGACTTCGGTCAAGTTTGCAAACGAAATTGGCTACCCCGTAATTATTCGCCCTGCGTTTACGCTTGGCGGCTCGGGCGGCGGCATCGCCGATAACGAAGCAAAACTTCGCGAGATTGCCGCAAACGGGATCGCGCTTTCGCCGATCAATCAGGTGCTTGTAGAAAAATCGATCGCGGGCTGGAAAGAGATTGAGTTTGAGGTCATGCGCGACCGCGCGGGAAATGTAATAACTGTTTGTTCAATGGAAAACTTTGATCCTGTCGGCGTGCACACGGGTGACAGTATCGTTATTGCTCCCTGCGTTACGCTTGCCGACAAGGAATATCAAATGCTGCGCACCGCATCACTTGATATTATAATGGCTCTCGGTGTCGAGGGCGGATGCAATGTGCAGCTTGCCCTGCACCCGACAAGTTTTGACTACGCCGTTATCGAAGTGAATCCGCGCGTGTCGCGCTCGTCGGCTCTTGCAAGCAAGGCAACCGGTTATCCAATTGCAAAAGTGGCGACAAAAATCGCTATCGGTTACACCTTAGATGAAATCACAAATGCGGTGACAGGCACCACTTACGCGGCGTTCGAGCCTGCGCTTGATTATGTCGCGGTTAAGTTTCCAAAGTGGCCATTTGACAAATTCGTCTATGCGCACAAAGAACTTGGAACCCAGATGAAAGCGACGGGCGAAGTTATGGCAATCGCCGACACCTTTGAAGAAGCGCTTTTAAAAGCGGTTCGCGGCGCAGAGATTGGTCTTACAAACCTTGATCATCCGCGCATATCGTTAAAGTCCGACGCAGAGATTCGCGAAATGCTAAAAACCGTAACAGATGAGCGGCTCTTTGTTCTTTACGAAGCGATAAAGCGCGGCATAAGTGTCGACGAGCTTTATGAAATAACAAAAGTTGACCGCTGGTTTTTAAGCTGCCTTCTCAATATTAAAGATGGAACCAGAACTGTCAACACAGAATCCCTGATCTATAAAATGGTAGACACTTGCGGCGGTGAGTTCGAGGCAAAGACACCGTATTTTTATTCAATCACCAACGGCAGGGAAAATGAAGCACTTCCGTTTATCCAGAAAAGCAAAAAGGAAAAAGTCATTGTTCTGGGAAGCGGCCCCATAAGAATCGGACAGGGTATCGAGTTTGATTATGCCTGCGTGCATTGTGTGTGGACTTTAAAGAGTATGGGTTATGAAGTAATCGTTATCAACAATAACCCGGAAACCGTATCTACCGATTTTGACACCGCAGACAGATTGTACTTTGAGCCGCTGTTCATCGATGACGTAATGAACATCATCAATATAGAAAAACCAATCGGCGTCATTGTAGCATTTGGCGGCGGCACTGCAATCAAACTGACAAAGAAGCTGCACGATCGCGGCGTAAATATAATCGGAACATCTGCGGAAAGCATCGACATCTGCGAGGACAGGGAACGCTTCGATGCGCTCCTGGAAAACCTGGACGTGAAACGTCCCAAAGGTTTCAGCGTAATGACAGGATCGGATTTAAACCAAAGCTGCAAGTTGGCGCTTGATGCCGCAGACAAGCTTGGTTACCCGGTATTAATGCGTCCCTCCTACGTTTTGGGCGGGCAGAACATGATCATTGCTTTCTCGCCCGAAGACATCAAAGA
>WQSP01000031.1 GCA_009787795.1 Treponema sp.
AACGCAATTAACGAACAGCGCAAAAATGTTGACGAGCTTAAAGCCGCCCTTAAAAAGGAAAGCAAGCCCACAGCAAAACTTCTGCTCTCGCTTGCAGACCATTTTATCAAGAGATCGGTTTGGGGCTTCGGCGGCGACGGCTGGGCATACGACATCGGCTTCGGCGGATTGGATCACGTTCTCGCCTCCGGCAAAAACGTAAATCTTCTTTGTATGGACACGGAAGTTTATTCCAACACAGGCGGACAAATGTCAAAGGCAACTCCTGTCGGCGCAATCGCAAAGTTTGCTTATGCGGGCAAAGACGTTGTAAAGAAAGACCTTGGCGCAATTGCAATGACTTACGGTTATGTTTATGTCGCAAAGATTTCGTTGGGCGCAAACATGGCGCAGGTTATCAAGGCTTTCCGTGAAGCGGAATCCTACGATGGACCGTCACTTATTATTGCGTACTCGCATTGTATCAACCACGGTATCGACATGAGCAAAGGTCTTGAACAGGGCAAGGCGGTTGTAACAAGCGGCTTGTGGCCATTGTACCGCTATGATCCGCGCTTGAAAGATCAGGGCAAAAACCCCTTCCAGCTTGACTCCAAAGACCCGACAACAGCGATCGAAGACTTTATGTACAAAGAAGTGCGCTTCAAGAGCCTTAAAGCCGCCGATCCTGCACGCGCAGACATGCTTCTCGCTAAAGCGAAAAAGCAAGCCGAACGCGTTCAGAAAGAGTACAAGTATTTGTCGGAAAGACCGTTCTAACCCATGTATGCGACATTAAAACGTCGCATACATGCGATTTTCAACCCCTGATCGCGTTTGCGGTTGGGGGTTTTTATTTATAGCATCCAAAACTGCAACTTTTTGTTTGTTCTTCGTTTTTACATACGTTTAAAAAGGGTTTGCCAAAATAATTTAATAGGAAAAGAGGAAATGGAGATAATGCGACAACTTCATTTTTTTTGCTAATAAATTTTAAGTATTGTTTATCCTGTATCATTTTAACAATAATCGCATTTTCTTCAAACCAGTTTTCTATTTCGTCATACTCAATATTATCTTTATATTCATCATTTATAAGACAAAAGGTTCTTTGTACATTTATTATTGTTAATTTATTCCAGATTGCTTGATCGTATTTTTTTATATTAAGATAATCACTGTTTTTACTGACAAAATCTTTGTAATTGCTGTAATCACAAATTGCTATTCTGGCATCATTAAAACAATCATTTGGATTTGTTTTTATGTGTTTAAGCGCTTCAGCCATAGGATAACTTATCCATAATTTGCCCATTTCAGATTCATTATTGAATGTTTTTAACAAGCTGCAAATTTTTTCGTTATACTCCTGTTGTGATTCTCTTGGGCGTGATTTTACAGAATGTGCATCATGATCGAAAAACAGGTGTACTTCTGATACATCATCTCTGTCAAGATTACCTATACCCGAATCCGGTTTTTCTTTAAGAATTTCTACAATACTTAAATCAGGATCATCCTTTACTTTATCCCAGAGCTGAAATATCTCGCCGCAAAAAGAGGATTTTATAATGGTATTACTGTTAGGGTAGGAAAAGAAATTTGATTTTATGCTGTTAAAGATCTGCTCTTCTATTGTTTCTCCTTCAAAAACCAATAAGATTATATCACTCATCAAAAGCGCCTGCTCGGTACATTTTCTCAATATTGTGCGCGAACCTTAATTCTTTCCTTGTAGAATTTGATAATGAGCGAATTTTATTCTTGTACATCAGGAAGAGACAATCAGGTCTCATTATATCATTGGACATTACACCTGTATCATGGGTGGTAAGTATAAACTGACAATTATTTATATCTTTTATTTTCTTAACCACAAATTCTGATAAACGCTGATGATAAAAAGCGTCAAATTCATCGATAAAAATAAAGGAAGGGGGCTTGTCGTTGTATATAGCGTTTTGCAACCAATAAAACAAGACAGATAATGTTTTCATTCCCGTAGAACAATAATCATAAAAAGCAATTTCTTGTTTTGTTTTATTATCCGTATCGTAATTAAAAAAAACATTATATCTGTCTCCGATTATTTTATAATCAATATTTGATGGAACTTCCGCAGAAATTAGGAAATTAACAAAATCTTGAAAATGGTTTTTATTAATTATTTCATCAAATATATAATGGACGCCTGTAATATATCCTGCGAAATTTCTATCATCTAAATTACGAAAAAACAGCATTCTATCTACATAATCAAAAAATGAATTAAGAGAATCCGCTTCAAATGAAGGTTCAAGCGCTGTATTTGATTTTATATATTTTAATACAGATATGGGGATTTTATTTATATCTCTTATTAATGTTTCTGTGCCTAACAATATTATTGTTAATGGTTCGTTTGTAATTCTATTATATGAAATAATACATTTATCATTAACATATAGATATTCATATACAAGAGATTCTGGAGATGTTTTTCCGTAACTATATAAAACTATTGATTCATTAAATTTGAATTTGTACTCAAATTCCACAATTTTGTTTTCAGTTTCAACATTTCGATAGTTATTATCTAGAAGTATTGCTTTGTCTTTATCTGTTAAATTTGTTATTATATCCATAACCGCAAGCCCAAAATTGGATTTTCCGACTCCGTTATAACCATAAATAAGAGCTTTATGCGCATACCCATCCTTAACGCATTCATTATTGAATTTGTAATCGGATGCAGTTAAATCAAGGGTAATTTTATCCTTGAATCCTCTATAATTTTTGACAGAAAATGAACACAACATAATAATATTATCGTATGTTAAATATATAATCTTGACAAGATGCCGTAAAAAATTTACGGTAATATATCAAATTATTACGCTATATATGGTGTATATTTCTAATACTTAGCCCCATATATAGGGTAGATTATTAGAAAAATGGAAAAATGGGAGAGTTATAACTTTTAATTTTTAAGTTATATATTGTTTACGAACCGTTTCTATCGCAATATTTATATGTCTTGAAAAATCTTCCGAGAAATGCTCAAGTACCGAATTTTGATCATCTGATATATCTTCACCTCTAAAAAGCGACCAGACCTCAACATTAAGAGCCAGGGCAAGATTGCATAGTGTTTTAGCTTGTGGAAAGTTGTTTCCGCGTTCAATATCTGAAAGAGATGTTATAGAAATTTGAGCTTTTTCAGCCAAATCTGCTTGAGATAATTGCCTGCGAAAGCGATAAAATTTGATATTTTTGCCTACTTTTTCCTTTAATTCCTGTTCTTGCATCTAAAAACACCTGTCCTTATTTTATTTTATTAAACCAATCCTAAAATGTATTAACAAACAGCCTGCGCCTGTATACTATAAAGGTATAGGCTTATTAAATGTTTTGGTTTAGTAGGCTTAAATTCATTTTTTTCAAAATGCCTATAATTGGCTTTTTGATCCTCTCCTGTACAGGTGAGGATAATAAACGAGGTGTTAGAGAACGCAATGGTGAATGGATCACACGCCCTCAAAGACAAGAAGCGAGCGTTAGAGTCACAGCTTCTTCGGTTTCTGAAGCTGAAAGCAAAGCAAGGGATCTCGTAAGAACTTCGTTGCAAAATGTTGGTGAAATTCTAAGTGCTAATGCGGTAAGATTGTAAACAGATTCTATAAAGTAAAAAATATTTATAAAATCTGTAGTTTACCACTGGCTGCAGATTTTATTTTTTAACAACGGCATGCTCGAGAGCTGTGCTTTATTATAAGTATATTTAAATTATTAAAATAATCACTTTATTACTCTTGTTCTAAAAGACAGGGCTTCCGCCCATGCCTTTTGGCATTAACGGTAATACAGTAATTATATTAATCTCCCTTGTATTTAATTCCAAAAAATTAAAAATATCCTACCGTTAGGTGAAAATTTGCCTTGCCTCCTCCTTTGATTTTTTCTTATTTTGATGTTAATGCGGTTTTTACAGGAGGAGACCAATGAGTTTAAAAATTAAGTTGACATCGATCATTATTGTAATGGTTTTGGTTGCTATTTCGATTTTGTCGGTTGTTACGCTTTCGCGATCAAGTTCTTTGCAGACGTCGACGACATTTGAATTGGCCGCGGAAATGGCGGAATTAAATTCAATTGAGATAGCAAGGCGAATGGAATTGTTTACAATGTACGGTAAAATTCTTTCGCAGTTATTCGGCGATTATCAAAATATGTCGGAGAATACGCGCCGCGGCAGTTTTGATGATTTTTTGCGCGGAACAATACAGCAGAATCCGCTTGTTATGGGTATTTGGACAGCATGGCTTCCAAATACAATCGACAGCCGCGATGCAGAGTTGGGTCAATATCAAACTTATTATTCGCGCAGAAGAACTGGAGATGTTGAATTGTTGGAAGACGGTTATGAAGGCTGGGAGAATTTTTTGGCTAACATGACAACAAGACCCGAAATCGCTTCACCCGTATGGAGAGATATTTACGGTTACAATGATGCGGCTGTAATATCCGTAATGTTTCCCGTAAAAAATCAAAGCGGCAATCCTGTTGGTCTTGTTGGAATCAACTATATAAGCGACATTCAGGAAATAGTTGACGTATTGGTAAAACAGGTTTATGACGGACACGGAGTCGCGGCGGTTTATGCGCATGACGGCGTTATACTCGCTCATTACGATAAGAATCGAATTAAGGACAATATCAGCGTAAATGCGGATGAAATTGAGCTTTTGGGAGAACAGCATGGTCGCGTTGTTTCCGCGATTAAAAACGGCGGAGAAAACGGAAAGTCTGTAGTAATTGACAGATACGCATCGCATTATAATTCAAACATGCATTTGATTTTTCAGCCGATAACAGTTGACGGTATCGATACGCCGTGGAATCTTCTTTTGGGTATTCCAATGAACGAGATTGAAAGACCTATTCAGGCGATGATTGTTTTTGTATTGATTTTTGCGGCTGTTATACTTGGAATTGTTTCGATTGTTACATTCTTTACGGCAAACCGCGTTGTAAAACCGATAATTGACGTAACGCGCACACTTAAGGATATTTCCGAAGGCGAAGGCGATTTGACAAGAAGAATCGAAAACAATTCTAATGACGAAGTTGGAATTCTTTCGCGATACTTTAACAATACTCTTGAAAAGATTCAAAATCTTGTCGTCAGCATAAAGGAAGAAGCGCACAGATTATCCGATACCGCTCAGGATCTTTCAAGCAACATGAATCAAACGGCTGCGGCAGTAAATCAGATAACGTCGAATATTCAAAGCATTAAAGGGCGCGTAATCAATCAAAGCGCAAGCGTAAGCCAAACGCACGCAACGATGGAATCGGTAACAGTCAATATCCACAAGCTTAACGATCATGTAGAAGAGCAGAGTCTTCATGTGTCGCAGGCGTCATCCGCCATCGAACAAATGGTCGCGAATATTCAATCTGTCACAGATACGCTTATCAAAAACGGTAAAAACGTAAAAGTATTAAGAGAAGCGTCCGAAGTGGGGAAAACGGGTCTTCAGGACGTTGCCTCCGACATAAAAGAAATTGCGCGGGAATCGGAAGGGCTTTTGGAAATAAATTCTGTTATGGAAAATATCGCAAGCCAGACAAATCTGCTTTCGATGAATGCCGCGATAGAAGCGGCTCATGCTGGAGATGCGGGCAGGGGCTTCGCGGTTGTTTCCGACGAAATCAGAAAACTTGCAGAATCGGCGAGCGAACAATCCAAAACTATCGGCGTTGTGCTTAAAAAGATAAAAGAATCAATAGACAATATTACGAATGCAACGGAAAACGTATTGAACAGATTCGAGGCTATCGACAACGGCGTAAAAATTGTCGCAGAACAGGAAGATATTATCAGAAGCGCGATGGAAGAGCAGGGCGAAGGAAGCAAGCAGGTACTCAGCGGAATCAGCCAGGTGAATGATATTACACGCGATGTTAAATCTGGCTCGCACGAAATGTTTGAAGGCGCAAAGGAAGTAATTAAGGAAAGCGACAATCTTGAGAAAGTGACGCAGGAGATTACTTCCGGCATGAAAGAAATGGCGACAGGAGCGGACCAAATTAACGATGCGGTAAATCATGTCAAAACGATTTCCGGTTTGAACCGCGACGGCATCGACGCTTTAATGAAAGAAGTGTCGCGTTTTAAGGTGGCTTAACCCGGCGTTGCCGGTTAAGTAAATATATTGTCCTCCCGGCAAATGTCTCCGCCGGGGGGACTTCTTTTAATTTGTTAAAATATGGCAAAACATGAGCTTTTATGGTAAAATTAATATAAAGGGCTCGTATGAAGACAGTTTTTGTTGTTGATGACAGTGATACAAATCTTTCCATGGCAGAGGCGGCGTTGGAAAACCAATACCGCGTAATGACCATGCCTTCCGCGGCAAAAATGTTCACTCTCCTGGATAAGGTAATTCCGGATTTGATTTTATTGGATATAGAAATGCCGGAAATGGACGGATTTGCCGCATTGACCAAACTAAAGAGCATGAATTCATTGGCAAATATTCCTGTTATGTTTCTGACAGGCCGCAACGATTCGGAAGTTGAAGCGCGCGGTTTTCAGATTGGCGCTGTCGATTTTGTTACAAAGCCGTTTTCCGCGCCTGTTCTTTTAAATCGAATAAAAAACCACCTTGATATCGACGAAATAATCCGGGAAAGAACGATGCAGTTTAACAGACTCCAAAACAGCATCGTATCGGTTCTTGCAAATGTTGTGGAAAACCGCGATACGGGAACGAGCGGTCATATCGAGCGCACATCGGCATATATTAAAATCCTGATTGACGGAATGAAAAAGAACGGCGTTTATCTGGACGAAATTGAAAGCTGGGATACCGATAAAATCATTTCGTCCGCGCGTATGCATGATCTTGGGAAAGTGTCAGTAACGGATATTATAATAAACAAGCCCGGCAAGCTTACGGATGAAGAGTACGAAATAATGAAAACCCATGCGCAGGAAGGCGAAAGAATTATCGACGAAATAATCGCAAGAACGGGCGAAGGCGAGTTTTTGCGTAACGCAAGGCTGTTCGCGGGCTGCCACCACGAACGCTGGGACGGCAAGGGTTATCCGCACAGGTTAAAGGGAACAGAGATACCGCTTCAGGGGCGTATTATGGCAATTGTTGACGTGTATGACGCTCTTGTTTCCGAGCGTCCGTATAAAAAGGCGATTCCTGCCGATGAAGCGGTTGAAATTATCATGCAAAGTTCGGGAACGCATTACGATCCTTTAATTGCCAATGTTTTTTATGAGGCAAGAGAACAATTTAAACAGGTAAGGCTAAGGCCGGGTTTGTAAATGAGTTTAGAACAAAAAAGTGAAATTGAAAAACGTGAAGCGGAAGAACGCGCCCAAATAATGATTGACGCGGCTCCGTTTTGCACTTTTTTTTGGGATAAAAATCTTGATCTGATTGATTGCAATCAGGAAGCTGTAAAAATGTTCGGGGTTTCAAACAAAGAGGAATTCATAGAAAAATTCAAACTGCTTTCGCCCGAATATCAGCCTGACGGGATTCCTTCGAATGAAAAAGGCGTCGCTCTTGTGGGAAAAGCGCTGGAAGAAGGATACAGCAAATTTGAATGGATGCATCAAACTTTGGGCGGCGAACAAATCCCCGCAGAAATTACCTGTATCCGCGTAAAACACAAAGGCGACTGGACTGTTACCGAGTATATAAGGGATCTGCGCGAACAAAAAGCCGTGATGACGGAAATGCGCAAGGCGGAAATAGCGGAAGAAAGCAGCAAGGCAAAGAGCGACTTTCTTGCAAAGATGAGCCACGAAATACGCACGCCGATGAATGCGATTTTGGGCATCACGGAAATTCAACTTCAGGATGACACGCTCGCACAATCCACAAAAGACGCTTTGGAAAGAATTTATAATTCCGCCGATTTATTATTGGGGATTATAAATGACATTCTTGATTTGTCCAAGATTGAATCGGGCAAACTCGAAATTATTCAGATGCAATATGACATTGCAAGCCTTATACACGATACCGTTCAATTGAACATGATGCGCTACGAAAGCAAGCCCATCGAGTTTAAATTGGAAATAGACGAAACAATTCCCTTAATGTACATCGGCGACGAACTTCGCATAAAGCAAATTTTAAACAATATTCTTTCCAATGCGTTTAAGTATACGCAGGAAGGAATGATAACATTTTCCGTATCCTGTAATCATGTAAAGTCGGAAGAAGCCGATGTTATAATAATTTTTCAGATCAGCGATACAGGGCAGGGCATGACATCGGAGCAGGTGCAAAAATTGGGAAGCGAATATTCGCGCTTTAATATGGAAGCAAACCGCAAGACCGAAGGCACCGGTTTGGGCATGAACATTACGCGAAATCTTTTAAAAAAGATGAACGCTTCGATGAATATCGAAAGCACCCCGGGCATGGGTTCTACATTTAAGGTTTACCTGCCGCAAAAATGCACCGATCCCGATCCCATCGGTAAAAATATAGCCGAAAATTTAATGCAGCTTAATATCGCAAGCGCGTTAAAGATAAAAAATGTGCAGTTGAACCGCGAATACATGCCGTACGGCCGCGTTTTAATCGTTGACGACGTTGAAACAAATCTGTATGTGGCAAAAGGTCTTTTGGCTCCTTACGGATTGTCGCTGGAAACCGCATTAAGCGGTTTTGAAGCTGTGGAAAAAATCAAGGAAGGCGCCGTTTATGATGTTATCTTCATGGATCACATGATGCCCGGAATGGACGGAATCGACGCGACAAAATTGATAAGAAGCATTGGCTATTTAAAACCTGTCGTTGCGCTCACGGCAAACGCTCTTACCGGGCAAGCCGAAATGTTTTTGCAAAGCGGTTTTGACGATTTTATTTCCAAACCTATCGATGTGCGCCAGTTAAACCAGTCGCTGAACAGGCTTGTGCGCGACAAGTATCCGCTGGAAGTTGTGGAAGCCGCGCGCAAGCAAAAAGAACAATTGGTGAACGGAACGCATGTTTCATCCATAGCGCCGCAGCTTGCCGAATTTTTTATCCGCGACGCAAAAAAAGCGGCGGCAGTGCTGGAAGCGATATACATTAACAAGTGCAGAAGAAATGACGATTTGCCGATGTTTATCATCAATGTACACGCGATGAAAAGCGCGCTTGCAAATGTCGGAGAAGACCCGTTATCGGAAGACGCTTCCGACCTTGAAAGATTGGGACGGGAAAAAGACATAAAAAACATAATGGCAAGAGTTCCCGGATTTTTGGAAGCGCTCTATTCGATTATTTATAAATTCGAAGCAAAAGAAGAAATTCAGCGCGCGGCTGTGGAAATTGAAGGCGATAATGAAATATTAAAAGAAAAATTGGCGGAAATACGCGCGGCGTGCACTGTATACAACAAGAAAGCGACAAAAGATCTGATTGCGGAACTTAAGGAAATGGCGTGGCCGCCTGAAACCGAAGAAATTTTAAGCGCGATTTCGGGTTTCCTGCTTCACAGCGATTTTGACGATGCGGTAAAAGTTATCGAAAGCTATCTGGAACAACTATAATTTTTTTCCCGCTGTGAGTAATGCCAGAATGTATCTGTCCATTAAAATATTTTCCATAGTTGCGACAGGGGATCGCAAAAGCAAATCGTATTCGGCAGTCAGCGCAAGACATTTTTCCGCAGCTTCCATGTCGTAGCGTTTTGACGCGGCTGTATAATCATCTCTTGCCTTTGGAGAAGACAACCCTATTTTTTTCAATTCAAAATTATTGCTTATGTCTCCGGTTTCCTTTAAATTAAGGTAATCGTCGAGTTTTCTGAAACACCATGCAAGACCTGCAAGGACGCTTTGCGCGCTTTGTTTTGCGGCAAGCATGATTGCCATCGATTCAAGAGCTTTAGAAAGATCGCCTGACGCGATACGGGAAAAAAGCGTAAAGGCGGATTCTTCCCTGTTGTGGGAAAGCCACTTGTCAATTTCTTCTGCGGTGACAGGTTGAGTTTTCGGCAGAAAATACATAAGACGCGTGCATTCCCTTTTTAGCGCGTCAGTGTTGTTTTCTACAAGCTCCAAAATCGTATCGACGCAGTCTTTGCCGATATCATAACCTTCGCGTTTGAAAAATTGCCGCACCCATTCGTTTTTTTCCCTTTCAAACATTTCGTAAAAAATTTGACTGTTTGCTTTTGGCAAATCAAAACCCGATGCAAGTTTTAATTCGTCCGAGAGAAGGATAGCGGACGTGTCACTTTCCATTTTGTTGATGCATGACGAAAGCAGTTCAAGCTCGTCCTTTTTTTTGATTAGCTCTGCGTTTTTTATGATTATAATACGCGCCTGCGCAAACAAACTGTGATTTTGAATCGCATCGGCAATTTCGCCCGCGCCTGTTTCCCCTGCGTAAAAAACAGTTTCTTCTGCGCCCTGGAATTTTTTTCTTACGGCATCAATGGCATCCTGTTTTTTTCCAAGCTCGGGACCAAGAAAGATGTGCGCGTTTTTTGAACCGGATGCCATAAATCAATAGGAGCGAATAATTGTAAACAGTCTGCCCAGAATTTTTACATCCTGACTGTAAATCGGCTTATAGGCGGGATTTTCCGCCTGCAAACGAATCCTCGAGCTTTCCTTGTAAAAGCGTTTTAATGTTACAGCTTCGTCAATTACGGCAACTGCAATCTCGCCGTTTTTTACCGTGTTTTGCTTTTCGATTACTGCGGTGTCGCCTTCAAGAATGCCTGCGCCTGACATCGAATCGCCTTTTACCTTTAACGCAAAATATTTTTTGTTTTTCCTGAACAGGGAACGATGCATTAAAATGTTGCCGTCAAAATTTTCTTCGGCAAGAAGTGGAACGCCCGCAGCGACAGTTCCAAGAACAGGGATTTCCATCATGTCCATGTCTTCCGGTCTTTTGTGGGTAAGCCCCATTGTGCGCGGACGTTTTTCGGCATATTTCAAATGGCCTTTTTTCTTGAGGGCGGTAATGTGATCGTGCGCGCCCTTTACGGAAATTTCATAATGATCCGCCACCTCTCTTATTGTAGGCGGGTATGAATTCTTTTTAATGTAGTCTGCTATAAAGGAGAGGACTTGCTTTTGTCTGTCTGTCAACTCTTTCATAATTATTCCTTATTTCCCATTGATATATTGAATTTTCTCAGTTTGGCATGAAGGTTGCTCGGATAGATTCCGATTGCCTCCGCTGTCTTGGATATTATACCACTATTCTTTGAAAGTTGGAACTCCAAATAATGTTTTTCGAAGCGATCTTTTGCCTCATTGTAATTATTCTCCAAAATGCCCTGAGGCAGGGAAGAGGAGCCGAATTGTCCGCTGTTTTGTTTTTTGGTCTTTTTATTAAGCAGTTTTTCAAGTTCTTCGCCCGAAATGGCATCCCCCTGATGCATTACCGCGATTCTTTCCGCAAGATTTTTCAATTCGCGCACGTTTCCGGGCCAGTCATGATCCGTCAATACTTCGACGGAATCCGCTTCAAGCGTTATTTTCTTATTCATTATTTTGAGGAAGTGGCAGAGCAGAAGCGGAATATCTTCCGGGCGTTCGCGCAAAGGCGGAACGTTTATTGGAATTACATTTAACCTGAAAAAAAGGTCCTGACGGAACCGTCCCTCTTCGCATGATTTTTCCAAATCCTGATTTGTCGCCGCTATTATGCGCACATCGGTTTCTATTGTTTTTTCGCCGCCGACGCGCTCGATTTTTTGTTCCTGAATAACTCGAAGCACTTTGGCTTGCGCCGACAAACTCATGTCGCCGATTTCATCCAGAAAGAGGGTTCCGCCGTGCGCAAGTTCAAAGCGTCCTTTGCGCGCGGATACAGCGTCCGTGAACGCGCCTTTTTCGTGGCCGAATAATTCGCTTTCTATCAGGTTTTCGGGGATTGCCGCGCAATTAACATCGATGAAAGGATTGTCCGCGCGCGAAGAGCAAAGGTGAACGGCTCTTGCGATTACTTCCTTGCCTGCGCCGTTTTCGCCCGTGATTAGAATTCGCGCATCGCTTTCCGCCGCCTGCTTTACCGTTTCGCGTATATTTGAAACGGCGGGGCTTGTGCCGATAATGTCTTCGCAGGCGAAGCTGCTGATTTTTTTTAGGGTTTTGTTTTCTTCGCGCAGTTTTTTTATCGCAAGAGCGTTTCTGCAGACTGTCAAAACTTTATCCAGAGACAACGGTTTTTCCAAAAAGTCGAATGCGCCAAGTTTTACAGCCCGCACCGCCATATCGATATTTGCGTGACCCGAAATCATGATGATTTCAATTAATGGCCATTCCTTGCGAATTCTGTCGAGCGCTTCAATGCCGCCGAGTTTGGGAAGGAGCACGTCCAAAAAAATCAAGTCGACAGGTTTTTGCTTTATGGTTTCGATTCCTATAAGAGCGTCTTCGGCGGTAAAGACTTTGTATTTTTCATCTTCCAATATTGACGCGAGAGTTTTTCTGATTCCCGGCTCATCGTCAATTATCAGTATTTTATGCATTACTTTCTTCCATGTTTTTTTCTACCGGCAAGTCGATGTAGAATGTTGTTCCCGCGCCAACCGCCGAATCAAACCAAATTGCGCCGCCGTGATCTGTTACAATCCGTTCAATAATGGGAAGACCAAGACCTGTGCCCGATTCTTTGGTTGTAAAATAAGGAGTGAATATTTGCTGACCTTCTTCAGGGTTGATTCCCTTGCCTGAATCCTTAACGCTGATTCTACAATAGCACACTTCGCGTTTTTTAACAATATCCGTGCGCATTTCTATCAAACCTGCGCCGTCCATTGCGTCTATTGCGTTTATTAATAGATTTGTAATAATTTGCGAAAGCCTGTGCTTGTCAATTTTTATATTGATGCCGTTTTGAACATGCCCGATATTAAATTGTACCTTGGGATAAGATGACGAGTATGCGTTAATCATTTCTTCTGCGGCATCTTTCATGCTTGTGATTGAATTTGTCGGTTCCATCGGCTTTGACAGCGTTCTGAATTCATTAAGCAGGGCGGAGAGTCCTTCAGTTTCCTGAATGATCGCCATCATGGAGCTTTCAACGATTTCGCCTATTTTTTCCGGTTCGCTTTGCCATCTTCTTAACACGCGTTCTGCGGAAAGCTTTATCGGCGTAAGCGGATTTTTTATTTCGTGGGCAAGCTGCTGCGCCATGTTCTGCCATATCGAAATTTTTTCGCTTCTTAAAAGCGCTTCGCGGGATTTTTCCAAATCCTGCACCATCGAGTTAAACGAACGTATTAAGATGCCGAACTCGTCGCTTCTGCGCGTGAGTATCTGAATGGAAAAATCCCCTTCTGCAACTTTTTGCGTCGCCGAGGTCAAATCGACAATCGGGCGGGCAATTCGCCGCGTGAATGAAATTGCTATAAGGGCAGTCATCAGCATGGTAGGCAGAAAAAACATAACGTAATAATAAACCAAAAGCGGCAACAGGTTTTTTCTAAGTTCATTTATGGTTTCGAACCGGCCAGCCTGATTTTCCAGAGCCGCCCTGCCCCTGTCAAAATCGCCGCCAAGATTGTAACTTATTACCCTGATATTGTTTTGCGGCATTCTTTGCACATAACGAATTGTCTCATTGTCTCTTGGAAGCTCCCTTACAGGGAAGCCGTTTTCCAAAGAAGGAGGAACGCGCAGTTTGAAATTTTCGTTTCCGTTAAACGAAAATTGCGCCCATTCGCCGTCTGTTTGGCGGAAAACCTGAATGGAACCTATGCTTTTGTTGGAAAGATCGTTTTGCCTTATTATGTTTTCAAAGCGTTCCATGTGAAGCGAAAAATTATCCGCGACAAAACTGTTTGCGGACCTGACCGCTGAGGGCGTGTCAATGCTGTGCCAGAACCGGACAATCTGATTCAGCGCGGTGCTTGTCATCAATGTAATGGGCGCAACCGAAAAAATAACGATAATCAGGAAATACGCAAGAAGCCTTACGTTGAACTTGCTTCCGGGACGGCTTTTTAAAAAATCGATGAAAAGCTGAAAAACGGAAAAACCAAGAACAATCATTAAAACTGCGGGAATCGTAAAAAACACGATTAGATGCAGCCGCCCCGGCACTTCGCCGTTTTGAAGCGTGTCGATAAAAAAATTACGCGAAAAAAGAAATGTAAGAACGCAGAGAAACGCATAAATTGCAATAAGGATGCGAACGTTTAGGGTAAAATAATCTGATCGTCCTGCGTTAAAAAGGTTTTTTTTAAATCCCTTCATGCTCATTTATATCACTCTTCTTCAAACTTCGATTCAAAGAGTTTTACAAGAGCTTCTACAGCGGCTTCTTCGTCTTCTCCTTCGGCAATAATTTTTAATTCTGTTCCGTACGCCGCGCCCAGGGTGATAATACCCATGATGGATTTGGCGTTAATTCGATCCGAGTTTTTTTCTATATAGATATTCGATTTGTAATTCTTTGTCGTCTGAACCAAAATCGC
>WQSP01000032.1 GCA_009787795.1 Treponema sp.
CTTACTCCTACAGCGTGGTAAACATTTACTGCGGATTTTAAATTTTCATAGACCTGCCCAAAGTCATGAAGACTGTTGCAAATCGAGACAATTCGATTGACGGACGCCTGACGGGCTTCCTGTATCACAATGAGCTGCTCAATGGGGTCATCAACAATAAGCCCCAAATGGGCGTGAGTATCAAAATACTGCATAGCTTTATCCAAAAGAAATGATTTAGATGTTTACCAAACTGGCAAGAGCCATTTTAACATGAAATCTGCGAATCGGTCAAGCGTTATATTTAGACATTTTATTGAGTTACAAGCTCTTCCCATTTTGACGGTTCCAGCACATCCCTGTCGATTCTGACAAAAATCTGAGGACTGTAATTGCTGTTGGGGCGCAGGGCGTTGTTGGCGTTTAAATAGCCAAAGTTGATACTCGGCGCACCAGGGCTTTCTATAAGACGCATCCTCGACATAAAGCCGGGGTTCGGCTCTCTTGTGACCGGATCTGTTGCAACCGGGTTACGCGTGATTGCATCCCATGCTCGTGCAGACTCGGCGTACATGACCATCGCCCTTGCGCGGTAGTCGCGGTTTCCTGTTTGGTCTGCGAGAGCTTCATATACAACGCCTGCATTGTTTCGCGCCATCATCAGGCGTTCGCCCGTTTCCACAAATTGAGGGTTCTCGTTTGGCAGCAGTACGGGCAGCCTTACGCGCTGGTTTTCCAAAATGTCGAGCAGACGGTCATAATACCCCTGCGCCGCAAAATGATCGCCGCGCTGATAAGCCGCGTTTCCAAGAGCATAAAGGAGACGCCTGTTGAGCGGCAGCTCGGCGGAAGCCCTGAACAGATAGTCAAGAGAATTTCTCCAATCCTGCAATTGATAATAAGCGGCGCCCATGCGGTATTTAAGTTCAGGCGGAGAGAAGTTGTTCGCTTCTGCCAATCTGTAGTTATCGATGGCTGCCTGCATGTTGCCGTCCCTTACAAAGTATTCAAGGTCGCCGCGCAATCCGTACAGTTGGCCAAGCGGGCGAGCCGAAGGCATCATTATTCCCCTATCCCTGAAATCGTTAAAAAGTTCAATGCCGCGCACAACCTGTTCGTACGCAGGGAAAAATTCGCGGTTGTTGATAAGCCAGTTTGCATAACGATAATGCGCATCTACGCGGTAATTTCTTCTGCGGATAGAATCGGGTTCTCTTGTCAAATCGAACGCGCGAATTGCATTTTCCAGCGTAAGTTTTTCATCGCGCACATTGCCAAGATTGTGATAATAGCGCGCAAGATGATAATGCGGCTCGGGCAAATCCCTTTCCAGTCTTACCGCTTTTAAGAGCATATCCCTTACGCTTTCAATTTCTTCCACATACGCATTCGGCACGCCGGTCGGCTTCTCAAGCTGTTTGTCCAATAAATATCCGCCCAGCTCTGCAAGAGATACCGCCGATAACGGACGGCGTTCCGGAGATGCCTCGAACCACAGCCGCAGCTCCAAAACCCTGTAAAGGTCGTCTACGCGGATAAAGTAGCGCATCATTCTTTCTACATAAGGCGGCTGCCAGCCGTACAGTTCCAGTACTCTTGCATAGGAGAACCGCGCGCCTTCGTATCGATCCGCTCTTGCAGGATCGTTAAAAGGCGTTGCGTCTCCCCATTCAAGGTAGTTGTCACCTGCCGCAAGAAGTCCGTCAATGTCATCGGGTGTCCAATCCAAAAGTTCGCGCTGAAGCAGTTCGTTTGCCTTGGCAAAATCGCGTATGTATTTCGTGTTTAAGTAGGCATAATCCAATACGCCTTTTTTGTCTCTCGGGAAAAATCTTAAAAGCTCGTCGTACTTTCCTGCCGCATGCGTATATCTGAATATATCCCTGAATGCTTCCGCGTATGCGTAAAACCATTTTTTCTGCTGAGACGCGGTGATTGCCTTTGTAAAATTATTTTGCCGCGCTCTTGTAAACGCCTGTTGGAAAAGGTCGTTTGCGCGTTGATTTTCTTCTTTGGGTATCAGTTCATAGCCGCGTTTGAACAACGATTCGGCTGTGACAGGAATGTAGATCAAATTGTAGCCAAGGTATGCGACCGAAGCTACAAGGGCGGCAATGATTGCAAACAACCTTAAAACGGGAAGGAAGTTGTGAATGAAAATATAGCCAAAACTTGACTGTTCGTCTTCGAATGCCGCGCCTGTGCTTTTTTCGAAGCTTTTGGGAATGACGATTTGCTTTCCTGTAATGGATTCAACATGAGCCGCCGTTTCTTTTACATGAGCCCCGTAAACAAGCAATCGGATAAGTTTTGACAATTGCGCGGGCAGTATAACCTGCTCTGCAATCAGTTCTTCACATGCAATTCTCAAATTGAGCGGATAGGATGAGAGCGTTTTTAACAAATTGTCCACTTCATCCTGAGACAGCGAAATCTCTTCCACGTCATCTTCGGCAACCGGCGTTTCAAGGTCTTTTTGTTTCTTTTTGCCGAACAATCCCTTCTTTGGCGCAGGGGCTGCCGCAAACGAAGGAGCTTTTTGCTTGTTGAACATTTCGTCGATTCCGGGAATGACGAAATCATCGCCGCCGAAATCACCGCCTGCAAAACTTGAACCGCCGTGGTCTCCCATATCGCCAAGTTCTTCCAATGCGCTGTCCAAATCGATCGAAGAAGACGCAAAGTCGCCGCCCAAATCGCCAAGATCCAGAGTCGTTTCTTCGGCTGCAGGCGGAGGTGCGGGTGCGGCACTTGGCGGCGCTTCTGGAAACGCGTCAAGCGACATATCAGGCAGCGCATCTTGCGACGCATCTTGCGGCGTGTCTATGGGAAGGTCAAAATTAGTGTCGGGCAAAACTCCGTCCATGGAAAATTCATCTTCAATTTCCATCGACTCGCCGCCCATGTCGATATTGCCGTCTCCAAAACCGCCAACCTGGTCTTCGCCGCCCATATCGATACTGTCATTGTCAGGCAGAGAAAAATCGTCGGCTGCAGTAGCCTCTTCGGGAAAATCGGGAAGAGCCAAGTCATCTGCCGCTGTTTCTTCGGGAAAATCTGGAAGACCCAAATCGTCTGTCACATCGGGAAGCGCCGAATCGCCTGCTCCCGTGTCAAAATCCGGCATGTCAAAATCGTCAGGCAGACTTTCTTCCGGCAATGTTGTTTCGGTATCTGCCGCTGTTTCTTCGGGAAAATCGGGTAGACCCAAATCGTCTGCCGCATCTGGAAGGCTTAAATCGCCTGCTTCGTCTGCTCCCGTGTCAAAATCCGGCATGTCGAAATTGTCAGGCAGACTTTCTTCCGGGGCTGGCGAAGAAGAAGGCGTATCAAAATCTTCGAAACTTTCTCCGCCCATATCAATGCCTTCCGCATCTTCACCGCCCATGTCGATGCTTTCGGGTTCATCATCATCATCGTTAAGCGGCAGATCGTCTGTGTCAAAATCGGCAGGAGAGCTTTCCATCTCGTCGGAAAAACCGGACAAGAGATCATCGGGAGTAGAAAAATCATCAACGGCAGGTTCAGGTTCTGCGGGCGTATCGGGGATTTCCGGAATTTCCGGTTCCGCGGGTGTATCAGCCGGAACATCGGTCTGTCCGCCCAAAAGGTCTGAAAGGAAATCACTTGCATCTTCCTGCGCGGCAGGTTCCGGTTCGTCGGGAGCGTTCAAGCCGCTGAGAAAATCATCCAGAGCGGAATGGGCTCCGCCTGTGGGCACATCATCCATAGGTGGCGGAGCAGGGTGGTCGGTTACGTCATTTATAAGAGAGTTAAAATCAAAATCGTCCGCCCCATCGCTTGCTGCGCCGCCGCCTGAAGCCGACGCAGAAGAAGGAGCGGAATCGCTCTGTTTGGTATAGTCAAAAGGAGGCGCTTCATTCGTGGGAAGCGGAAGATCGTCAAAGGGCAAGAGGAGAGACTCAATATCGGCCTTCTCGTTTGCGATATTATTGAATGAGGTTTTAAACTGGCCAAGATCACTTAATGATGGCATATTAAGATAATTATATATCGACCGATAATTGTAAAGAATGTATGAAAACGATTAGTATTGTTGCTGTTTTATTGTTAATTGCCTCGTTTGGCCCAATGACGGTACAGGCGTCAGATTGGGAAAATTACGAAATTATCAACCAATTGTTAACGCTTACAGGTCCTTCTGCGCCTGTGATTCAGGGTAATTTTGTGATTTTTACGGCAAATTCAAGCCTGCGGAGAGTGGGGATATCCTTTGCTCATGAAGATTTTAGAAACGTTTACTGGTTCAGGCAGCTTGCAATTACTCAGGATCCGTTGAACGCCCCTATTCCTCCGGGGCAAAAAGCACCCGATCCCTATATCGATTCGGGTATTCAGTTTTATGTTCACGAGGTTCCGCCCCATTTAAGGGAGCTTGAGTACAGGATTGTTATTAACGGCTTGTGGACGGTTGACCCAAGCAACGAAATGACGCGAAGAGACCCTGTTTCCGGGCTTTCCTTGTCGGTTTTGCACCTGCCGCCAAGACCATTAAGACCGAATCCTTTAAGCACAATGCCTGAGGGTTTAACATTTACATACAGGGCTGCGCCCGGGGAATTAGTAACAGTTGGCGGGAATTTTAACAGATGGGATCCTTTTATGTATGAAATGAGGGAAGGACCTGCAGGGGTTTATTCTATCATGATTCCATTGCCGCCCGGCAATTATCAATATGTGTTCTTTCATCGGGGTCAGCGTTATGTCGACCCGAATAATCCCAGCAGGATTTACGCAAGAGACGGAAGCGCGGCGAGTGTAATCGAAGTGCCGAATTAAGCCCACATGCGCATTTCGGCGCGGAAGGCTGCCTGACCGTTTTCTTTCTTGCGGCCTTCAAAAGCAAAGGCATAATCGGCGCTTGCGTTTTCGGGACCTTCTTCCTTGTAAATCGGCACAGAAAAAAGCTCGACAGTTTCGCCGACCATGATTTCGTTCAGGTAATTGATGTCAAAACGCATTTTCCCCGATTTTTCCAGAAGAGCGTGATCCAGAGAATCTTCTATCCATTCAATATATTTAACGTTGTTAACATGCCCGTTAAAATCAAGATCGGAATAAAGCGCCTTTCTTTCGCCTGTTTTCTGGAGATTTTCGCGTTCCGAAAGCCCTGCGGCTCCGTTGGCTTCCCGGGAAAGAGCGTCGAGCCCTTCGTTCAAAGGCATATTGTCCATCACAGATTGAGGGCGAAGCGGGCGGCGTTTTTCGATATCTACAATGAGCCATGCGCTTCGTGCCGAAACAACTGCCGTCTCTTTTGAATCTTTTATCTCGTAATCACGGATGGCAAACAGTTTTTCCCATCCCCTTGGCCAGCTTCTGACCGAGATTTTTTCGCAATATTTGGGTCTCTTGCTGACAAGCACGGACATCCGCGAAAGAATCCAAAGTTGCCCCGTGCGCGCCATTTCTTCGCGTCCAACACCAAGATTTTCGGCATGACTAATCGCCGCTTCCTGAAAATAATCGAATATCGAATTTAAGGTTAACCTGTCAGATTTATCAATAGCGCCAAAACGTATCGGAATTGATTCATGCCAAACATCGACAATGCCTGAACCTTTTGGATTTGCCGGGTCACATAGCATATTTTGCCCCTTTTAAATAGATAATAACGCGGAATTATGCTAAAATTCAAGTAGATGTATACAAGAGAGATTCTGCCTCCAATAGCCTCGCCCATAGAAGACGGGATTCCTGTTATAGGAACGTGGAACAAGGCTTTTGACAGGGTCGATTTGCAGGAAATACGAAACCCTTACGGATATTATATGCCGAAATGGGCAAGAGACACCCGAATAAAAGAATGGCAATCGTACAGCGCCCATACGGAGGAATACTCGCTGGAAGCGCTTTTTTGCAATGTAAAATTATACCGTATGGCTCAGGTAATTCTTTTTGACAAAAAAAACGAAAAAAAATTCATTTTTAGGAAAATCGTGCCTTTATCGGGGTGGCAGCTTCCCGTCAGTCTGGCGAATGCGTCTGTGGACAGTCATTCGTCGCACTTTTTTTTTCGTATTCATAACTGGCTGGATGCCGACACGATAAGGCTCGATATTAATATAGAAGCTACCCGCAAAAGACCGTCTTTTACCGCGCATCTTGCGTATAATCTGAACAGTCAGGATGTTACCCCTATGGCTGTTTCGCTTGCCATCACACAAAGACGCTCGATGTATGCATACAAGACACTTGCCCCGGTCAGAGGAGATATGGTCTTTGGGGGGCTTCATATCGCCTTAATGCAAGACACATGCTCGGGGTTTTTTTGCGATTATAAAGGGTATTTTCCGTATAGAATGCAAACAAAGATTTGCAGCGCGATAGGTTTTGACGAAGAGAACCGGCGCTTTGGTTTTCATATTGCCGAAAATCAAACAAGGGAATCCAACAAAAACAACGAGAATGCATTGTGGCATAACGGCAAACTGACGCCGCTTCCTCCTGTATTGATCACGATGCCCAACGGACCTGATGACACATGGGTTATTCAGGATGTCGAGGGGATGGTCGATTTGACCTTTACCCCAAAGGACTTTAGCAACAGCCGCGCAAAACTTGTCTTTACAAGAGCTGATTTTAACGCTCCGTTAGGGTATTATAATGGAGTGCTTTTAAATTCCGACGGTGAGAAGATTCAGATAAAAAACCTTTTTGGTATGGGAGAAAATCTTTATTTACGAGTGTGAGTATGGCAAAGAAGAATAATGCGATTTATGCGCCCGGCGAACTTAGCCGTGTCCGGGAAAAATTAGGCGTCTCTGATGACTCGGAAGCAAAAAGGATGATGGCGCTTCTTGGCGGACAAGTGGGCACAGAACGTGACGTTGTAGAAGAAAAATCCAAAAGAAGCCCGACAGTAGGCGGCGGCGCCAAACGTATCCGCAGGGTTGACATGGCTGCCGATGACAGCGACTCGGGTTCATCAGGCACAACCAAAGCAAAGGCGAAACGCTCGGGACCATACCCCGGAGACGATCCTGCCATTCCCGCAAGATTGTCATATTCGGAGAGGGTTAAAATCGATCAGTTTTCCGGGCAGGCAATGTTCGAAATTAAAAGTTCCATGCAGGTTTTAACATCGATTTTTTCGTTCTTTAAGGAACCTGTCGATTATGTTAACCCGCGCTTTGTTGTTCTTCGCATGAACGAATACTACGGAAAAATCGAAAGGCTGGTAAACGGAACCAGAAATCTGTTTCCAAAAACAAACAAAAAAAGAAATCATCAGTTAAAAAGGGCGTCTCCGTTTGTTTATAAGATTTTGGATGTTCTTAGAAACTGGGACATTGAATCCCTTGCAAGAGGCATTGCGGAATTGCAATCGCATCCGCGCTCGATTAAAGTTACGGATTTTTCTGAAGTGTTGCGTTTCATTTACAGACCGATGTTCATTCTTGACGACTTAAGCATAGAAAACATCAAGTCTGCCTTTAAATTGGTCTACAAGGTTTTATATATAGAAAGCCCGATGGACGCAAAAGAAAAGTATCAGGAAGTTATCCGAAACATTATCGCTTCCATTGTAGAAGTAAGACGCCATGTTCATTTCGGCGCTTATCCGATTTTAATGAAAATGATTTCCGATCGTTTTCTTCCCTATGAGCGTTTCTTTATAGAAAGACGCCGCCGCTTCATGGCGTTTTTGAACATTACCGAAACCGAGCAGTTGAACGCGTCGGATTTAAGTCCGCAGCAGATCGAAAGCATCGATGTTGAGGCTCTGCAGAAAAATCTAAACGAAGAGGATGATGACGAAGAAAGCGCGGAAGGAGCTGAAGAAGGACAGGAAGCTGAAGCTGTAGAAGAAGATCCAAACGATCCAAAGGTGATTGAACGCAAGGCAAAAGAAGAAGCGGTAAGAGCGGAATCAAAATCTCTTGATCAGGGACGAACGGCTCTTGGCGTTCTTTTCCCGAAAGCCGGTTGGGACAAGCTTGAAGAATTCCCGGACATGTATCCGTATTTTGCGAATATTTACAGTTTAAGGCACGGTTATGAATTAATCGCCCCGACCGATCCGCTTCAGCAGATTGCCGTATTGCTGCAAATACTGGACGATCTTTTTATCGGAATGCGTTATGTAAACTTCGGCGTGGTCTCGGGCGCTGACGGAAAACCTGCAAAGGTTGGCGATGAACTTGGAGAAACATTAAACAACTGGCGCCGCTTTATAGAAGACAGTTTTTCCAGGGATTATCTTCCGCGTCTTTCCGAATACTGCCGCATGCTTGAGAATTCGGAAGAATCAAGATCGTCGCCTTATGCAAGAAAAAATCTGAATGAACTTCATTGGATAAAAAGGTTGTATTTTCTTCCGTATTATAAATTTGAATCGATTGGGCCTCCCCCTTTCCAGAAGAACGACATTATTCCAATTTATACCGAGGTTAGAAAACTGCGCAAATATTTAACGCTTGTTGCTGTCGGCATCGAGCAGGGAACGCGGGCAGGCGGTCCTGCGGCAAAAGCGCCTTGTAACGGAATTACAAATCCGTGGGAGAAATATAATTTCCAGATACCAAACCCTGTATCCAAACGCCTGGACATGATGCTTCCTCCGGAAAAAAGAATGAACGCCACTTTGATTTTCTTCTCGTTGTCCGCAGTAACTGTTTTGGACTTTCTTGTTAATAACGAAAACAGTTGGGCTTATGGCGGCCGCCCCGGTCCGTTGTTCAGAAGCGTCAAGAACGAAGGCATAACTCCGATATTCGGCGTGGACGATTTGTTGGACGCCGATAAGTTCTTTAGGGAATCATTAAAGAAGACGAATTAATCAAATCACATCGGGAGCATTTGAACGTCTACGCCCAGTTTCTTTGCCGCTTCTTTAGCGTCTTTTACGCCTGCGATAATTACGGGGCTCGATTTCTGCTTTGAACCAAATGCGGCAAAAGCTGCGGCAATATCTTCATTTGTAACCGAAACCAGCCGTTCCAATTTGTTCTTTCGGTAGCAGTCTTCGATGCCGTAAAGGAATCTGTAAAAATCGACAAGTCCGTCTTCTGCGGCTGTGCGCGGACGCGTCTCTTTTGCATAACACCCGATGATTGATTTTTCCAGATAATCCCCGTGAAGACTGTGGCGGCGGTAACTGGGCGAATTGTTTTTGAGTATCTGCGAAAACACTTCCAAAGAACGCAGCGGATTCGGATCGCGGTATGTGGCGAAAGACATGCAGTTTTCGAGGCAGTCGCTGTTTATGAACGCTCCGTAAGCGCCACCCTTCATGCGGATATCTTCCCAAAGCGCGCCCAAACTGAGCTGATGCGTTAAAACCGTTTCCGCGATTTGCTCAACGGTGTCAAAAGGCGCGGCGTTTAAAGCTTGCGCGGCAAAACAAACCTGCAATGATTTTGATGCGAACACTTCCGCCTTTGGCAAATTTTTATTTGGTGTAAAATCGTAATTGGAAGCAAGCCGCGCAAGCGGCGGACCGAATCTTCCGAACTTTTGCGCAATTTCTGCGCCTGCGGTTTCCAGCCCTGCAGAGCCGCCCGTAATGTTTGCGATTATACCTGCGCCGTTAATTTTTTCCTGTATGTATTTTAAATTTTTAATTATTTCGTCTGTTTCCATTTTTGCAAGAGCGAACACAAACTCAACCTGCGAGATGCCTCCCCATTGTTCTTCCACTCTTTTTGAACGCGAATTAAATCTGCCCGCCCTTCCCGACGAATATATATGTCCCGCAGGCGCAAGACTGGAAATGACTTCGTTTTTCATTTCCAAAACAAGATCGTTAATTCTGCGGCGATCCGTAAAATCCGCCTCGTTAATCAGGCGAAGAGCAAGGTCTAAAGACGCGCCAATTTTTTCGTCCAGACATTTTATGCGGAAAAGAATCCAATCGCGTCCGCAAAGATCAAAGTCGCCGCAAGCCGTTTTTAAAATTGCAGATTGATTTTCATTAGCCGGGTTTTTTGCAGCCGAACCTGTATGCAGAAGCGCAAGAAAACCGCCTGCGGTGCGAGCCAATAAACTTGACACTTCGCCGTAGTCCATTCCGGGAAGACCGACAGACAAGATCGCCCTGGAAAAGAATTGCAGCCACGGATAATCCTGGAACGGAAAAATATCCACAGGGAAGGACAAATCGATATAAGTGATTCCGTTTGTATAAAGATCGTGGCAAAGAGCGGGAACCCCGCGCAAGTCTTCGTGGCGGCGATGGATTGTATCATGTTTTGTCGAAAGATCGCTTCGCGAAAGATGCGGAATGGACGCAAGCGCCTGCGGGCTGTCCGCTTCGCTTTGAATTTTTTCCAGTTCTTTGGATTTTTCCTTTATTCGCTTTTTTTCGTCTGCGCTTAAGCTTTTTTCTTTTTCGGCAAGTTTTTCCAAGTGTTTCTCTTCCTGCTTTGGAAGGAAATCTTCTTTTGGTTCCAATATTACAAGCGCGCGATGAGGGTTATCAAGAAAATATTTTTGAATCATTTTTTCAAAGTATCGGCTGTCAGATGCAAGGTTTTCCTTTATTTTTGCGAGAGCGGGAGAAATTAAAAGGCTGTCCCACGGTTTTGAGCCGTGTATCCATGCGCGAAGGGATCGGCGCATCCACACAAGTGAGAAGGGTCCCCCGGAACGGCGAATTTCGCGCTGTGAAAATTCAAGCGCAAGCATAGCGGCTTCTATTTCCGCCGCAGGTATTCCTTCCGTAACAAGCCTTCGCAGTTCGCCTGTTATAAGCTCGTCGACTTTTACGCTCATTTCTTGAGGATCGCCGTCTATGCTTCGCAAACCCGCAACGAATAAAATTTCGCGTATTTCGCCTTCCAGGCCGGAAACGGGAGTAATGTCTTCGCCGATGCCCGATTCGATTAATTTTCTGGTCAACGGAGAGCCGTCGTGTCCCAAAAGAATTTCTGTAAGCGCTGCAAGCGCTATGTTCTCATTTACGTCCTTAATGTCGGAACAAAGCCACGAAAGAAAAATTGTGGATTTTTTTTCGTTTCCCGCAGGACATGGAATATGAAACTTTTTTTGCTCGTTCCAGCGTTTCGTCTTTACAATCGGATCACATGCTTTGCCGCCGGGTATTTTTGAAAAAAACTCATCGTTTAAAAACGCAAGCTGCTTTTCTGTAGGAATGTTTCCCGCAAGGAAAATCCTGCAGTTTGCCGGTGAATAACGGGTACGATGAAATTCTTTTAAGCCCTCATGCGTAAGCTCGGGGATTGCAAGCGGGTCTCCGCCCGATTCAAAGTCGTAGGGAGTATCGGGCATTATTGCCTTTACAGACCAGAATCCCGCATAAGTGTCAAGCGAAGAATATGCGCCTTTCATTTCATTGTAGACAACGCCTGTAATCGCAAGTTTGCCGTTTTGATATTCAAGCCTGTGACCTTCCTGCATGAATGTCCATTCGGGGATGAGCGGACGAAAAACAGCGTCGCCGTAAACAGACATCAAATTAAAGTAATCATGTTCGTTTGTAGAGCTTGCGGGATATACGGTTTTGTCGGGGAAGGTGATTGCGTTTAAAAAAGTTTGAAGGCTCCCTTGCGCAAGAACGATAAACGCGTCTTTTAACGGATAACGCTCGGAGCCGCAAAGAACCGAGTGCTCAAGAATGTGCGCAACGCCTGTGTTGTCCTGCGGAAAAGTAGCAAAAGCAAACGAAAAAAGATTTTCGGTATCGTCGTTAAATATGTGGAAAACTTCCGCGTCTGTTTTTTCGTGTTTTGCCCAAATGCCGACTGCTTTAAGTTCTTCCAAATCAACTACATCAAGGATGCAAAAACCGCTGTCCAATTTTTGATCTTTTTTTAAACTAGTACTGCTCATACAACCACATCCTCATCGGTACTTAATAAGATATCTCCGTTTTCGCGCGCAAACCTGAACCAGATAAGAAAATCTTTTGCGGCTGCGTCGCTTTCGCGCTTGGGCACAGCGCCCAAAATTTCAGATTCTTCGCGGATTATCTGCCTGCGTCCTGCCGAAATATTGGAAAGAATTTTTTCGTTGAATTCCCTGCTTTTGCCTTTTAATAATAAAACTATTTCGTATTCTGACATTGTTTTTAATTTATCCTGAATCGGGCGATCGGATGCGTTGATGATATCATCCAGCGTATATAATTTTGCTTTTAAATCCTGACCGATTTCCGGGTTTTCTTCTTCAAGTTCATTTATAAGTTTGTCGCTGAAAGACAAGTCCCCTTGTTTTAAAATTGCCGCCAGGGTCTGCATGCCGTCAATTTTAATGTCTTTGGAGCCGCCTGCAATGTGTCGCACTTTTTCCTTTAATGCGGCAGATACCTGCTCCAAAACTTCGGGGCTTACTTCGCTTTGTTTTGCTATGCGCAATAAAATATCGGCTTTCTTGCCTGGTAAAAGTTTGCTTAAAACGTCGGCTGTCACTTTTGGCGGCATTCTGCTTAAAATCAGCGCTGTTGTCTGCGTGCTTTCGTTTTTTAAAAGCATGACAAGCTGCTCTGTAGAAAATTCTTCCAAAAAGCCGAAAATGTTTTCCTTGGTTTCGGGAATTGCCTTGTTTAAAATTTCTTCGCCTTTTTCCGGTCCTTTTGCCGCATAAAGAATTCTTCGCGCAGCTTCTACGCCGCCTCTTGAAGAACCGGCAAAACCGTAAGGCTGATTTAATAAAAGCGAATGAAACTCGGAAAGTATCTCGTTTGCTTCATCGGGTTTTATCACTTTTACAAAAGCGATTTCTTTTGATATTTGTTCAACCTGCTGCGGATCGAGTTCTGCCAGAATTTCAGCCGCCTGTTCGCTTCCTATCAATATGAGAAACTTTGCAACTCTTCGGTATTTTGATTCCGGGATTTTTGTTTCGACAGGAACATAAGACGGCGCAGGTTGAATTGGCTGAGGTTTTTGTCTGGTTTCCTTGTAAAAAACCGGCGGCTCTTTTGGCGGGCTTGGATTCATGGTTTGTTTATACATATTCAAACCATGCTGAAGTATGTTCCCCATATGATAATATTGTATTATAATTCTTCTATATGAACAAGAAGTTTGCGGCTGTTATAATTATTTTCCTCGCCGCAAATGTTTATTCATCAGGTCAGGAGACATCAAGAGCGGAACGCGTTATGAGAGCTTTGCATCAGGCGTATCCGAATCGTATAGAAAAAGTGGAGTATCGCCGCAGTGATTGGGCGCTTTTAATGGACAACACTTGGTATTACTTTGCAGGAGGAAGAATACTTCCGGAACACAGAATCGATCATGCCGACGAATACCGCTCTCTTCCGTTTTATACATACCCTGCAAACCTTCCCCCATGGATAAGACCCACCGCAGAAGAAGCCGCGCGGTACACTACATGGACAACTAACAGAAGGCAAAACAATGGAGTAAGACGTTCCCCTTATTTTTTGGACGCGCTTTGGCAGGCATCCAACCGCGCAGAAACCGAAAGCCGCATGGTTAGAATTACTTTCCTTGGGTTACGCGCAAGAGTACATCGCGCGATTCAGGGAGAACTTGCTCTTGTAGAAACGCGCATACGCGCAATTGCATTAATGAACCCCGAGGTTCAAACATGGATGGAAAGTTTAAATCAGCTTGAGGGATACGGTTGGCGGGACATTGCCGACACGCAGGCAAGATCGTATCATTCCTACGGACTTGCAGTTGACCTTCTTCCAAGATCGATGGGAAGACTGCAAACATACTGGCTTTGGACATCTCAGTACAGAACGGACTGGTGGAATGTTTCGTATAACGAAAGATACCATCCGCCTGCCGCCGTTATCACCACTTTTGAAACTTATGGATTTGTCTGGGGCGGCAAATGGCCGTTATTCGACACAATGCATTTTGAGTACAGACCGGAAATATTGATATTAAACGGGTTCAGACAGAATTAGTTTTTACCGTTATTATAAACCGCTACGATAAAAGACCGTAGGTCGAAGACCTATGTCTTTTATCGAGAGAATAAGCGATGTTTCGCTGAAGGCGAAATATCGCTTATTCGACTTTGAACTTCGCTACTTCTGCAAGCAGCGTATTAATCTTATCCTTGTTCGATACAGTCAGCTCGTTAACGCGGTGTACTGCGATGTTGATCTGATCCGCACCGGTTGCCATTTCGTTCATGCCGCCCGTGATTTCCTGCGTGATAATCTCAAGGTTTTTGCCTTCCCTGATAACTTCGCCGGAACCTTCCTGCATTTCATG
>WQSP01000033.1 GCA_009787795.1 Treponema sp.
CAAAACCATTTTTGCCGTTCTCTGCGGAGGAGACTTTAGGCTCCGTAGCAGGCTCTTAGCAAAGGTTTTGCTGGCATGCCTGCGCATAGCCTGCTGTCTCTATTTTAAATTAATCCTTAAGTATACCCATCAAAAGGTAGTTAACTTTTTGCCTGCATTGTTGTTAATATACTTATAAAGGAATAAAAATGAAACAAGCGTTTTGCCTCAAGGTTATTGCCCTTTGCGCCGCAGTATTTGCCCTTTTTGCCTCCTGTTCCGCAAACAAGGCAGGAGCGGTCTCTTATGAGTTTACCGGGATCAGGCGCGGAAATCTTGAGAGGACAGTCTCTTCCAGCGGGACCATAAATCCTGTGGCAACCGTAAGGGTTCTGCCGCGCATGAGCGGCAAGGTGGAAGAAGTCCATTTTGATTATAACGATACCGTCAAAAGGGGAGACGTTTTGGCGCGGCTAAATACCGACATGCTGCGTCTTCAGCGGGATCAGCTTAATTCGTCCGTTCAAAAGGCAAGGGCAAATTATGAACTGCAATTAATCAATTTCAGGAGTCAGGAAGCTCTTGCAGAAAGAGGTTTGATTTCCGAATTTGAATTAAGAAGCGCAAGAACAAATCTGAACAATCAAAGGGCGGACCTTGCCGTTGCGGAATCGAACCTTAGGGTAAAAGAAACGGAGATTAACCAATATGCTTTTATAACTTCTCCAATCGACGGGATCGTTTTGGATCGAAACATCAATGTTGGCGATACGGTTGTAGATTCTGCAAGCAACAATTCGTCGAGCATTTTTACAATCGCCGAAAATTTAAGGGAGATGCAAATTGAGGCGATGGTGGGAGAGCTTGACGTCACATCGATTTCAAAAGAACAGCAAGTCCGCTTTACTCTGGAAAGTCTTCCGGGACGCAGATTCAGGGGAGTTGTGGAAAATATCAGAATGATTCCCGTTGTATCAAGCGGCGTTGTTTCGTATACGGTCATAATCAATGTTGACAATCGCGACGGCTCTTTGATGCCGGGAATGACTTGCGCCGTGGATTTTATTGTGGAAAGCGCGGAGGATATTCTTATGGTGCCCAATGCCGCGCTGCGTTATCTGCCAACGTCATTAAGCGCGGATCAGGTTTCCGAGATGCAGTTTAACGCAAGTCTTGCAAACATGAACGAAGAGCAAAAGGAAGCCGCGATTAAGGCAAGAGCCGAACAGGCGGCAGCGCAGAGACAGACTCAAAATTCCAATCAGGGACTTTCGCAGATAATGATGGGAAACCAGACAAATGCAAACAGAATGGCAGGAGGTTCGGGAACGAGACGGCAGGCAGGCGGCAGCGGTGAAGCGCGAAGGGCAAGACCGACAGTCGTTTACAGGAATCTTTGGTTTGTTTCAGGCGACGGAAAACTTGAAGTGATGCAGGTGCGAACGGGAATAAGCGACGGTGTAAATACGGAAATCATAACCGATGAGGATCTTGAGGGAAGACAAGTCATACTCAGGGAGAGAATCTAGTGCCTGTAATCGAGATGCGCGGCATCAAACGCGAATACCGGATGGAAACAAAGTCTTCCAAATCAAAAAAAAACAAGGCGGCGGATGTTGTTATTGTCCGCGCTTTGAGAGGCGTTGATTTTTTTGCGGAAGAAGGGGAGTTCATTTCCGTTATGGGACCTTCAGGCTCGGGAAAATCAACAATGATGAACATTCTCGGGTGTCTTGACAAACCTTCGGGCGGAACATATTCATTGGACGGCATAGAAACCTCTTCTTCGGATTCCGACACTTTTGCATATATACGAAACATAAAAATCGGATTTGTTTTTCAATCGTTCAATCTGCTTGCGCGCACAACTGCGCTTGAAAACGTGGAGCTTCCCCTTTTTTACAGGCGCGACAAAACAATGGACAACGTAAAGCGAAAAGAAGCCGCAATAAAGGCACTAAAGGAAGTGGGTCTTGAAGGGCGCATGGATCACTTTCCGTCTCAGCTTTCGGGCGGACAGCAGCAGCGAGTCGCAATTGCAAGAGCCATGGTAAACGATCCTGCATTCATTCTTGCAGACGAGCCGACAGGAAACCTCGACACGGGAATGACATTGGAAATAATGGGTCTTTTTCAGCAGTTAAACAAACTGGGAAAAACGATTATCATGGTAACCCACGAACCGGAGCTTGCGGTTTACACAAAACGAATCATAACCCTAAGAGACGGCATGCTGGTTTCCGATAAAACAGTCGAAGACAGACGCAATGCGCAGGACGATCTTGCTCAATGGAACAAAGAACACGTTCTTTTGGCGGATAGCGCATGAACATATTGCAGCTATTGCATACATGCCTGCGCTCCATACTTCGCAACCGCATGAGAAGCCTTTTGACATCGTTAGGTGTCATCATAGGCGTTGGTTCTGTTATCATTATGGTGGCACTCGGCGAAGGAACGCAGAGGGCAATCGAAAAGCAGATAACGGCAATGGGAACCAATCTTTTGCAGATTGTTCCAAGCCGATCCGCTGCAAGAGGCGCTCAAGGCGCAAGACCAAGGCCAAGTTCGTTTTCGTTGACAGATATCGACAGATTGCGCGCAGAATCGACTTTTATTCCGTTCATATCGGGCGTTGTAAATTCAAATCAGAATGTTTTCGGTTCGGAAGGAAATGCGTCCGTGCAGGTTCAAGGCGTGGAACCCGATTTCATTCATATCAGGAATTGGAACATTCAGGCAGGATATTTTTTTGACGAAGAAGACTTGATGCTGAGAAACAGGGTGGCAGTTCTTGGAACCACTACGGCAAAAAATTTATTCGGCGAAGTTCAGCGCGCATTGGGAGAACAGATAAGAATAGGGAACAATTATTTTCAGGTAATCGGTCTTTTGCAAAGCAAGGGAGCCAGCATTAACAGCGCGGATCAGGACGATATTGTACTGGTGCCGCTTGATACCATGATGACACGTCTTACAAATTCGCGCAATATCAACATGATCGTCGTAAGCGCCGTAAGCAAGGAATATATGGAAGCCGCGCAAAAGGAAGCGGAACAGATACTTCGCGAATCGCGAAAAATTCAGCAGGGAGCCGCCGCCGATTTTGAAATAATGAATCAGGCTGACATTATCGACATGGCGGCTGCAACATCAAGAACGCTTACAACTCTTTTGGCGGCGATTGCGGGAGTGTCGCTTTTGGTCGGAGGAATCGGAATCATGAACATAATGCTCGTCTCCGTTACGGAGCGTACGCGCGAAATCGGCATCCGAATGGCGATTGGCGGGAGAAAGCGCGACATACTTTTGCAGTTTTTAACCGAATCGGTTATTTTAAGCCTGATGGGAGGCTTATTGGGAATAGGCATGGCATTCCTTGTATGTCACATAATGACAGCGATCGGAATTCAAACGGCAATCAGCCCCGTGATTGTAATGATTGCCACAATTTTTGCGGCTCTTGTCGGCGTGATTTTCGGTTATTATCCCGCGCTAAAAGCCGCAAAACTTTATCCAATTGACGCATTGAGGTACGAATGAGAAAGAATTGTCTGATTTTCTTAAGTTTTCTTTTGGCGCCGTATTTTTGTTTGTTTGCGCAGGGACTCAATTTGGAAGAAGCGCGGGCTTTGGCTCTTGCTTCGTCAAGAACTCTTGCAAGGCATAATATTGCGATTCAAACAAGCGTGTTAAACGAAAGAAATCAATTGTATTCGATGCTGCCTCAGGTGTCGGCAAGTTTAAACGCATCTTCAAGTTATTTGCGAAACTGGGAATTCATAAACCCGATAGAAAATATGACAGCAGGCGTTTCTTTTTCTGTCACGCAGGTTCTTTTTCGCGGCGGCAGAAGTTTTTTGGAAAGGGCTATCCAATTGATAGAAACAGAAAGCATAAGGCTGGAAGCGATGTCCGCATATTTTGGCGTTTTGGATTCCGTGGACAGGGAATATTATTCCGTGCTGGAAGCGGGCGCGGCTCTGGAAGCTGCGGAATTGTCGCTTGAAGCTGCAAATTTAAGTCTTGCCATCGCGGAAATAAGGCATCAGAGCGGAATATTGAACATGGGCGATTACCTGGAAGCGTTAGCGGAAAAAGAAGCAAAAGAAAATTCAAGAAATCAGGCAAGACGCAGTTTAACCCTTGCAAAAAACAGGTTTAACATAATTACAGGAATAACAGAGCCTGTAGAACTTGAACCCGTTGGCTTTGAAAATTACGAAGAGGCTCTTGTATTTCTTTCTTCGGTTTCCGACGAAGATTCCGTTTTGCTGTTTGAGAATTTTTGGAACTTGATAAAAGAAACGAATCCGTCATTTGCAAGAGCGGTACTGAACAACGAAAGGGCGCAGAAGAATCATACAGGCACATTACGAAGTTACGCGCCAACGATAGAAGCGGAAATATTTTCGTCAACTTTTAATTTCCTTCCCAATAATAACAGCAGAAGCTCAGGCGGCATTACGCTAAGGGGAAGCATACCGTTAGATTTCTGGGTAATGACAAACAGAATCGAGCGAAGCAGGCTTTCCCTTGAATCGTCCGCAATTGATTTTATGAACGCCGAGGTTTCCTTGCAGCAGGAATTAAGGTCTGCGCTTTTTGACATATACTCGCAGGCGGAAAATGTTTTGTCTTCGCGCCGTTCTTTGGAAGCGTCGGAAAGACGTTTTGAATTCATGATGGAACGTTACAGGCTAGGTTTAAGTTCTGTTTCCGATTTGAATAACGCTTCGTCAAGTTTGATGAACAGCAGAAACAATCTTAACCGTTCGAGTTATTCTTTTTTAAGAAGCCTCTCTTCCTTGAGATCCCTTTGCGCAATAGACAACGAAGAAGAACTGTTGTCTGTTTTAATAAGAACATGGTCCACGGATTAACACGGATTAGCACGGATTAACACAAAGTTTTATGCGTTACCGGAAATCTCTTTTAACCTGTTGATAATGTCAAGGTGCTGGGTGCAGGAAGTTTCGCATAATCCGCATTCTGTGCATTTTGCGGCTGCGCTTCTGTCCATATTCCAGTGCCATTTTAACCTGTTGCCGATTGGGTCATCCGATTTTTTATCCAAAAGTTTTTGATTGTAAGCGTCCATATAATATGGAATCGGTATATCAACAGGGCAGTTGTCGCAATAAGCGCAGCCTGTGCAAATTCCCTCGAAAGACGCAGACGCTTTCGATTTTACATCGTCTAGTTCTTTTTGTGTGCGCGGTTTGTAGGATTTCATCGCGTCAAGACATTCGTTTAAATGTTCCATCGTGTCAAAACCGACAAGCGTGGTTGAAATGTCTGTATGATCCCAGAGAACGCGAAGAGCGGCTTCGATTATGTTTTCGTTGTCGCGGCGGATAAAATTAAAAAGGTCGGGGTGCTTAGGTATAACGCCGCCGCCTAAAGGGTTCATTACAACAGCGCCAAGTTTTTTTGCCCTTATTGCGTCGAACGCTTCCTGCCTTGTATTGAAATTATAGGCGGAATAGCCGAAAAGAACGCCTTCAAAAACATCTTCCATCAAAAGCGTTTTAATTTCGTCCTTTATCAAATGGCTTGATATGCAAATATGTTTTATTAATTTTTCTTCTTTTAGTTTTCTGAATGTTTCAAGAACGCCGTCTTTTTTTCTTTTTTCCCAGCCGTCCAAAGTGGTAATGCACCAGATATGATAAAAATCGATTGTATCGATATTAAGGCGTTTTAATTGGGCCTCGATTTCGCGCCTGATGCCGTCGGGAGTGCTTTCGAACGTTTTTGTCGCGCAAAAGTGGGGGAGACCGTTTTTTCTCATTTCGGCAAAACCCTTGCCATAAACTGTTTCGCTTCTTGTTTCAAAATAGCCGGGAGCCGTGTCAAAATAATTAATCCCGCCTTTTGCTGCGGCAAGCATCAATGCGACACATTCGTCGTGGTCATCGACATTTTTAAACCTCATGCCGCCAAAACCCAAAAGCGACACTTTTTTTCCTGTTTGTCCGTAGTCCCTGTATATCATAAAAGCCTCCAAAAAAAAGCGCACCGTTTCCGATGCGCCTGTCATTCAAAATATTATCTTACTGTCTTGACCAAATCGGGCCGTTAAGCACCATAACGCCCGCTCTTCTTTGCTGACCTGTGTAGAAAGCGCGAAGATTCGGTTGGAAAGCTTCTAGATTTATGTCATGAACATTTCCGGGCATTACAACTCTTGCAAGAGTTGCAGGGAACGGACTTAAATTCATTGTGTCCTGAATTGATGTTCTTGCAACTTCCGGATCCCATCTTGGCATTTCCTGATCCCATCTTGTGCTGCCTATTCGCGGAGTGGGGTTGTTTGCAGGCGGAATGGGAGATGCAAGAGAAGCGGGAATTGTAACATCCACAAGCGGATTTCCGATAAATGCGCTTCCCTTAATCCATTCGATGCCTTGAGTAAACACAACGGATGAAAGCTGGTTGTTTTGGAATGCGTTAAAACCGATGCGTCTCATTGCGGGAGTGAATAAAATTGCGCTTATTTTGTTGTTCCTGAATGCGCTGTTGCCGATGAAATTCGTTTGTCTTCCGAACTGAACCCTTGTCAATCCGCAGCCGTAGAACGAAAACGCTTCGATGGTTTGCAATGTATCGGGAATTGTTATTTCGATAAGACCCGGGTTATTTTCGAATGCGCCCCTGGACTGGCGAATCTGGGTGCTTGCGGCATCCTGCGCCGTAGTAAAAGCTTCGCGGTATCTTATTGCCCTGAGAGTCGTGCTTAATGTCACCCTTTCAAGTCTGTTATCTGCAAATGCGCCCGACATGATTTCCGTTACCGTGTTGGGAATGACTACGCTTATAAGACCCTTGTTTCTGAATGCGTCTTCGCCGATTATCGTAACGTTAACGTTATAAATTCTTTGCGGTATGACAACATTGCGGATTCCGACAAACATGTAATGCTGCTGTCCGCCCATTGTGACAATAACCGGAGGTTCAACGCCGTTGTATCCTGTTATCGTTACGCCTGTCGGGTTTTGGGCCACTTCAAAATCGGCATCCCTAATCGGGCGGTTGGTATATGATGTGGCTTTTTCCTGAACATCGCGTGCTGTTTGAATGAGACGGTTCGTTTCGGTTGTTTGAACCGGGGTTAAACCGCCTATTCCCAAAACTCTTTCATACGCAACAATCGATTCGTGAAAACGCCCCGAAAGAAAATGCTGGTGTGCGACATCAAGCGCAACGCCGAGGATTTCGGAACGTTCGCGCTCTGCAATCGCCCTTGCTTCGGCTTCGACGCGCGCCCTTTCTTCGGCTTCCGCTCTTGCCTGGGCTTCTTCGGCTTCGCCGCGTTCCCTAAGCAATCTCTGGGCGCTTGCCCTTGCCGTTTCTATATTGCGCGTGTTGAACCCCGCAGGGGCTGTACGCAAAGCCAGATTGAATTGGGTTACGGCATCTTCGAGTCTGCCCTGTTCGACAAGCGCCTGCGCCTGTGTAAAAATCTGGGTCGCCCGTCCTTCCTGGGCTTGCCTTAAAAGCGGAGGAGCTTGCCTGTTACGAGGTTCCAGCCTTAACGCAGCTTCAAATGACGCAACGGCACCTTCATAATTGCCCGATGCCAGATGTTCCTGACCTTGGGTTATATGAGTTCTTGCATTTTCCCTTTGGGCATAAAGCGCGCCGAGAACCAAAAATGACATTAAAACGGTTAAGACAATTCGTTTAAACATGGTTTATCTCCTTGTGTTTGATTATAATACAATTATACCTTAATTTTTATCGATTTTCATAAAAATGTAAAGAGTAAAACCAATTAATTTGTCAAAAATTACAGAATTCTAGCATAGTTCGTCAAGATTGTACGGCGTTTCCTGATAAACATAGTTAAGCCAGTTGTCAAAGAACAAATTTGCGTGGGATCTCCATTTTACAACAGGCGCTTTGCCGGGATCGTTACAGGCATAGTAATTTGCAGGCATCCCGATGGAAAGTCCTTTGGCTATGTCCCTTTTGTATTCCCGATCCAGCGAAAGCGGGTCATATTCCATGTGCCCTGATACATAAATTTCCCTTCCTTCGCGGGCAGTAACAATGTAAACGCCGACTTCGGGAGTTTCCGATTGAATCGTAAGACGGCTTTCCCTTGCAATTTCGTCCCTGTTTGATGCCGTATACCTTGATTGGGGCGCCAAAAATTCATCGTCAAAACCGCGAAAAAGCGCATGATACGGGTCTTTTATCGTATGCGGGAATACACCGGACAATTTTTTGTCAAGCAGATGCTTTTGTATGCCGTAGCGGCGGTAAAGCCCCGCCTGTGCGCCCCAACAAATGTGCAAAACTGAAAAAACGTTTCTTTCCGAGTAATCGATAATTTCCGTAAGTTCGTTCCAGTAATCGACTTCTTCAAAATCGAGAGTTTCAACAGGCGCGCCTGTGATAATTAGCCCGTCGAAGCGCATTTTCAGGGCGATAATCTCCTGTGCGCTTATATAAAACTTTTCAAGGTGCCCTGCTGGCGCATTTTTGGATGTATGGCTGCCCATTTTTAAAAAAGTGATGTCAACCTGAAGGGGACTGTTGCCTAAAAGGCGCAAAAGCTGTATTTCTGTATCGATGGTTGTCGGCATCAGATTGACGATTCCAACCTTCAAAGGACGTATATCCTGGGATTTGGCGCGATCTTCGGTCATTACATTGACACGCTCACCTGAAAGAGCTTCATAAGCCGGCAATTCTCTGGGTATTTTAATGGGCATGGAGCATCTTACCCTTTTTTTCTTTGTTGGGATAGGGGAAAAACAATCATTAATCGTAAAAAACAATAATTTTTCTTGACTAACCGGAAAAACAGCAATAGAATTTAGGTGGCTTGATCAAACAGGAGCGAATGTAAATTCATGAAAACAATATTTGTAGTTGACGACAGTGATACCAATTTATCAATGGCAGAGGCAGTACTGGAAGACCAATACCGCGTGATGACTATGCCGTCTGCCGCCAAAATGTTTACTTTGCTTGAAAAAGTAACCCCCGACCTCATCCTTCTTGACATCGAAATGCCCGTTATGGACGGGTTTGAGACGCTTAAAAAGCTGAAATTCGAAAGTTTATGGTCCGACATACCCGTAGTTTTCCTTACAGGGCGCAATGATCCCGAAGTGGAAGCCAGAGGAATCGAAATGGGCGCCGTCGACTTTGTTACAAAACCTTTTTCCGCCCCGGTTCTTTTGAACAGGATTCAGACCCACCTCAATATCGACGAAGTGATCAGGGAACGCACATTCCAGCTTCACAGGCTTCAAAACTCGATAGTTGCGGTGCTTGCGGACATGGTTGAAAACCGCGACAAGGGAACAGGCGGCCATATCGAGCGCACATCGATATACATAAAAATTTTAATCGAAGAAATGAAAGAAAGCGGGGTGTATGCCGATGAAATCCGCGGATGGGACGTGGAAAAAATAATTTCTTCCGCGCGAATGCACGATTTGGGAAAAATCTCGATAAGCGATGTTATCGTAAACAAACCGGGAAAACTTACGGACGAAGAATACGACGTTATGAAAAGTCATGCGGTGGAGGGCGAAAGAATCATCGACGAAATCATCGCACGAACGGGCGAAGGGGACTTTTTGCGCAACGCAAAACTTTTTGCGGGCACCCATCACGAACGCTGGGACGGAAAAGGCTATCCGCGCGGCCTTAAGGGGGAAGAAATTCCGCTTCAGGGAAGAATCATGGCGATTGTTGACGTGTATGACGCTCTTGTTTCCGAGCGTCCCTATAAAAAAGCGTTTTCAGACGACGAAGCCGTCGATATTATCATGCAAAATTCAGGCACGCATTTTGACCCGAAAATTGTGGAGATCTTTTTCAAGGCGCGGGATCATATTAAAGAGGCAAAGGCGGGTCTTTGACAGATGCAGAAAATACTTGTGAAATTGTGGAATCTAATCACTCATGTTCAGGTGCTGCTTGTGATTGCGGCATTCGGACTTATGGTTTTTTTCAGCTACAATTTCATGAGCGATATCGAACGCAAGCATTTGTTAAAAGACGTTGACAACGCCCTTACCACCGTACAGACATACATCGAAACGGATTTGATGGAACCCGAAACGACATTGGGCGTAATCGCGGAAAACATCAGAAACATGATAATTCAGGGAGCGCCGTTTGAAGCGGTGCAAAGTTACATATTAAGAACAAAAGATTATATCGCCACGGACGAAAGACTCATGTCCTATGCCATAAACCTTTACGGTTATTTTTTTGTTTTTGACAATCAGTATTTTTCAAGTTTGGAATGGGTTCCGCCCGACGATATGGATTATTCGACGCGTCCGTGGTTCTCCTCGGCTTTGAATGCAAGAGGCGGAATCGGGGTGACGGAACCTTATGTCGATATGGCGACAGGCATAAATGCGCTCACTTTTTCGCGCGCAATTTACGACGACGACGGAAACATTTTGGCCATAATCTGTTTTGCGATGTCACTGGACAGAATTTCCGAGTTTGCAATTAACATTCACATTTCGGAAGACAGTTACGGAATTCTTCTTGACAGCAATTTCAAGGTGATAGCGCATCCCAATCCTGTTTTTATAAACAGGAGCCTGAATCAGATGAACGACGGAGAAGCCATCCAAAAAGAACTGATGGAAAAACAGGAAATATCGGAACGCCTCGCAATCGATTACAGGGGGCAATCTTCCGTTCTGTTTGTAAGAAAACTGAACAACGGCTGGTATCTTGCGATTCTTGCGTACACAAAGAGCTATTACAGAACCGTAACGGAAATCGGTTTGATTCTTGTTTTGCTTGGCGCGGTTCTTGCCGCCGCGTTATGTGCACTTTTATTGGGTCTCTTGCACCAAAAACGAAAAGCCGAAGAGCGCACCCAAATAATGCTTGACGCGATGCCCCTTTGCGCGAATTTCTGGGATCAGAATTTCATAAATATGGACTGCAACAGCGAAGCCGTAAAACTGTTCGGGCTTTCCGGCAAAAAGGAATACCTGGAAAGATTTTACGATCTTTCGCCCGAATATCAGCCCGACGGAAAATTGTCCAGCGTCAAGGCGACAGAATTTGTAAAAAAAGCGTTCGAAGAAGGGAGCACCCGTTTTGAATGGATGCACAGAAAATTTTCGGGCGAGTTAATCCCGTGCGAGATTACGCTTGTTCGCGTAAAATACAGAAACACTTTCATGGTTTGCGGCTATACAAGGGATTTGCGCGAAATAAAAGGCATCATGGCGAAGATGCGCGAAGCCGACGAATGCACGCAGGTTTTGTTCGACGCAACGCCTTTAAGCTGTTTTATGATCGACAACAAAATGAAAATTGTCGAGTGCAATCAGGAGATTGTGCGTCTTTTTGACATCTCCAACAAGCAGGAATTTTTTGATCGCATATTCGATTTCTTCCCGCAATATCAGCCGACAGGCGTTGAGTCCAAAGATCAAATTTTAAGATATTTTGACGAAGCGTTCGAAGAAGGCTATTGCCGCTTTGAATGGATGCATCAAAAACTTGACGGCGAGCAGATACCTACAGAAGTCACTTTGGTGCGCGTAAAGTTCAAGGGCGAATACGCGGTTGCAGGATATGTCAGGGATTTGCGGGAAATAAAAACGATGATTGCCGAAATGCGAAGGGCAGAAATTGCCGAAGAAAGCAGCAAGGCAAAAAGCGACTTCCTCGCAAAAATGAGCCACGAAATAAGAACGCCGATGAACGCAATTTTGGGCATTACGGAAATTCAGCTTCAGGATACGACAATACCCCTTGTCACAAGGGAAGCATTGGAAAGAATTTACAATTCGGGCGACCTTTTGCTCGGCATTATAAACGACATATTGGATCTTTCAAAAATAGAAGCGGGAAAACTTGAATTGATTTCCGTTCAGTACGATATTGCAAGTTTGATTCACGACACTGTCAAATTGAACATCATGCGCTACGAAAGCAAGCCGATAGATTTCAAATTGACGGTAAGCGAGAATGTGCCGTGCACCCTTTTCGGCGACGAACTTCGCATCAAGCAGATTTTGAACAACATTCTTTCAAATGCATTCAAATACACAATGGAAGGGCAGATAGAACTTATGCTCTCTGCGGAAATTCTGAAAGACAGGGATACCGTGAATTTAATCGTGAGGGTAAGCGATACGGGTCAGGGAATGACCGCAGAACAGGTAAAAAAATTGGGCGACAAATTCAGCCGCTTTAACATGGAAGCCAACAGGAAAACCGAAGGCACGGGTCTTGGAATGAATATTACGCGAAACCTGATTCAGCTTATGAGCGGCGAAATATTCATAGAAAGCACGCCCGGCATGGGTTCTGCGTTTATGGTTCGTCTTCCTCAAGTCTGTCTTAATGCGGAACCAATCGGCAAAGAACTTGCTGAAAACTTAATGAAGCTCAATCTGAAGAACACCACCAAAATGAGAAATGCGCAGATAACGCAGGACTTTATGCCTTACGGACGCGTTTTGGTTGTGGACGATGTTGAAACAAATCTTTATGTCGCGCGCGGTTTGATGGCGCCTTACGGACTTTCAATCGATACTGCGACAAGCGGTTTTGACGCTGTGGACAAAATAAGGGACGGCCAAACCTTTGACATAATTTTTATGGATCACATGATGCCGCGAATGGACGGAATCGAAGCCACAAAACTCATAAGAAGCCTTGGCTACACAGGTCCGATTGTCGCGTTAACCGCGAATGCGCTTGCAGGACAGGCCGAGATGTTCATTAACAACGGTTTTGACGATTTTATTTCCAAGCCGATAGACGTTCGCCAGTTAAACGGCATACTGAACAAATTAATCCGTGACAAACAGCCTGCCGAAGTTATTGATGAAGCGCGCAAACAAAAAAACAGCCTGTACGCTTCGGGCGAACACAACATAGCAATCGATGCGCAATTGGCGGAGTTCTTTGTGCGCGATGCAAGAAAAGCCGCGGCGCAGCTTCTTGCAATCTGCGACAACAACTGCAGAAGAGTCGACGACATTGCGAATTTTATCATCAATGTTCATGCGTTAAAAAGCGCGCTTGCAAATGTCGGAGAAGGGGATGTTTCGTCCAAGGCAGCCGAATTGGAACAGGCAGGCAGAGACAATAACACCCAGCTTATTTTGTCTTCGCTTCCCGCGTTCCTGAACTCGCTTAATGAAATCATCGACAAATTGGATCCGTCGCATGAAGATCAGGAAAATGAGGCAATGGACGAGGAAGGACGCGTCTTTTTGCAGGAAAAACTTAAGGCAATTCAGGCTGCCTGCGCCGCATTTGACAAAAAAGGGGCAAAAAGCGCCCTTGCAGACCTGAAAATGCGGGGTTGGCCCAAAAATATAAGGGATCAGCTCAGCGCAATCGCAGAACGCCTTTTGCACAGCGAATTTGACGAAGCGTCCGTAATATCAAGGGAAATTCCGATTAATCAGTAAATTTCTTTTCCGGGTATTGACAAAAATTGCAAAAAAAGGTATGTTGTTGTTAGAATAGCATTTCATTAAAAAAAAGGGCTCCAAGGAGACCCTTTTTTTTATAGTTGGCGGGGGAGGGAAATGCGCAAAAAGGCAGAAGAAACGCATTCTGCAGAAAACGACCTTGTTCGCGATTCGTTGGAGACAGTTCTTAAGGGACTTGGGTTTTGCCTTATAGAGCTTTCGGTATCAAGGCATCGCGGGAGCGTTCGGATAAGAGCGGTCATTTACAACGGGAAGGGTATCGGAACCGACGATTGTTCCAAAGTTCACCGCGCAGTCATGCCTCGTCTTGAACTTGCGTTTGAAGGGAACGATATTTACCTTGAGGTTTCGTCTCCCGGAATTGACAGGCTCATAAAGGACACAGATGAATTTGCCTTTTTTTTGGGCAGGGGAGTGCGGTGTTACCGTACGGATATTACCGAGTGGACGGCAGGATTATTGGAATCTGTCAACGAAGAAGAAATTACGATAAAGACAAAGGAAGGGATCTTAAGCTTGAAATTGGACAACATTGCAAAAGCAAAGCTTGATTCCTCACAGGAGGTGTAAATTGGGAACAGATATGTCGCAGGCAATTCGTCAGTTAAACCAGGATCGCGGTATTCCTGAAGAACTGATACTGCGCACCATTGAAGATACGCTAATTGCCGC
>WQSP01000034.1 GCA_009787795.1 Treponema sp.
TACCTTGTATTTTTTTCTCGTGGTCCTTCAGGTCCATCTCCTCCCCACCAAAATATACCTTCCTTGCCAATTCTCCTCCATTCCATTCTAATGAAAAACTTATTGTGTTTTTCTGTAACTTCATGAATATAGAAATAATTTCTGTCCGGAGAAGAAGAAAATGCTATATAATCNTGTATTTTTGTGTTAAAAACAGGTTGCTTTCTNCCATCAACCAATACTTCAATAAAATCTATTGCACTCATCATATCTTTACGAAAGACAAATTTACCGGATAGCTCACCGGAATTAATATTAAATTTTACATATTCACTGGAAAATTCATTTGAAGTTAATCTTAGTCCGGTATCATCATCAGTTAACATATAATAATTTATACCTGCATTAATTAAAGAAATATCTGTTTTTCTCATCTTGTTTAAATCAAATTTTATGTATTCAAGCTCATCAAAATCTGCTTCATATTGCAGATCAAGATGCCATAAATTGCCATTAAATTTAAATTCTACTAACTCTACATCATTATTTTTTATTTCATTCTTGGAAAAACAGGAAGAAAAGAAAAAAATAATTAAAATAATATAAAATATTCTCATCTATATATATCTCCATTCGTATACTAATTAAATTACTTGAAAGAGCGCGGGTAAAAAGGTTTGCGCCTCTGTCTTTGTAATAATATCATTAAGCATACGATTTACTTTTTAAAAAACAGTACAATAGAGTGCCAAAAGCGTTTTAGCGCATTTCCACGTTCGTACGCTTCCATTGTAACAAGCGGAGTTCTGCTCAATTCGCCGTGTTCGTCGGATATGCTTAAATAGCCTACAGGAAAATCTTTTGGTATCGGCGCGATCAATTTGTTTGGTATAACAACTTCGTAATTCAAATTTTGCGCGCGCTTGATGTGAGTCGTAAAATCGGGAGATTCCAATAGCCTTAACGCGGCATTTTTCGCTTTTCCTTTCCATAAACGAGCATTTTCAATTTCATTTATATTGGTATAAACTGTTTTAAAATTTTCAAATGCCCAGTTTAACAAAGAGGCGCTGTCGCTTGCGCGGTAAATGGCTCCGCTGCGGCCGGAAGGACCGCCAAGCAAAACAAGAATGAAACGCGTTCCGTTTCTTTGCGCCGTAATCGCAATATTAAAACCCGATTCGTTTATGAATCCTGTTTTTAATCCGTCNACGCCGGGAAAAGTTTGCAAAAGACTGTTTCTGTTTTCCTGTACGATTGTACCAATACGATTTCCATACTTTGGAAGAGCGTTGTGTTCCAACGGATACGAAAATTCAAGAACAGAATGAAACTCTTCCATGCTGTGCGGATGCATCGAAATATACTGCCTGCAAAATGAGGCAAACTCCGCNGCCGTGGTGACATTTGTGCCCGAAATGCCCGAACTTTCGACAAAACGCGTCACATTAAGTCCCATTCGCCTTGCCTCTTCTGTCATCAAATTTGAAAAATCGCGCATGCTCGGCGCAAAGCGAAGAGCGACGGCGACAGCGGCATCATTCCCCGAGACAACCGCAAGGCCGAGCAGCAGTTCGCGTAACGTAACGGTTTGCCCCGGTTCCAAAAACATCAAGCTGGAGCGGCTCGGTTGATTCTGTGCCCAGCTTTCCGCCGTAACAGGAATTATTTCATCGTAAGACGCTCTTCCTTCCTTTATCTCCTTCATGGCGATATGCATTGTCATAAGTTTTGCCAAAGACGCAGGCGGAATAACATCGTCGGGATTTTTTGCGTACAGAATTGTGCCTGTATGCGCGTCTATCAAAACGGCGGCTCTTGTTTTTATTTCCGGCACNGTATCGGGCGCAATATTCAAGGCAGTNGAATAACTTATCTGCGCATGCAGAGTAATTGGTAATAGTAAAAAAAATAAAAAGAACCTTCCCACTACTTTATTAATCCTTCTTCCTTCGTGTTAATCCGTGAAAATCCGTGGACACTCTTCCTCTTCTTCAGAAAAGCCCCGAAATTTTCCCGTTACTGTCAATATCGATTTTTTCCGCAGAAGGAATCGGCGGAAGCCCCGGCATCGTCATGATCTCTCCTGTGTACGCCACAATAAAGCCCGCGCCTGCCGATATTTTTACGTCTCTTACCGTTAAACGCCATCCTTTGGGCGCGCCCAAAAGGGACGCGTCGTCGGAAAAACTGTACTGAGTTTTTGCCATGCAGATTGGAACTTTATCCAAACCCATTTTTTCTATTTGATTAATCGCTTTTTGCGCGTCTCGTAATATTATTACGCCGTCCGCCCTGTAAATCTTTTTTGCGATAGCTTCAATTTTTTCTATAATAGATTTATTAACGTCATAGGAAAATTCAAATTGGTTGGGCTCTTCGCAAAGACGCACAACCTCTTCCGCCAATTTTATGCCGCCTTGCGATCCCTTTGCCCAAACTTCTGAAAGAGCCGCGTTTACACCTAACTCTTTGCATTTTTTNTCTACAAGATCAAGCTCTGCCTTTGTGTCTTTGGGAAAGGCGTTTATCGCGACAACCGCAGGAAGTTTATACACCTTTGTAATGTTTTCCACATGCTGCAAAAGGTTGGGAAGACCCGCCTCAAGCGCGGCAAGATTTTCCTTGTCAAGGTCTGCCTTTTTTACACCGCCGTGAGATTTTAATGCGCGAACAGTCGCGACAATGATTACTGCAGACGGTTTAAGACCTGCAAACCGGCATTTAATGTCCAAAAACTTTTCCGCGCCCAAGTCTGCGCCAAAGCCCGCTTCCGTAACGACATAATCTGCGCATTTAAGAGCCATGCGCGTCGCCATAATCGAATTGCAGCCGTGCGCGATATTTGCAAACGGTCCGCCGTGGATAAAAGCGGGCGTTCCTTCCAGCGTCTGCGCAAGATTCGGCTTTAACGCGTCTTTAAGAAGAGCCGCCATCGCGCCNTNNGCATGAAGCTGCGCGGCAGTTACAGGCATTTCCTCACTTTGCTTGCCGTGAGTGTAGCCGANAATGATGCGCCCAAGCCTTGTTTTTAAATCGTCAATGTCCGACGCGAGGCAAAGAATAGCCATGATTTCCGAAGCGGCGGTAATGTCAAAACCGTCTTCGCGCACAGAGCCGTTAACCCTTCCGCCCAGCCCGTTTGCAACAAAACGAAGCTGTCTGTCGTTCATATCGATGCATCTGCGCCAGACAATTTTTCCCGAATCAATATTAAGCTGATTGCCCTGGTATATATGATTGTCAATCATCGCCGCAAGCAGGTTGTTTGCTGCNCCGATTGCGTGAAAATCGCCNGTAAAGTGCAGATTNATGTCCTCCATGGGGATAACNTGCGCCCAACCGCCGCCCGCAGCTCCGCCTTTTACGCCGAAAACCGGTCCCAAAGAGGGTTCACGAAGGGCAACAATCGTTTTTTTTCCGATNGATGAGAGGCTGTCGGCAACTCCAACCGTTGTTGTGGTCTTTCCTTCGCCTGCGGGAGTGGGATTTATNGCCGTAACAAGGATCAATTTGCCATTGGAACCGGTTTTTTCGNTGTTTTTTGGGTTTTTTAACAGGTTAAAATCGATTTTTGCCTTAAAATTTCCGTAATATTCGATAAAATCCTCAGAGATTCCGGCTTTTTGGGCTACTTCGCGTATATTTAGCGCGTGATCGGGGTATACAGACTGTGCAATTTCAATATCGGAACCTGAAAATTTGTCCACTTTTGCCATTATTTATAATGAATTTATTAACTAAAAAAGTCAAGTTACCCCGAAAACCAAAAGGTTGTTCATCCCAATCTTGAATTTCTTATTCCGTATATGGTATATTTGTTTAATACGCAGAAACGTATTCAAAAATCGCGAATTCTTGGCGAGCATGTTTCGGCTGCCGTTAATTATTGCGTCCGTCAGGTATATAAAGCTGTTTTATATGCAGGGCAGGCTCCTGTTTTCTCCAAACAAAAATGAGAACGGGATAAATTTGTCTATTTGGGAATAAAACATGAAAGGAATTATACTCGCAGGCGGTGCCGGCACAAGACTCTACCCAATTACCCGGGCTGTTTCCAAACAAATACTGCCTCTCTACGACAAGCCGATGATTTATTATCCGCTCTCTGTTCTTATGCTTTCGGGAATCAGGGATGTTCTTATCATTTCGACTCCAAGAGATCTTCCTGTCTTTAAGGAACTTTTCGGCAGTGGCGATTGGCTTGGAATGCGCTTTGAATATAAAGTTCAGGAAAGTCCGAGGGGTCTTGCCGATGCGTTCATAATAGGCGCGGATTTTATAGGAAACGACACTTGCGCCCTGGTGTTAGGTGATAATATTTTTCACGGCAGGGGATTCAGCCTGACATTGCGCAATGCGTCAAATATTGTAGTCAATAATGGCGGTGCCGCCATTTTTGGTTATTATGTAAGAGACCCAACCTCTTACGGCGTTGTGGAATTCAATGCGGACGGAAAAGCGGTATCCATAGAAGAAAAACCTGCAAACCCAAAATCGCACTATGCGGTTCCCGGGCTTTATTTTTACGACAACAACGTGGTGGAAATTGCAAAAAATGTCAAACCGTCCGCAAGAGGCGAGATCGAAATTACCGCAGTAAACAATGCATATTTGGAAAANGGCAGTNTGTCCGTTGAAGTGCTGGGAAGGGGCATGGCATGGCTTGATACGGGCAGCTATGACGGACTTTTGGAAGCGTCNAATTTTGTCGANACGATTCAAAAACGGCAGGGAATGTACGTTTCCTGCATCGAAGAAATTGCGTATAACAACAAATGGATATCAAAAGACGATCTTTTGCGTCTTGCTTCCGAATATAAAACTGATTACAGCACATACTTGAAATATATTGCCGAAAACACATAATGGGAGACATTGCAGTTATGCGCATATTAAACAACATTCTTGTAACAGGCGGCGCCGGGTTTATCGGATGCAATTTTATCCGTTTTTTACTTAATAAAAAAAATGATTTTTCAGGCAGGATTGTCAATCTGGACGCCCTGACTTATGCCGGAAATCTTTTAAGCCTTAAGGATACGGAAAATGATTCCCGCTANGTTTTTGAACACGGCGATATCTGCGACAGGGAATTTGTACAGGCGGTTTTTAAAAGGCATAATATTGACACTGTTGTGCATTTTGCCGCAGAGAGCCATGTTGATCGTTCCATTCACGGCCCCGAAGCTTTCATAAAAACGAATATTTTCGGCACCTTTACGCTTCTTGATGTTGCGCGTAACGCATGGCTTGAAAAAACCGAAGGTTTTAAGCCCGGTGTCCTGTTCCATCATGTCAGTACGGACGAAGTGTACGGCTCCTTGGGCGAAACAGGCTATTTTACGGAAACTACGGCTTACGATCCGCGATCCCCGTATTCGGCAAGCAAGGCGGGAAGCGATCATCTTGTAATGGCGTATAACCATACTTATGGTCTTCCTGTCACATTGTCAAATTGTTCCAACAATTACGGTCCTTTCCAGTTTCCGGAAAAACTGATTCCGCTTATGATCCTGAACATGCTCGAAGGAAAGCCATTGCCCGTTTACGGAGACGGAAAATATATCCGCGATTGGCTTTATGTAGAAGACCATAACAGCGCGGTTTGGACAATCATGCAAAACGGAAAATCGGGCGAAACATACAATATCGGCGGGGAAAACGAGTGGGAAAACATCAAACTGCTTGATGTTTTAATCGGGACTGTCGCGCAAAAGGCAAATTTGGGCGCGGATGATATCCGTAAAACGATAACCCATGTGAAAGATCGTCCCGGGCACGACCGCCGTTATGCGATCGACTGCAAAAAATTAAAAAACGAGTTGGGCTGGAAACAATCTGTCAGCTTCGAAGAAGGGTTAAAAAAAACCGTCGAATGGTATCTGGAAAACAAAGATTGGGTTGAATCGATACGTTCGGGCGAATATAAAAAATGGATAGAAAAAAATTATAATTTGCGCGCATAATTAAATAAAATACATTCGGGGACAAGCATAAACATATGTGGGAAATACTTAATTTTATACGACGTAACAGAAAACTATTCTTTATCGTAAGCGTACTGCGTTCGATTAAAAAACAGGGGTTTATAAAGACATTCAGGGAATTTATCGGCGGCATGCGCCAGCAAAAGGTTCCCCTTCAATACTATGTGGCTTTGACCAACAGCGAAAAAAGATCGCAGTCAAAAATGATTTTCTACAAAAAGGTGAAAATCTCAATTATTACGTCGTTGTTCAATCCGCCGAAGCAATACTTGCTGGATATGATTGAATCCATAACCGAACAGACCTATTCAAATTGGGAATTGTGTCTTGCGGACGGAAGCAATAACGATTCCGAGACAAGGCAGTTATGCGAAGATTTTGCAAAAAAAGACAGCAGGATAAAATATTTAAAAGTCGCAGACAATGCCGGTTTGTCGGAAAGACTGAACGAAGCGATCAAGATGTCGTCCGGGGATTTTTTGGGACATCTGCATCAAAGCGATGTGCTGCACCCTTCATGCCTTTACGAAGTGATGAAAGCCATCTGCGACGAAGGCGCCGATTTTATTTATTCGGACGAAGCGTATTTTTCGGAAAGTTATTATGTGAGCACAAGGCATCACAAACCCTGTTATGCGATTGATACATTGTGTTCGCATAATTTTATAAGCCATTTTACCGCTTTTTCCAAAAAGTTTGTCGCCAAATTTGGCGGCTTCAGAAGCGAGTTCGACGGCAGTCAGGATTACGATCTTATTTTACGGTATACCGACACGGCATCAAAGATTTATCACATACCAAAACTTTTGTATTTCCACAGAAATGACAAGAAACCTGTTCCTGCCGACATAAAAAAGAAAGTGGAAAACATTACCGCCGCAGAAAAGGTTTTGGCGGAGTATTTGAAAAATCACAATAAAAACGCCGTTGTGGAAAATAAAATCGAGCTTCCGGGATATTACAGGGTAACTTATGAAATCAGGGAAAAACCGCTTGTTTCCATAATTATTCCGAATAAGGACAACGCGTCAATGCTTAGACGCTGCCTTTCTTCGATCTTCCAAAAATCGACATATAAAAATTACGANATCATAATAGTGGAAAANAACAGNAAGGATGACGCGACATTTGCCCTGTACGAAGAATTGAAAAGATACAAAAACATCAGCACGGTTTATTGGGAAGGGCAGGGTTTTAATTTCAGCGAATTGTGCAACTTTGGATATCAGCATTCAAAAGGCGAACAGTTGGTTTTTTTGAACAACGATGTAATTATTATTACGCCTAACTGGATCGAAGAAATGCTGATGTACAGCCAGCGAAGCGATGTTGGAGCTGTAGGCGCAAAATTGTACTATGTAAACGGTTCAATTCAGCACGCAGGAATGATTTTGGGTCTTGGAGACGTTGCCGCTCACATTTACAACGGCGCTCCTCACGATGAAATAGGCTATATGGGAAGACTGCATATTGTGCAGAATATNAGCGTAATTACCGCCGCATGCATGATGATNAGAAGACAGGTATTTGAAGAAGTCGGCTGTTTTGCTTCCGAGTTTCCCAGCTCGTTTAATGATGTAGACCTTTGCCTTAAGATCAGAAAAGCCGGATTCTTAATTGTATGGACTCCCTATGCCGAAGCGTATCATCTTGAATCTAAAACTCGGGGATACAATACAAATGCGGAAAGAAAAACCAAACTTATTTATGATACGGCTTTGTTTAAGGAACGATGGAAAAAGGAACTGATGGCGGGTGATCCGTATTATAACATAAATTTTTCGCTTGAGAAAACCGATTACAGTTACAGATAATTTTTAGTTTTAAGGAATAGTTAATAAATGAGCAAAACAATCGACAGACTGCGCACTTTTTTCAGATACAGGGAATTGTTTTTTCAGCTTGTATCCCGTGACATCAAGCTTAAATACCGCAGAAGTTTTTTGGGTTATATATGGAGCATGTTAAACCCGCTTTTAACCATGCTTGTAATGTATATTGTTTTTTCCAATCTTTTCAGGTTTAATGTCGTAAATTTTCCCATTTATCTTTTAATCGGACAATTACTTTTCAATTTCATGTCGGGAGCCATTTCACAGTCGCTTACTTCGGTTCTTGGAAATGCGGGTCTTTTAAAAAAAGTATTTGTTCCAAAATATATTTTTACAATGGCGACTGTTACAAGCGAGTTTGTAACATTTCTTTTTTCTCTTGGTGCCCTTATCATTCTTTTTATTGCAACAAGCGTGCCGCTTTCACCGCGTTTGTTTTTTGTAATCATTCCCATTATTCAGCTTTATTTTTTCTGTCTTGGGTTTGGATTGTTTATGGCGCAGGCAACCGTGTTCTTCAGGGATATTATTTATATTTGGAGCATTGTAAGCACCGCATGGTTGTATCTTTCGGCGATTTTTTATCCTGTAAGCATTCTGCCCGAGTGGCTGTATAATCTTGTAACAAAATATAACCCCATGTATTTTTACATAACAATGTTTCGCAATTTTACAATAGGAACCGCAAATATGGGCAGTTTGGATTTGGCAATACGCGGTGCTATTGCAGCTGCGATAATGCTGATTCTGGGGCTTGTAACATTTACAAGAGCAAAGAAAAAATTCATTTTGTATATGTGAGGTAAAAATTGGAACCTGTTATCCAAGTTAATGATGCGACAATCCGTTTTAACATTGCATCGGAAAAAGTTGACAATATAAAGGAATATTTTGTCAAATTTTTCAAGGGTGCGCTTCATTTTAAGGAATTTTTGGCATTAAAGGATATTAATTTCAGAGTTAATAAAGGCGAATCGTGGGGAATTGTCGGCAATAACGGAGCGGGAAAGTCGACGTTATTNCGTCTTATCTGCGGAATTATTTCGCCCGACAAGGGAAGCATAACTGTCAATGGAAGAATTTCCCCAATACTTGANCTGGGAGCGGGTTTTGATCCCAATTTGACGGCAAGAGAAAATATTTATCTTCAGGGNGCGCTTTTGGGTCACAGCCACGCTTTTATGAAAGAAAGGTTTGAAAGCATTGTAGAATTTTCGGAGCTTGGGGATTTTTTGGAAATGCCGATTAAAAATTATTCAACAGGCATGCAGGCGCGAATGGCATTTTCCGTAGCAACAGTTGTGGAACCCGAGATACTTATTGTTGACGAAGCGCTTGCCGTAGGCGATGCCGCGTTTCAAAGAAAATGTTCAAATCGCATTCAAGAAATGCTGAGCGGAAACACGACATTCCTTTTTGTCTCACATAGTAATGAAATAGTTAAAGAATTATGCAAAAATGCAATTTGGCTGCGTAACGGCGAACTTGTAATGAGCGGAAGTTCGGAAGAAGTCTGCGCCGCTTATGAAGAATATTATATACAATAAGGAAAATTATGCCTTTTACTTTTACCAAATGTCCGATAGACGGACTTGTCGAAATACAGCCAAAAATATTCGGCGACGATCGCGGTTATTTTTTTGAATGCTGGTCAAAACGCGATTACGAGGAAGCGGGAATCAATTTGCCCTTTGTTCAGGATAACCAATCACGCTCCTTAAAAGGCGTATTAAGGGGATTGCATTTTCAAAAAACAAAACCGCAGGGAAAACTTGTAAGGGCAATAGAAGGTGAAGTTTTTGATGTTGCGGTTGACATGCGCCGGGATTCACATACAAAAGGCAAATGGCATGCCGTTACGTTATGCGCAAAAAAGCAAAACCAATTCTACATTCCGCCCGGTTTTGCCCACGGTTTTTTGGTTTTGTCTGATTCTGCAATTTTTGCATACAAATGCACTGATTTTTATTATCCGAATGACGAAGGCGGTCTTTTGTGGAACGACCCCGATATTGGAATCGAATGGCCCGATTTGGGCATGGAATTTTTGTTATCGGAAAAAGATAAAACCTGGAAAGGATTAAACGGAATATGATCTGGCTTGTCGGAAACAGGGGAATGCTGGGAACCGAATTATCGCTTGTTTTGGAAAATGAAAAAACAAGTTTTATCGGTACAGACAGGGAAGTCGATATAACCGATTTAAAAATATTGAAAGAATTTGTAAAAAATCATTCAATAGAATGGATAATTAACTGCGCAGCTTACACTGCGGTAGACAAAGCGGAAGACGACAGGGATTTTTGCAAGGTGTTAAACGAAACAGGACCGATGAACATTGGAAAAACCGCCAAAGAAATAAATGCAAAAGTAATTCATATATCCACCGATTATGTTTTTAACGGGAAAGGAAACAAACCTTATACGGAAGAAGATGATACGGACCCTATCGGCGTTTACGGAACCACCAAACGGGATGGCGAAACCAAATTGATGCATGAAAACGAAAAATCGTATATTGTCAGGACAGCATGGCTCTACGGCAAGCACGGTCCCAATTTTGTTAAAACCATGCTGCGTTTAATGAACGAAAAAGAGAGTGTCTCTGTTGTAAACGATCAAAAAGGAAGTCCCACATGGGCGTATGATTTGGCGGTAACAATTGCNGAAATCATNANACAGTCAAATAANGGCAAAACAATTCCTTATGGAATATATCATTATACAAATGAAGGCGAAATTGCATGGTTTGATTTTGCAAATGAAATTTATAAACAGGCAAAAGATAAAGGCATTTTGACAAAAAATTGCGATGTTAAACCGTGCACAAGTGCTGAATTTCCCGCAAAAGTTACGCGGCCTGCGTATTCTGTGCTGGACAAATCAAAAATTAAAAATACGCTTTCTTTTAACATACCGGCATGGAATGAAAGTCTGAATGATTTTCTTTTAATAAATGGAAGGTAAGACAAATTGAATATATCTGTAATAGGTCTTGGCTTTGTCGGATTGACAACAGCGCTTGGATTTGCCGATAAGGGCTTTAATGTAAAAGGGTATGATATAAATACCGAACGATTGGCAAAAATTGAAAACGGAATTGTTCCATTTTTCGAACCGGGCCTTGACGAAGCGTTAAAGCGCACACTGGGCATTAATTTTAAAATTGTTTCAAATGCAAAAGACGTTGTTAACAATGCAGATGTTGTTTTCTTTTGTGTTGGAACCCCTTGTGATGATGACGGCAAAGCCGATTTAAAATATTTAATTTCTGCAATTGACAGTGTTGTTGACATACTGCATGAAACTTGCGTATTTGTTGTAAAATCTACGGTGCCGCCGGGAACTGTAAAAAATATTATACAAAAACATGTAAAAGAAAAAAATGAAAAAATCATTGTTGCAAACAACCCGGAATTTTTAAGGGAAGGATATTGCTGGAATGATTTTATAGAGCCCGACAGAATTGTCTGCGGATGTAATGATTTTGATACGCATGCGATTAAAATTCTAACAGATCTGTATAAACCGTTTAATGCGCCGATCCATTTTGTTTCGCAGGATACGGCGGAATTTATTAAATATCTGTCCAATTCATTGCTTGCCTCGTTAATCAGTTTTTCAAACGAAATGGCTTTAGTTGCCGATGCGGCGGGGGATGTTAATATTGGAAAAGCTTTTAAGGTATTGCATCAGGATAAACGATTAAAGAATGCAAGTATCAAACATTATATATATCCGGGCTGCGGTTACGGCGGTTATTGCCTGCCAAAAGATACTGTAGCGCTTTCTGCAAACGCAAAAGCAAACGGTTTTGTTCCCAGAATATTGGATGGAGTTATTTCATTAAACGATGAAATGCCCAAATTGACTGCAGATAAGATAAAACGNAATTTAAGGGACAAGAACGAAAAAATCGGGATACTGGGACTTTCATTCAAGCCAAATTCNGATGATGTGCGGGACAGTTCTGCGGCAAAAATAATAAAAATATTATTGGATGATGGATATAAGAACATATTTGCATACGATCCGCAAGCTATGGAAAATTTCAGGCAATTTTATNNATTTGACATTAATTACTGCGAATCAAAAGAAATATTATGCGAAACATGCGGATATATTGCATTGGTAACAATTTGGAATGAATTTAANGATATTGACAANCAATTTCCCGCAAAACAGTTTGTCGATTGCAGATATTTCTTAAATAATTAAATGTTAAAAGAAACTAAAATTTCTGTTATTATGCTTACATATAACCGTGAACAGTATGTAAGCAGGGCAATAGAATCAATTATAAAACAAACATTTGTAGATTTTGAGTTTATAATAGTAGATAACGGAAGTTCTGATAAAAGCGGCGTAATTGCAGATGAATATGCCGCTAATGACAATCGTATTAAAGTAATACACCGCGAATGCGGAAATATCGGCAGCGGAAGAAATGCCGGATTGGATATTGCAAAAGGCGATTATATCGCTTTCATAGACGATGACGATTGGGCAGAACCCGATTTTTTGGATTTTTTATATAACCTGGCTTTAAATAACAATGCCGATATTGCAATCTGCGGAAGTTACCGCAAAAACGAAGATGGCAATATCGAACCTAAATACATTTTTAACGACATGTTTTTGCATAACGCAGAAACATCGGTAAAAGAAATGGTTTTAAGGGAATATTATAATTCCGGTACGCCTACTAAATTATTCAAAAAGAGTTTATTTGACAATATTCGTTTTCCAAATAGCGGAAAATACGATGATATATCTACAACATACAAGCTGTTTGCAAATGCCGTTTTAACTGCAGCGTATGGAGTGGGAAAATATTATTTTACGCGTCATTTTGGCAATAATTCAGGCGCGGCAACCAAACATGAATTGTTGAATTCGCAGCAATTAAATGAATATTTGACTGTTTTTAAAGAGCGTACGGACTATTTAAGCCGGGTTTTGCCGAATTTGGCAGATTTTGCCAAATGGAGCGAATGGTCTTATATGATTTCCATGGCAGAAAAAATTAAACGTTTAAGTATTATGGGCTGTGAAAAACCGTATGCCTTTATGCTTGACGAATTAAAGCAAAACCGCAATGCGTTTTACAACAGTGTCTATACAAGAGATTTTGAAAGAGAATGGATGGATCAACAAATATAAGGATTCTATTCCGCAAACTTACAAAAAACAGCAAGTTTACGGAATAGAATCCGCAAACTTATTGACATTTATCTGTATTTGAGCTAAAATGAGGGTATGAGTCGAATAAATCGCCCGGAATACCTGAATTCCCTAATAAAGACAAGAGACAAGGGAATTATAAAGGTTGTGTCCGGGATACGCAGGTGCGGCAAATCTACGCTGATGGACATATACCGCGATTGGTTGCTGGAAAATGGAGCCTGCGAACAGCAAATAATTTCCATAAATTTTGAAGATATCGGTTTTGAGCACTTAAATAATTATCGCGGTTTGTATGATTACATAACGCCGCTTCTTTTGCAGGATAAAATGAATTACATCTTTTTGGATGAGATTCAGCATGTAGAACAGTTTGAAAAAGCCGTAGACAGCCTGTTCATCAAAAAAAATGTAGATTTGTACATAACAGGTTCCAATGCATATTTTATGTCGGGCGAATTAGCCACGCTTTTAACAGGGCGGTACATAGAAATTAAAATGCTGCCCTTGTCTTTTGCGGAATATTGCGAAGGGCTTTCGATTTATGCGCCTTTGAAACATCTGACAAAAATGGAAAAGTATGCTTTGTATATAAACGAAAGCTCTTTTCCGTATACGCTGCAAATAAGCGGACAAAAAAAAGATATTCGCGATTATTTGGAAGGATTATATAATTCTGTTTTATTAAAAGATATTGTAACAAGGCTTAAGGTATCAGATGCGATGATGTTGGAAAGCGTAGTGCGGTTTGTGTTTTCCAATATTGGAAACTTGTTATCAACAACCAAGATTGCCAATACCATGACATCAAAAGGCCGCAAGGTGGATCAAAAAACAATAGAGAAATATTTAAAAGGTTTAACAGACAGCCTGATGGTTTACAAAGCATACAGGT
>WQSP01000035.1 GCA_009787795.1 Treponema sp.
ATGGCTCTCCCTGTTACAGGCGGCGACATTGTAATCGCAACAGGCGCAATTCGTCAGGAAGGCACAACGCGCGAATATGTGCCGATTGAATTTCCCGCCGTTGCAAACATGGAAATAACAAACGCGCTTGTAGACGCCGCAAAAAAATTGAATTTAAATTGGCACGCGGGAATTGTGCAATGCAAAGATTCGTTTTACGGTCAGCACAGCCCCGATCGCATGCCCGCAAGTTTTGAACTTAACAATAAATGGGAAGCGTGGAAAAAAGCAGGCTGCCTTGCCTCGGAAATGGAAAGCGCCGCTCTCTACATTGTAAGCCAAACCTTGGGTGCGCGCGCAGGCTGTGTTCTCAATGTTGTTTGGAACCAGGAGCGCGAAAAATCCGGCATGACCAATCCGCATTGTCACGACACGGAAGCTGCAATTAAAACAGCGGTACACGCTGTAAGATTATTGATATGAAGAAAAAAATATTTTTAATTTTTCTTTTTTTTATTGTCTTTTTGAATATATATGCAAATGATAGATTTGTTTTTAAATGGAATTTCGGCGATCTTGGGATCGGAATGAACGCATTTGACAATAATACAAATTTTGAACAATTTTTTTCCATTTTAAATATTGGAATTGAACATCAATATTCGGGTATCGGGATTGAGCTTACTCCGGTTAAATCCTGGTCATGGAGTTATTATCCGGAAAGTTTTGATAATAAAGAGAGCAGAGACAGTTATTTGAATTTAAACATTTATTGGAATATGTTTGATATTGGAATATCAGATAATAATGCATTTAGATTTTTTTTTGGACCTTTTAACAAATTAAATTATTTGTTTTATAAGGGAAACGATTTTATGCAAAATGAATTTATATACACCGCAGGGGTCCGTTTCGGTTTGGGATGGTATATTACAGACTTTATTTATTTTAATGTAATAGGAGGAGAAATAGGATATCGCAATGTCAGCGGAAAAAGCGCATTTTATTTAAGCGGGCAAATAGATTTTGTAATTTATATTGCAGGTTATATAGGAAGCGTAATAAACAATCCATAATTTCTCCCTAAAAATTGAACTTTTTACAATAAAAACAAATAATACATAAAATCTCAAAATAAAAAACAAATAATATTTTTTAATTTATTAAAATTTTATTGAAAAATAATTGCAATGGATGTATAAAAGTGTAAAGGAATATTAATCATCTTTTGCAGATCAAAGCGAAATTTTTATGAACAGGAGTATTCTATGAAAATCACACTAAGAAACATTGGAATTATCGTTGTTGCAATGATAATTGGATTGATAATGCTTGCCTGTCCCCCTGAACCGGGCGGAAACGGCAATACCTCCAGTGGCGGATTTCTTACAGCCGGGGTATGGGCAAATGGTACAATAAGCGATCCGGAAGACAGTGTTAAATACACATTCAATGCAGTGGCAGGGGAAGTTTATCGTATATGGACAAACGACAGAACCACAGGTGACGGCACTAAAACATTGGTTACGGCAAGCAATACCGTTACGTTCGAGAATGGGGCAGAAGGTACCAATATACTTGGATATATTGCTGTTACAAAAGCAGGCACTATTGGTGTCGAAATTAAGCCATCCTCGTCAAGTATTTTTAATACAGGCACATTTGCAGTTGCGTATACAATTGGCGAAACATCTTCAAGACCTGCTTATTCTCCGTTAAACCCGTCAAATACAACTGAGCTTGCTTTAAATACTTGGATGGACGGAGAAATAGCCAATCAGGGCGATTTTATTTGGTATTCTTTTAATGCAGAAAACACTCAGCAATATTGGATTTGGTGGAATGACGGTTTTGAAACTAACGGCAACGGAACAAAAACGGCAGATGTGGCTGTAAGCTGTTTTTACGGCAATGATGCCACATCAGTAGGTTTTTCCAATTTTGATTCGGGCTGGAACACTGCGAGGACTTTTACGGCAAACAGAACGGGCAAGGTTTTTATCCGTGTCAGTATCGCTTCAAAGGCATCTGAAGGACAAAGAACCGGAACATTCGGATTGCTGTATAATACAGCCAACGCAAAGGCAAACACTTTTAATTTGGCTTCTGCCGTTCCGCTTGCATCTGGGATATGGGCAACAGGTGAATTTACGGAATCGGTTAATGAATTATTTTATTCGATAGAAATTCCTACCAGCAAAACTTATTATTTCTGGTTGAATGACGCTCAGGGCAATGGAAACAGAACATTGGATGCAACAATTACCGCCGTTACAAGCGCCGAGACTGTAATTTTTAACAGTGCAGATGCGTCATGGGGTTCGCCAAGAACAAGCTATCGAACAGCAGGCGAAACAATTTATTTAAGAATTGTTCCAAAAACTTCGGGGCAAACCGGTTTATTTGATATTGCATATAACGATTCTGCATTCAAACCCTGGCTTGAGCCGTTAAACACCGATGTACTTGTAAATGGAGTATGGTTTGACGATGAAATTGTCAGCGGCTCAAGAACCGAAGTCTGGTATAAATTTAATGCATCTGCAAGTGGAGTATATCGTATTTGGTGGAATGATGGCGTCGGTTCTTCCGGTAATGGTACCAAATCTCTTGATGTTTATGTGTCCTGTTTTTATAGTGACGGTACACCGATTTTTGAAGGTATAAATGCAGCATATTCTACTCCACGGAATTTTACCCCCGATTCGGACGATGTGATTTATATAAGCGCAAGGGCAGTAAATGCAGGTGGTGTCGGCACTTTCGGAATAGTATTCACGGAAGGTAACTCAACCCGCCCGCCATTGGGTATTATTCCGTCCAATCCGTCCATCGCCATACCAATTACATTAAATCAATGGACCGAAGGCGAGATCACCGGTTCGGATACCGAAGTGTGGTATTCATTCACTGCAAGCTCCGGAACTCATCACTTCTGGTGGAATGACAGTTTTGTCGGCGACGATTCAAAAACATTGGACATTACCGTTAGTGTTTTTAGAGCATCAAATGAAGATGCCGTGTTTTACAAGATGGATTCCGCATGGGGCAGTTCACGCAGTCAAAGTCTTAATTCAGGTTTACATTATATTTTGGTTACTCCGAAAACAGTTGGAGCTACCGGTACCTTTGCTGTCAGTTTTAATAATGGCGCCACAAAGCCATTTATTGCTCCTGTAAACACAACTCCGTTAACCCATGAGCAATGGTTTGACGGCGAAATCACCGGCAGTTCAAATGGAGAAGAATGGTACACAATTGACGTTACAGGCGGACAATCTTATAACTTCTGGTTAAATTCTGCCGCAGGTGTTTTCAAGACATTAAATGCAGGTATCACTGTTTATAACAGTAATGGAACTGTGGCTTCTGCGCATTCATCCGGTGCATGGTCAACTCCTAGAACTATCACTCCCGCTTCAAGCGGAACCGTCTATATTAGAGTTAACGCTACTGAACCCGATACAGTCGGCACTTTTGGAATTGTGTACAGTACTGGCAATACAAAACCTGTTCCTCCTATGCCTGCGGCGACTTCAATAACAGCTGAACAGTGGACAACCGGTAATATAGCTTTAAACGGCGAACAGTGGTTCAGTTTTACAGCAACTGCCGCTACACAGTATATACATTGTATTTGGGGTTCTTTAAGTGATATTTATATCCAGTTATATACCAGTGATTTAAATACAACTGGAAATCAATCGAATCTATATGGTAATAGTAGTAATAGAAACACTAACAGATCGTTAACTGTCGGGCAATTGTATTATATAAGAGCGTGGCCATACTCTTCATCAGGAAATGGTAACTTCCAAATTACTATCAATGCTTCTGCAACCGCGCCTGCACAATAAATTAAGTAATTTGTTTTAACTCGCAAAGCCTGTCGCCAAAAGCGGCAGGCTTTTTTTTGGCGGTTTAACAATACAAAGAAAGAAACTGACTTGGCGTAACAATAAAGTCTTCCTTGGGAAAATGTCTAATATTTCCCGTTATAAGAAACGCATTGGCTTCTTTTGCAGCGTCATAAAACTTTTTATCATCATCGTCAACTTTTTTGTTTTTGGCGGAAAGTTTTCCTTCAACGGCAATTCCAACTCTTGTAATGTCATCAATTAAACGAATAACCTGCACAGGGTTAAAATTAAATTTTTCTCTGGAAAGCACTTCGTAATATTCTTCTATAATAAGACCGCTGTAAAAAGGAATTATTTTTCCGTCTGCCATTAAATCAACAATAAAAGCGGGAGGACCTGATGTTAAAAGCGCAGAAACAAGAATATTCGTATCAAGAACAACTTTTAGCATTTTTCGCTTTTGACCTTCGTTTTTTTCTTACAGCTTTTATTTCTGCATTAATTTCGTCAATGTTCATGTTTGAATTGCCTGTCTTCATGGAAACTAGACGCATATCTGTAAGGTTTTGCATAAATTCAAGTTTTTGAAGCATGGATAATGTTTTTTCAAAATTTTCGGTGTCAATTTTAAATATTATAGCCTGAGGCTTGCCGTTATTTGTAAGGACAGCTTTTTTATCGGTATTAAGTTTTGTAAGCGCCTCTGCAGGAGATTTGCTCAACTCACGAACAGTTAAAAATTGCATATATACCTCTTAATTTATTATGGACGATTGTCGGACAATTGTCAATAACTTTCTTCTTTTCGTGAAAATCCGTGTCAATCCGTGGACATATTTACTCTTTATTTGTTTTACAATATAATTCTAAACAAAGGAGTGTTTTATGAAAAAGAAACCGTTTTTTATTCTATCAGTTTTGGCAATTTGTTTGTTTGTAGCTTGTGAAGGCACACCAACACCGATTGTTCTTTATGATTCATTGACCGATGAACAGGTAGCGATAGTTCGTTATAATGGCGTAGATATCGTTGAATACAATGGAATTGCTGTACAATGGAAAGTAGGTTATAGTTTATTGGAAATCAGAATCCCCGGAGGAAGAACGACTTTTGTTCTGAACGGACATGTTAGTACGGGAAGTGGTTTCATAAGATATAATAATGTCCCTTTTGTTTATAATTTTGAAAACGGAAAGGAATATACCGTCATTATGCAGCATGATGTAATTAGAGTTTACGACGGTTTGCATAGAATTTATGATACTTTGTCAGGGATTAAAGCTCTTGCAACATTCCGAATGACAAATGAAGGGCAAATACTTACGCATGTAAATGGACAATGGATAAACTGATAATTAACCTGGCGGTACGATGAAAGAAACTGACTTGGCGTAACATTAAATTCTTCTTCTTTTCGTGAAAATCCGTGTCAATCCGTGGACCTTTTTCTTCCATAATTTCAATCTTATATAGCAAAAATCCGCTTCCTTTTGTATAATCTGCAAAGGAGCGTATAATGTACAAGCCTTACAAACCCATTCCCGCAAAAGTAAATTTCCCCAAACTCGAAGAGGAAGTCCTTAAATCATGGGAAAAAAACCGAATTTTCCAAAAATCCCTTGAACAGCGCAAAGATGCCGAAGAATTCGTTTTCTACGACGGCCCTCCCTTTGCAACCGGGCTTCCGCATTTCGGGCACTTTGTTCCAAGCACCATTAAAGACATTATTCCGCGCTACCAGAGCATGAAAGGAAAAAGGGTAGAGAGGCGTTTCGGCTGGGATTGTCACGGCCTTCCTGTAGAAAACCTAATCGAAAAAGAACTTGGTCTAAAATCAAAAACCGACATCGAAAATTACGGTATCGCCAATTTTAACGAAGCCTGCCGCGCCTCGGTTTTGCGTTATGTGAAAGAGTGGCGGCAAACCATCACGCGCCTTGGCCGCTGGGTCGATTTTGACAATGACTACAAAACAATGGAAAGCGGCTACATGGAATCAATCTGGTGGGTAATGAAAACCCTCTGGGACAAAGGGCTTCTTTACGAAGGACACTACATCCTCCCGTATTGTCCGCGCTGCGCGACAGTGCTTTCCAATCACGAATTGAATTTGGGCGGATACAAAGATGTGCATGATCCTGCCATTACCGTACGCTTCAAAATAATAAATAAGGAATTAAAAATAAAAAATGAGATTCCCGATAACACTTATCTTCTTGCGTGGACGACAACGCCGTGGACGCTGCCTTCCAACCTTGCGCTTACAATGGGCGCCGATATTGATTATGTGCTAATCGAGGACAAAGCGTCAAAAAATAATTTTATACTTGCCAAAGCGCGATTGTCCGCGTATTACAAAAGCGAAGACGAATATAAAATTATTTGGGATAAAAAAGGCGCAGATCTTGCAGGCATTCAATATGAGCCGCTCTTCCCGTATTTTAAGGATGCGCCTAACGCATTTCGCACTTTCCTGGGCGATTTTGTCACAACAGAAGACGGCACAGGCATCGTTCACACAGCGCCCGGTTTTGGCGAAGACGATGCGCGCGTGCTTAAAGGAACAGGCATTCCCGTAATTTGTCCTGTAGACGCAGAATGTAAATTCACAAGCGAAGTAACAGACTTTGCGGGCGTTTTTGTAAAAGACGCAGATAAAGCCATTATAGAAAAATTGAAAGAAGAAGGCAAACTGATAAAGCGCGATCAAATACTTCACGCATATCCGCATTGCTGGCGTTGCGAAAGCCCTTTAATTTACCGCGCGGTCGGCTCATGGTTTGTCAGCGTGGAAAAAATCAAACAGGATTTGTTGGACGCAAACAACCAAATATATTGGGTTCCCGGGCACATCAAAGACGGGCGTTTCGGAAAATGGCTCGAGGGCGCGCGCGACTGGGCAATCAGCCGCAGCCGTTACTGGGGAAACCCTCTGCCAATCTGGCGATGCGAAGAATACGAAGGCAAGCCTTCGTGCAATAAAACAATTTGCGTTGGCAGCCGCGACGAGTTAAAAGAGCTTTCAGGCACATACCCCAAAGATTTGCACAAACACTTTGTCGACGAAATTACAATTCCGTGTACATGCGGAAATACAATGAGACGCATACCCGAAGTCCTCGATTGTTGGTTTGAATCGGGCGCAATGCCGTACGCGCAGAATCATTATCCGTTCGAGAACAAGGAATTTTTCGAGGAGCATTTTCCTTCCGATTTTATCAGCGAGGGTCTCGATCAAACGCGCGGATGGTTTTACACATTAACCGTTCTTGCCGCGGCTCTTTTAAAAAAACCCGCTTTTAAAAATTGCGTAGTCAGCGGATTGGTACTCGCGCAAGACGGAAAAAAAATGAGCAAAAGCCTTCGCAATTACACGGATCCAAACGAAGTTATAAATTCTTTCGGCGCGGACGCGCTTCGCCTCTTTTTGGTTCACTCCGCTGTAGTAAAAGCGGACGATCTTCGTTACAGCGACGAAGGTGTGCGCGAAATAATGAAAAGCATAATTATTCCGCTTTGGAACGCATACAGTTTCTTTGTCACTTACGCAAATATCGATAAAGTAACGCCCGAAGGCGCGAGCGAAAAACCCGTAAATCCGCTTGATCAATGGATATTATCGGAAACCCAAACCCTTGTAGAAAAAGTCGGCGGCGCATTGGATGCTTACGATTTAAGCCGCGCAGTGGATCCTATTTTGCGCTTTATAGACTTGTTGAACAATTGGTATATCCGCCGTTCGCGGCGCAGATTTTGGCGCAGCGAAAACGACGGCGATAAAATCGAAGCTTATGGCACTCTTTATGAAGCGTTAAAAACGCTCATTACAATTGCGTGTCCTTTTATGCCTTTTTTAACAGACGCAATCTGGCAAAACTTGCGCTTGGAAAACGAAAAAGAATCGGTACACCTTGTCGATTTCCCCGCCGTTAACGAAAAACGCCGCGACAAAGCGCTGGAGTTTAGAATGGCTTGCGTTATGTCGGCAGTTTCAATCGGAAGATCCTTGCGCTCGCAGTACAATATCAAAATGAGGCAGCCCCTTCGCAAGGCGGAAGTTGTTACGCGAAACGACGAAGAAAAAAAAGCGCTTGTCGGCATGGCAGACATTATCCGCGAAGAACTGAATGTAAAAGAAATAATTTTTTCCGATAACGAAGAAGCTCTTGTCGAATACGAAGTAAAAGCGAATTTCCGCGTCCTTGGCAAAGAACTTGGAAAAGACATGAAAGCCGCCGCCGTAAAAATCGAAGCCCTGGGTCACGCGGAAATCCAAAGGGTTTTGGAAGGTTCTTCCCTTTCAATCGACTTTCCCGGCGAAGGCGGCGCTTCGCGTTCTGTCGAGATAACCGCCGAAAAGCTCGATATCCGCCGCAACGAAAAAGCGAATCTTCGCGTATTAAACGAAGGCACTTTGACAGTCGGTCTTGATACGGAAATTACCAAAGAACTCAGCATGGAAGGCGACATACGCGATTTAATCCGCGGCATTCAAAATGCGCGAAAAGAATCGGGTCTTTCCGTTACGGATCGCATAGAGCTTTGCGTTCATGGAAACGATTCGCTAAAAGAAGCATGGGATCGCTTTAGCGTAACGGCTGCACAGGAAACGTTAGCTGTCAAAACAGAATGGGCAAAAGCTGACGGACAGATTCAAATAGAAGCGGGAGAAGAAATATGGTTTGTAAAAATCACAAAAGCGTAATTGTTTTTTTGTTGGTTCTTTTTTTAATATTTTCATGTCAGACAACTCCGCGCATTCCCGATGCATTCCACGAGAATGCCGCAAACGCGCCGCTTGATACAGGTGCCAATGTTTATATTTTTGCAAGCGCAAAAGAAGCGCGTTCCATTATCGATCTTTTGCCAATCGAAGAATTAAAAAACAGGCAGACAAGGCAAATGCTCGACAGAACGGATTACCTTGCAGCCGCGCTTTTTCCGCCGACAAGCGGAAAGCGTTTCCAGCTTGTAACATGGGGAAAATATCCGCACTCTCAGGCAAATATGGCATTTTCCGCAGACAGAAGCTGGCAGGCGCAAAGATCGGAATCGGGACAATCTTATTGGCACTCAAGCGCGAACAGGCTTTCATTGGCGCTCACTTCCAATCAGGCGTTTGCCGCCTCTTCGCTGCGCAGTCAGCCTTTGGATCCGTATGCCGCATCTCCCGGCATTAAAATTCCCGACGGCTTTAACAGCTTTCGAAGAAGCGCGCCTCTTTCATGCTGGCTTAACAATTCAAGCGTAATAATAGAAAGAATGTTAAACAATGCGGGCATACCCATGCGGCTTCCTGTAAGGGAAATTTTCTTCAATCTTGAACCTGCTGGCGGCAATTTCGAAGTTACCGCAAGGTTTCAGTTTGACAGCGTTTCGCAGGCTCGCGGCATGATCGCGCTTCTTTCGCTTGCGGCAGGAGCCATTTCCAGCGACCAATTGTTTTCGCTGTTGTTCGCCAATCAGCCTGTTTTAAACGGTAACAATGTCGACATCAAAATGGCTTCATTAAGCGAAAGAGAACTTTTAACACTTCTCGATTTTCTTCTTGGCGGTTTTCGCTGACAGGTTATTTACATTTTCATGTCTTTTTACTATATTTAAAACAGTTATGCCAACTTATGAATATGAATGTAAGAGCTGTTCCCATAATTTTGAAGCTTTTCAATCAATGAGCGATCAGCCGTTAAAAGAATGCCCCAAATGCGGCAAGGAAATACGCCGTCTCATTTTCGGCGGATCAGGCGTTATTTTTAAAGGTTCCGGTTTTTATGTTACCGATAAAGGCGGCAAGACGGAAACCAAATCTGCAAAACATAAAAAGAACGATACCGCCGCAGCCGGTTCTGCAGGTAATTCGACCGCAGGTAACTCGACCGCAGGTAACGGTTGTTCGCAATGTCCTGCCGCAAGCGAAACCGGCAAATGCCCCGCAGCGGCAGCCACGGAGAGTAAATCAGCATAATGGCGAAAATGAAACCGCTGTTTTACTGCGACAATTGCGGCTACGAAGTGGGCGACGATTTAAAGAAATGTCCCTATTGCGGCAGAAATTTCGTTTCGGTTCGCTGTCCAATCTGCGATTATTCGGGACCCGACAAAATATTTCAAGACGGCTGCCCCATGTGCGGTTATTCCGCGCCTCCTCAGCGCAATATTCCAAAACCGCCAAAATCAAAACCGCGCAAATTCGATGAGCCCCCTTCGCAGCCTCTTCCTTTCTGGACATTCATCGCCGCTTTTTTTGCGCTTATTGCCGTTATTTTTCTTTTTTCCCATTTGATTACAAGGTGATTTATCAGGGAGAGTTTTCCCAAAATTCGATATCGCGCGCAAGAACGGTGTTCCAAAACGGGTTTAGGTTATGATTCGCTCCCGTATATGTTTCATAACGCAAATTGATTCTTCCCCTGCCTGCCGTATCGCGCCGCGCATTTTCTTCGTTTATCGATCTTGCAAGCGCATCGTTCCATGCTTTTGGAACCGCAGTATCCCGATCACCCTGATGAAGAAGGATACGCGTCTGCGGCGCTATTCGATCCAAAAAATTTAAAAACGAAAAATCCGCCGCTGTGTAACTTCGCCTGAAATTTTGTGCCCATTCCTGCCCGCGCCCGTAATGTTCCGCGCTTTCCGGAAACGGCAGGCTTACAGGCGCCCAAAGCACAGTTGCAACCGGTCTTTGAACAGTTTGCAGAAAATGCAGAGCGACTTGCCCTCCGTTGCTGTGACCCCATAAAACAATTTTTCTAAAATTGACAGGAAAAGAAACCCTGTCCGCCTGCGCAACAGAAGCGCTGTATTGGAACACAGGCTGCAATAAACTGTTGTAAAGTTCAATTGCGTTTATTGTCGAATAAAACTGATGTAAAAAAGAAGGGGAGGGCGTAGGCGAAGAATCGGCATAGCCAAAAAAATCGGGCGCAATTACAGCCCAGCCGCTTTCCAAATATCTTCTTGCAGGGTTTTCCGTTCCCTTTCCCGTATAATAATTTCCGGGACGCTGATGCCCGCGAAGCATTAACACAATGCCCTTTATGTTTTGCGTATTTGCCGCAGGCATGCTTAGGCGCGCGCTTACGGTAAGCCCCATGCTCGAAAATGTCACATTATACGCATATTGCAGATTATTTTTGAATGCAAGCTGCCTGATTGCAATCGCGCTTGTCCTGTATTGATACGTTTGAAGACTTCGAAGTGAAAAATTCGCAGGGTTTAGTCCTTGCGCATTTAAATTGATTGTAAAGATTGACGCGGCAAGCGCAAGCACTGTAGTAAAAGTCATTTTTTTCATGATATAATTATAACATGGATTTATTTGAATCAATCGAAAAAAGATATTCTCACAAGGAACGATTTTTACCCGACAGCGTATCTCTTAAAGACCTTGAACAAATTGCAAAAGCGGGTCTTGCGGCACCAACAGGAAACAACAGCCAATGCGTCAGACTGATTATTCTGCCAGACAGAAAATCAGTGCAGCCGCTTTGCGACATTGCTCCAACAGAAGGAATGTCTACGGCTCCGTCTGCCATTGCCGTTCTTACCGACAAAAAAGCGCAGGTTGCAAAGTGGAACTTTGAAATGGAAGATTATTCCGCCGCCGCAACGCAAATGCTGTTAGCTGCAACCGCCTTGGGTTACGCCTCGCTTTGGCTTGACAGCCCCTATTTTGACGAAGACAAGCAAAAAGAAGCTCTCCGTATTCTTGGCGCTCCCGAAGGTTATCATCTGCGCGTTGTCCTCCCGATTGGCAAACCCGAAGGAACAGGTTCGCGCCGTCCTAAAATGGCTTTTAACGAAAGGGTTTCTTACGGAAAATTCGGCGAATAATTCTTTTTATTCTCCGGCAATCAGCCATTCCAAAACATTCAAGCGTTTTATGCCGTTTTGCCCTCCGCTCCCCGAATCCGTCGTCAATAAATATTTGGGATAATTGTCTTTTATCTCTTCCAGTGACGCATATTCTCTTTGCATGGTTTCTTCGTTACCCAGAACCGACCAGGCAACCTGATAATATTCAACTATGCCGCCGGCTTTGGCAGCCACAAAATCAATCTCTATTGTTTTTTTCTTTTGTTTGTTTTCTTCTTTAACGGTTCTGGTATTTACTCTGCCTGTTTTTACATCATACCCGCGTCTTAAAAGTTCCAGATAAACCACATTTTCCAAGGCATACCCGATGTCCTTGTCAGGCTGTCCAAGCAATGCGTTTTTTAAACCTATGTCGGCAGCGTAATATTTGGCGTCGGACTCAAGGATTCTTTTGCCCTTTAAATCATATTCCTCGCATTTGTACATAAGATAACTGTCCAATAAGCCCTTAACATAAGAGTTTAAAGTTGCAGGCGATATGTCTATTCCGGCATCGCTTTTCAATTTGTTTTTGACATTACGAAGCGATGTCGCGTTCCCTATGTTGTCAAACATAAATCTGATTATTTCATCCAGCCTGACAGGATCGCCTATGCCAAAACGCTGAATTATGTCTTTCCTGACAGTGTTTTGATACACAGAATCCAAAAGATAATTATTTATCATTTGGGGGTTATGGTTAAATTCGACAGTTTGAGGAAAGCCGCTTTCGCGGGTATACGATGAATATATATCGGGAAGGCCACCCTCATTTACCGACAAATACTCCTTAAACGACAAGGGCTGCATTTTTATTTCTATATATCTTCCCCCAAGCAGGGTTGCCATTTCGCTTGAAAACATATGTGCATTGGAACCGGTTAAATAGACATCGGCATTTTTTTTCAAACGCAGGGTATTGGCAAGCCTTTGCCAGTCATCCAGCATCTGAATTTCGTCAAGAAATATATAAGTTTTTTTGTCTTTTGGCATTTTATCGGTAATAAAATCAAGCAATGCGCTGTATTCTTCCAGTAATTTTGATTTTTGGTTTTTTTTAAGCCCGATTTCCCTGGTTTGAACGTCGTCTTCAAGGTTTACGGCTATTATCTGTTTGCCGCTTATCCCGGTTTTCCTTAAATACTCCTGAAATATCTCGAATAGTTTGGATTTGCCGCATCGGCGTACCCCGGTGACGATTTTTATTAAATCTGCATGAGATTGCCATAATTTTAGCTTTTCGATGTATTCCGGACGGTCTATAAGCTCCATTCTTATACTCCCTATCCTGTTCAGTATAATGAACAATTTCAGTAAATTCAATAAAATTGATCAACAAATTAAACAATTTTTTCCATGCATTTAACTGTGTTTTCCATGACTAATTTCTTAAAAATTTCTCAAAAAAATTGATTCCCTATTGACACTTTTTTTCAATTTTGATAGATTCTAACTTCAACCTCGTTTCTTGCGGGGGCAAGGTGACAGTGTGTTACTGTCTCCATTTTGATTAGGAGTTTTTGACGGATGCCTACTATTAACCAATTGGTTCGTTCCGGTCGCCAGAAAATTACGACCAAGACGAAATCCCCGGCTCTAAAATCCTGTCCTCAGAAGAGGGGGGTTTGTACCCGTGTAATGACCGTAACGCCCAAAAAGCCCAATTCGGC
>WQSP01000036.1 GCA_009787795.1 Treponema sp.
AANTGATTTATTACAAGATTGGAAATGGCGATATAATGGGAAGTAAATACCCAGTTCTAAGACCAAAAGAAATTATTTCAGCATTATCAAAAAAAGCATTTTAATTCAAGCAGAAGTAGATTTAGATGAATTTATTAAATTATTATAAAATAAAAATAAAAGAAAGCAAAAAACCAGCGCATAACAAACGGTAACTGCCAAGTTGCTATGCAACTTAGGCTGAATGCGGCAATTTATAAGCTGTTCGCGCCCTCGGGGTACGGTATTGTTCGTGTGGTTAGTGCTATTCTGTGTATCCAGTATACCAGACAAGCCTTGCATATTTCCGGTAATTCATGTAATAATATAACAATGGCCAAGAAACAAAAAAGGCGGGAATTGGATAAAATACGTTTTTCAATCGGCGCCAAATTGATAACAATTATTTCCATAATTGTTTTGGTGTCTCTGGGTTCCATTACAGCGCTGGTTTCGTGGCTTGTTCATACCGATTTGCGGATAACTGCCGAAGCAAACAATTTTGAGATGAACCGGCGTTCTGCAATGGAAGCGCAGACGTTACTTGTAAATATGCGAGCCGCTTCCAGAGTGCTAATTCAGACAGTAACAGCTTTGGGATCGCAATCCTCTTCTGTCAGGCAATCGGCGGATTTCTTTTTTGGGGAAAACCCGCAAATAGCCGCTGTGTTTTTTGTCACGCCGGGCAGGCAGGAACAGCTTTTTGTCAATACGCAATTTTTCTCCTCCCGCAGTATGGATTCGGGGCTTGTGGCTTTACATTTTTACAATCAAAGAGAAATGATTAGCCGTGTTGCGCGCGGAGAGACAGTTCTTTTGAATGCGGCTTCGGTTTTTTCAAGACCGATGCTGTCAATGTTCTATCCCTGGGAAAACCGTGGAGTTGGAGCAGTGCTGTTTAACACCGACGAGCTTAACAACAATTTCGGTTTTGGCGTTAATCAGTCCTACATGCTTAATATTGACGGTGACGTACTTGCTCATGCCGACTTTTCCATTATAAGGGAAGGCACAAATATCGGCAGCATGGAATTTGTACGCACCATCCTTGACAGTCCGCAGAGCTCGCAACAGGAGCTGTTGGAAACCAACTTTGGCGTTTTTCATTCCATGACGCGTTCGGTAGAAAAAAACTTTATAGAGATTGCCATGGAAAAAATCGGGAGATTTTTTAAGGAAAGCAGCGACGAGCACACAAGACAATATGTGGCATATAACAAATTGAATTCGTTTGGCGCGGTAATAATTACAAGCATAGAATATGACAAAATCTTTGAAGGAATTGCAGCGACTACCAGACGCAACATATACCTGACCGTTGCGGTATTGAGCATATCGATTATTTTCATTTGGTTTTTTTCAAAGACGATTTCCATACCGCTTCATTCGCTTGCAGTGGCCGCGCGCGAGATAGAGGGCGGTAAATTTAAAATCGATTTCAAGACAAAAAACCGCGACGAAATCGGCGTGCTTTCGTCCAGCTTTAACAAAATGTGTACGGCATTGAATATTTTCGGCAGATTTACAAACAGGGAAATCGCCGTAAAGGCAATGCGCGGCGAAATCAAACCGGGCGGTTTTGCAAAAAACGGAACAGTCTTCTTTTCGGACATACGCGATTTTACCGAAAAGTCCGAGAACTTTACAAAACATTACGGCGCGGAAGCTTCAAATAAAATCGTCAGTTGGCTTAATGATTATTTTACGCAGATGATCGACTGCGTGGAAAAAACAAACGGCGTAGTTGATAAATTTATCGGGGACGCGGTAATGGCGCATTGGGGCACCGCTTATACGGCAGGAACTCCGCGCATTGACGCTTTCAATTGCGTAAAGGCGGCGTTAATGATGCGAAAGGCGCTGTACTTTGTCAACAAACAGCGCAAAGCGGGAGACCCTGCAAATCCGCTGATACGCATCGGATGCGGAATCAACTCAGGCTTGGTTACGGCCGGTCAGATTGGAAGCGATATGCGCATGGAGTATACCGTAATAGGAGACCCCGTAAACCTTGCATCGCGCATCGAGGCTCTTACAAAACCGCTGGGCGTTGACATATTAATCTCGGAAGATACTTGGAATCTTGTCGGCGATAAATTCGTTACGGAAGAAATGCCTTCGTTTAAGGTTAAGGGAAAAGCAAAGAAGGTTAGGATATTTGCAGTTGTCAATTTTTCGGGAGAACCAAAGGGGCCGCAAACCTTAAATGATGTGCGTTCGCTTCTTGGCATTAATGCGCCCGATATGAAAAAAATTGACATTAATGCCGATGAAAAAAAATACGAAGAATTGTCAGAAGATATGGATTATGAAGACGCGTAACCTTGCATTGGATATAATAGTGGTTATTATTTTCCTTTCTGTTGCATTGGTCAGCCTGGATCTGTTCAGACGCGATTTGCAGCGCACATTCAGATTGCAAAACGAAGAACCCGTTGGCACTGTCGTTGTCAAAAAAAACATAGTGCAGCGTCGTCTTGGGGATCGGGTGTTATGGGACAGACTTGCAAAGGAATCGCCCGTTTATTATTGGGATTTAATTCGTGTTGCAGAACTGTCCGACGCTACATTGTATATAAATGATTACAGTATCAGTCTTCATGAAAATACGCTAATCAGGATTATTCCTTCTCCCGACGGTGACGGGGTAATGGTTGTATTGTCGCAAGGATCATTGCTTCTTGCCGCAAGTGAAGAAAGCGAAGGGCTTGTAGTTGACGTAAACGGACGGCATATAAGGCCTGAACCGGGAACTTTTTTAAACACATCGATCTCCGAAAGCGGCGAGGCAAGTTATCAGATTATTGAAAACGCAGAACAGTTGGCACAAGCGGGTATCGCATTCGAAATGCGTTCTGTGCAATTGGTAAGCCCAGCAATCAACAGCGTGATTCGTTACAGCGGCAATTTGCCGTCTGTTAATTTTCATTGGAAAGAAACAGAAGATGCAGTTAATTACATAATGGAAATAAGCGCATCTCCTGATTTTTCTAACCCCAATACAAGAAGACAGACATCATCGGTTTTTTTATCGGACTCAACCTTGGAGAACGGTTTGTGGTACTGGCGGGTAAAACCTGTCATGTCTTTGATTTTTACTGGGAGTGCGGAATTTTCCGCGCCGTCATTTTTTAGAATTGAACGCGCAGATGCAATTGCAGAAACAAATGCAAACGAAACAAGCATTTCGCAATGGCTTGCAATGGAGACACCGTCGACGCAAGTTCCAAGCGAAGTGCCGGCGCAGTTTGTTCCCGGGAATTTTACCGTAATGGAAGCGCCGGCTGTTACGCAAACTGTTACGCAATCGGCAAATACCATGCAGCCAACGCCGCAGCCAACACCGCGACCTGCTGCAACTACGCAACCAACGCCGCGACCTGCTGCAACTGCGCAACCAACGCCGCGACCTGCGGCAACTGCGCAACCAACGCCGCGACCTGCTGCAACCGTACAGCCAACGCCGCGACCTGCGGCAACCGTGCAGCCAACAACGCCACCGCCACCCGAATTATTGCCTGCCGCACAAAACTTGCGTCCTGCCAACAGAACAATTTTTGGGTATGCAGAATTGCAGTCTCAGAGAACGATTGTTTTTAACTGGGCTAATGTTCAGGGCGCCAATGCGTATATTTTTACCCTTTACCGTCAGGCTTCCGACGGTATGCATGAAGTTGTTTCTGCAACTGTGACAAATACAGGATATACGTTAAACGATTTGCAATTATTGGATAAGGGAAATTTTTTCTGGAAAGTGGAACCTGTAAGAACAGCAAGAGGAAATGCAATCGAGCGGCGCGGAAATACGGCGGAAAGTTATTTTTCCATTGACTTTCCGGCTCCGCTTCCGGTGCAAATAGAGGAAACGGGAATTCTCTATGGTAATTAGGATTAACAAAAATATTTTTGCATTCATTCTCTTTTGCTTTGTGCAAATTGTTTTTTCGTTTGCCGTATTGAACGCGCAGGAAACCCGCGCCGTTCACAGGTTTTCATGGAGCGGCGGCGAATATGCGCTTAGATATGAAGTTGTTTTTCAGCGAATGGAAGGCAATGAATTTGCGACGCACTTGCGCGAGTTTACAGCAGAACGATCTGTAGAAATTACGCTTCCTGTAGGAAGGTACCGGTTTCAGGTAATACCCTACGATCTTCTGGACAGACCAAGCGAACCGTCACAGTGGAGTTATGTCGAGGTTAGGCAAATGCCGCAAACGGCGCAAATTGTTCAACCGCCTGCACAACCTCAACCTGCACAACCTCAACCTGCGCAAGTGCAACCTGCGCCGACTCAACTTGAGACGCAAATTGTTCAACCGCCTGCACAAGTGCAGCCTGCGCCGACTCAAACTGAGACGCAAATTGTTCAGCCGCCAGTACAAGTGCAGCCTGCGCCGACTCAACCCGAGACGCAAATTGTTCAGCCGCCAGCACAACCTCAACCTGCACAAGTGCAACCTGCGCCGACTCAACCTGCGCAACCTCAAACTGAAACCTCTCCCGAGGATGAACAGGTTCGTGAACGTTCAGAGCCGTCGGGTTTTATACCATTATATGTTAGCGCCGCCTGGTCTCCTGTTCTGCCGGTTTACGGCGAGGATTTTGGCGTAACTGCGGCAGGTGTTATTGCGCGTATTAGCGCGGTTTTTGAAACGCCTTTTGATATGAGTATTGGTCCCGAAATTACCGTTGCTTTTGATTCGGGCGAACATGTTAATTTGTCGATAGGGATCAATTTGCTTTTATTAAAATGGATTGTAAATGAAAAAGCCGGGCTTGGTTTTAAATTGGGAGCGGCGCTTCCCATAATGTCACATCATGAGCAAATCGGATATAACATCGGCGTATGTTTTAGATCGCGCATTGCAAGCATTTTTTGGCTGGATTGCGGCGTTGATTATCTGCATGTTTTTGGGGAAATCCCAAGCGGATGTTTGCGTCCGTGGATAGGATTGGGTTTGCAGTTTTAGGTTTTTACCGTTAGTGCGTTTAAAACATAAGATGCGATGTTATACAATCCGTGAGCGACGGCAATTCCATGCAGCGAATTGTACCTAAGAAACATAAAACCAAGAAGCGCGCCGCAAAGAGCTGCGTTTAAAAATCCCCATGGGCCCGAGCTTAAATGACAGAGTGAAAATAAAATGACAGACAAAATCAATGCCTGGGTTGCGCCCAAGTTCATTTCCTTCCTTTTGCCGAGCAGATAAAATCGAAAGAACGACTCTTCCAGATAGGCAAAAAAAATGCAGTAAAGGGAGAGAATTATCCATCCCGAAACCGTAGTGGGGGAATGAAGCGTTGTTCGCAATGAAGAATCGCCGATATATAAAGAAATCAGCGAAGCTGCCGAACCCAACAGTATCAGGCAGGGTAATGTAATAAGACCGGAGATAACGTCTTTTTTCCCGGGCCTGACAAGCCAATATTCCAGCTTCCAAGACTTGCAAATGATGTACCAAATCAGGGCGAGCGAAGGAATGATATACAGCATCAAATGGGTTAATGTTGCAATCGGAGAAAAAGCCGATGCTTGCGGCGCTGCTCCCATCAAGCGGGTAATGGTGCCCGACAGAAAAAGGAGAATATACAGTATGATTGCTTCCACATATATACCCATATTTATATTTCTGTATTATAATAAAAAACATCAATTTGATAAGGTGGCATGAGGTAAACATTTGATACCTTTTCTTGTTTTACTGTTAGTCTGTCTCGCGGTAGCCATTTTCCTGACGCAGTCCAAAGAAACGTCCGGGAATTGGATACAGTTTTTTGCCAAGGGAAAAGAAGCCGGTTTTTCGATCAAGGATTTGGAACAGATCAGAAAACTGGTTGCAACCTGCAATATCAAGGATCCGGTTGGAATTTTCAAGTCGCAAAAACAATTTGAAACGATTATCCGCTCCATGGTCAATACTGTCAGGATGTCCGGCGAACGCAACGACCCCTCAATCCAAATTTTCCTTTCCAAACTTTTTGACTATTTTAAGAAAATTGAGATGGAAGTCGCAGAATCAAAATCGCGCATTTCCAATTCTAGACAAATTAGCGAAGGGCAGGTGCTTCGCGTTTTGGTCGCCGGCACGGGCGTTTATAAATCCGAGGTTGTAAAAAATTTCGGCAATTACGTTACCATATCCCGTCCCGTCGGCACAAAAAACGCCGCTTCCATGCAATGGAACGGTTTGAAAATTTCGGTATATTTCTGGCGCGAAGACGATGCCGGTTATGTTTTTGACAGTGAGGTAATAGACGAAGTTTTTTCCAAGGGTATTTCGTCGCTTAAAATCGAACATACCGACGCTCTTTTCAGAACGCAGAAACGCAAATCGCTTCGCGTAAAATTCAAAAAGCCCGTGTTTGTGTATCTTGTAAATGACAACGACAATCCGCACAGATTGGAAAAGTCGGCAGGCTTGCGCGGCATACTGGATGATATTTCCGACACAGGATGTTCATTTAAGGTGAATGGGCAGGCGACTGTCGGGCTTCGCCTGAAAGTCCAATTTTCTCTGGACAGGGTTCCTGTTTGCATGCCCGCAACTGTGCGCTCTGTAGAATACAATCAGGAGACAAACACATCGCTTGTCCGTATGGAAGCCGATCCTCTTCCGATTGGAACGCGTAACCATATTCTGTGTGAAGTGTTTGATCTTTTACCGGAAGAAGACGAAGATGAACTTCCGTTCAGAGTGCTTGAAGATGAAGCCGATGCGGCGACCTCCGGGATGCCGATGCAAGGCGAGGGGGCAAAAAGTGATTAAAAAGACGGTAGCTGTTTTTGCTCTTGTTTTTCTGTCGCCGCTTGTTTTCGGCGAATCGGCAAACGATCGGATTGATGAAACCGCAAGACGCGACACAACCGGCATCGAAACAACCGATCCTCTTGAATTATGGGCGCAGTTTTTGCTGACATCAAATACAGACAGAATGGCGCAGATTCTGATTACCCTTGGCACGCTTGGAAAGGGTAACCGGCAGATCATCGACAATCTTAACAATCACCTGATGGGAAACAATCTCCTTTTCAGATCGGGAGCTGACGTTCATTATACTGTGGTGTCGGCTAACATTGCCGCCATTATGGAGTTGGGTGACAGCTCTTCATATCCCGCTCTTTTTTCCGTACTTTACGCCGGGTATCCTGAGGTAATTGCATGGGAAGCTCTTGGCGCTTTGGAAGTCATTCCCGGCAACTTGTTCCAATTTCTTATCAACGTAATCAGGAATAATCCCCCCGACGAAAAATTTGCCGCTTTCAGGGTGGGGATGAGTATTGACAGGTTAAGCGTGTCGGAAAAAGGTCGTCTTGCAGAAACCGCTCTTGAACAGGCGCTTACCGACACCGCCAATAATATCGATATGAATTTTATGCGTTATGCTGCAATTAACAATCTTGCACAGATGCGATGGACTCGCGCAAACGCGCTCGCGATCAGGCATTATTACCGCGTTCAATCCGATTTTCATCAGGGGAATGCATCAAAGATGCGTTTTATCGATGCGATTGCATGTCTTGGCGCGCTTGGAAATTCAGATGCGGCATTGGTTCTGGGTTTGCAGCTTGGCTTGATAAACGCAAGAACAGAAAGCACAGGCATTTTTGATCCGGAACTTACAATGGCGATTGTTCAGGCGCTTGGCAGCATCGGCTTTAGCGCCGCGTTTGATCATTTGCTTACTGTCAGCAATTTGCCGTATCCCGAAGACATTGTTGCCGCGGCAGGAGAAGCGATCAGCCGCCTAAGATGGTGAGTTAATTGACAAGCATTCCTCCTGTTCAATGGGCAGCTTTAGGCGCGGTTTTTGGCTATTATTTATTTTCGCTTATAAGCAATTTTTATGTTTCGTTTTTTTTATTTTTTTTAACTGCGCTTTTTCTTGTTAGGGTTATATCTTCATTGAATGCGGAATCGCGCCTGCTTCGTTTAACGTCTTTGTGTTCTACGGTTTTTTTTATCGGGCTATTATTTGGGTTCACTGCGGCTTATGCGGGGCGCAATGCAGTCGATCTGCACATGGAAGAAAGCGCGGTTGCAGGCGTGCAGGGCGTATTGCTGGAAGACCCAAGAATGTCTTCCTCCGGAAGCCCGATGGCGGCTCTTTCGTTAACTTATGCAACCGACAGGAATAATCGGCGTTTGAATGCAAGCGGAGAAATTTTTGCGTTTTTTCCGCAGGAGAGCGCGCAAAGACTAAAACAGTTCGGGCGCGGCACAACCGTGTTCATAGAAGGCAATGTTCGTTACAATGATCGCGGGTATTCGGTCAGCGCAAGATCGCTGCACATCGTAAAGCCTGCGTCTGCAATGGAACGGTTTCGCACCAACCTAAGACTTGAATTAATCGATCGTTTTGGAAACGAAAAGTGGAGCGGGCTTGCATCGGCTCTTCTTTTGGGAGTAAGGGACAATCTTGATACAGACCTTGTAACTCTTTACAGGGACGCGGGTCTTTCATACATTCTGGCTCTCTCCGGAATGCATTTGGGCATTATTGCGGCAATTATTTCCTTTTTGTTAAGAAAGCCGCTTGGTCTTAAAGGATGCGCAATTGCAGGAAGCGCGATTATATTTCTTTATTGTCTTCTTGTGGGACCAATGCCAAGTTTAAACCGCTCTGCATTAATGTATTTGCTTGGCGTTTTGGCGGTTTTGGGCGCGCTTCCAAAAAACGCAATGTCGGTTTTATCCCTTTCTTTTTTGATTCAAATTTTAATTACTCCTTCTGCGGGAAACACAATTTCTTTTATCCTTTCGTATCTGGCGCTGGTGGGCATTTTAATTGTCGGCAAGGCTCTGTCTTCATATTTTTCCGGCAAGGTTCCCGATTTTCTTTTGCAGCCGCTTTCTATTTCTGTTGGAGCGTTCCTTGCAACTGCCGGCGTTTGCAGTTTTACCTTCGGTACAATCGCGCCAATTGGCATTATTGCAGGGCTTGTCATTGTGCCGCTTACCACAATTTTCATGATTGGCTCGATTGTTTGGCTTGTACTGGATTTTGTTTCATTGTCTTTTATCTTGAATGTGCCGCTTAAAATTTTTTATGCCGCGATGGAGCTAACAGCTTCTGTATCCGGAAATGTGCCGCCTGTCACAGGAGGGTTTATTTTAACATTGTCAATCTCCGTTGTTTTGTGCGCCGCAATTTTTTATTTTGAACGGCGAAGACGCGAGGCGATGCAAAAACTGGAGCCGTTTTTATGATGCCTAATTATAATTCTGCAGCCGAACTTCGCGCCTTCCTTGAAAAGGAAGGACTTGGAATGCGAAAAAAATTCGGGCAAAACTTTTTGATTAATCCAAAGACAAGGCAGTCGCTTGTTGACGCATTGGGAGCAAAGCCCGGCTGCGAGGTTTGGGAGATTGGTCCCGGCTTGGGAGCGATGACGGATATGCTTCTAAAAAACGATTTAAGGGTAAAAGCATTCGAAATTGACAACGGATTTATCCGCGTATTAAAAGAAATATTCTGCGATAATAAAAATTTCAACCTTGTAGAAGGCGACGTGTTAAAGACATGGAAAAACGAAACGTCAAATGATTCCTTAAATGAAACGTTTCTTTTTGGAAATCTTCCGTATAATATCGCGGCTGTCCTTTTGGCGGACTTTATCGAAAAGGGAAAAACATTTTCGCGCATTGTGGTTACGGTTCAAAAAGAAGTGGCGCTTAGAATGGCGGCATCCGCCGGTTCTTCCGATTACTCGTCGTTTTCCGTTCTTTGCGCATCGGCATACAAAGTAAAACCGCTCAGCGTGATAAAGCGCGAATCGTTTTACCCTCAGCCGAATGTCGACAGCATGGGAGTTCTCTTGGAACGATCAAGTCCGCAGGAAATGCCAAGCGGCTTTTTCAGGCTCGTGCGCGCTTTGTTTGCTTCCCGCCGCAAGACCGTAAAAAACAATTTAACTGCTTTCCTTTCCTCCCGTTTCGGCAAAGTGCAGTCGCAGCAGTTATGTGCGGATGTTTTAAGGGAGAATGCAATAAGCGAAAACGAACGAGCCGAAAATTTGGATTTTAACGCGTTTTTATCTCTTGCAAAATCCATTGAAAACGTGCGAATATAGAAGAGGATATGTCTGTTGCCGTTAATTTAGCGAAAATTGAAGATCGTATTCTGAAAACTTGCATCCGCGCAGGAAGAAAACGCGAAGAAATTACGCTGATGGGCGTGTCAAAGTTTGTACCGCTCAATTTGATAGACGAAGCGTTTGCCTCAGGCGTTCGATGTTTTGGCGAAAGCAGGGTTAAGGAAGCTTCCGTAAAATTCGTGAACTGGAAAAATCGGGATGGTGCGCAGATTCATTTGATTGGTTCCCTGCAAAGGAACAAGGCAAAAAATGCCGCGCAGTTTTTTGATTGCATCCAATCTGCGGACAGGGATGAGCTTATTGTTGAGCTTTCCAAACATGCGCATTTGCGCGCGAATTTGGAAAAGCCGCTGAAAGTTTTTCTGGAAATGCACACAGGCGAAGAAACCAAAAGCGGATACGAAAATCTTGACGCGCTTTTAAAGGCGGCAGAACTTTTATTGGAAAGCGGGAACTTGGAACCTGCAGGGCTTATGACGATGGCGCCGTGGACAGCGGATACCGGATTGATTCGTTCGTCTTTCAGGCAGCTTGCAAAAGCAAAAATGGAACTTGAAAAGCGTTTTTCCAAAACCGAATGGCGCTTAAGCATGGGAATGTCGAATGATTTCGAAATTGCCATCGAAGAAGGATCAAATCTTCTGCGTATTGGCAGCGCGATTTTTAAGGATTAATGTGAAAAAAACGTTTTTGATTATTTTATTTTTTCTCATTTTTGTTTTTGCTCATGCGCAGCAAATGTCATTTCCAAGATTGAGCGTAACGGAACCTACGCTGGTTACCTATAGCAGCAACACAGACCTTCCGGGATGGGTTAGGGACGTTCGCAGGTTCGATATAATCACATTCGGCATATTTCCTTTTTCCATGTTTGCGGTTGCGACAGTTACAGATTTTTTTAGATGGTGGGAAAATGAATGGGATCCCCGTTATGCGCCTTTTTCCAGACTCTTTACGGCAGGCGCAGCCGAACTGACAAATGACGAAGTTCTTAGGACGGTACTGATTGCGGCGGGAGTGTCGGCAGCCATTGCCTTGATTGATTACCTGATTGTAAAAAACAGGCGCGACAACGAAAGGCGCAAAGCCGAAAGTTTGCCGTCGGGCTCCTATGAAATTGAACGTTCCCCAATCGGCGAACCGGAAGAAGAATAATGCCCTGTCTTTCTCATGTTGTAAAAGAGAATAATATTTCACCTGTCAGGTTAGACCGTTATGTGTCAGAAATATTGGGCATTCTTTCGCGTTCGCAGATTAAGGCAAGGCAGTTAAAAGGAAAAATTAACGGAAAAAATGTCAAGCTTTCCAGAATCGTAAAACAGGGAGACAATCTTGAATTAAATTGGGAAGATGCGCCGCCTTTCGATTTATTGCCGGAAAACATTCCTTTGGAAACAATTTATGAAGACGTAAGATGCGTTGTAATAAACAAGGCGCAGGGAATGGTTGTTCATCCGGGAGCCGGCAACAGGCAGGGCACTTTGGCAAACGCGTTATATTACAGAAGACTTGCAAATGGCGGCAAGAATGCCAATGAAAACATACGTCCCGGCATTGTTCATCGTCTTGATAAGGAAACATCGGGCGTAATTGTCGCCGCCTATGACGACGAGGCTCATGCGTTTCTTGCGGAGCAATTCAAATCAAGAAAGACAAAAAAAAATTATATTGCCATTGTTCAAGGCGCGCCAAAAGAACCAAAAGGCAAAATTGAAACATTTCTTGCAAGAGACCCAAAGGATCGCAAAAAGTTTGCTGTGTCAGAAAGCGGAAGAAGCGCAATCACCTATTACAAAACAGTTAAAACATGGCGCATAAAAAACGGCGCATACTATTCGCTCATTTTGCTGCGGCCTCGCACAGGACGAACGCATCAGCTTCGCGTGCATTTGCGTCACATCGGCGTACCGATACTCGGAGACCCAATGTACGGCAGCGCGGACAAAATGTTTCCAAAAGCGTCTTTGATGCTTCATTCAAGAAAATTGGCGATTACAATTCCCGGTGAAACCGAAGAGCGTATTTTTTCCGCGCCCATGCCGCAAAGATTTAAGGAAATAATGGAAAAATTATGAACGAGCCTTATGTATTGGAAGAAACTGATAATTACGCTGTGGTTTTTAAACCTGCAAAAATGCACAGTGAGATTTTGAGAGAGTTCACACGGAGACACATCGAACCTTCGGTTCGCGGCACAAAGGATTTGGATAAAGAGGTAAGCAATAAAACGATTTTAGAATGGTTTTATGAAAATAATAGTTTTAATAAAGAAATAAAGCTGATGCATCGGCTTGATTTTGAAACAAACGGTTTAGTTTTATTTGCCAAGAAAGAAAAAAGTTTTTTGTTTTTTAAGGATTTGCAGGATAAAGGAGAGTTTGTCAAAGAATATTCGGCAGTATGTGCGCCGGCAGACAACGCTGTTGTTATGGAAGGATTTCCGGACAATAACTCTGCGATCCTGTCGTCTTGGCCAAAGCAGAGCTTCGAAGTTGGCGAGAACTCTTTTGAAATAAAGAGTTATTTTCGTCCCTTTGGGCCGGGCAGAAAACAGGTTCGTCCTGTTATCGAAGACGGCAAAAAGCACAAGGAAATTGCCAAAGACAAAGGCGGTTTTTACACAACCGAAATCATCGCAAAAAACGATAATATATTTACACTTAGAATTAAACGCGGATTCAGGCATCAGATACGCTGTCACCTTTGCTGGGCAGGATTTCCCATTAAAAATGACCCGCTGTATTCGCCTTGTGCAGAATCTGCGCTGTCAGGAGAACTTGCGCTTAGATCCCATGCGCTGTTTTTTGTTGATCCTGCAAATGGGGAATGCAGGGAATACAGGATTAAAGCTCTAAGGAATAATTAGTTAATAATACAAGGGGGAGGGGAAAAATCCCTTTGGGCTAGAATGGCTCTGGCATTTATCCACGCAGCTTCTGGCTGGCATTTTTCTATACAGACCATAGACGCCCAAAGTAATTTTTACCCTCGCCCTTCTATGCTTAAATAAATATTCATTAAAATCATAAAAAGTATTGACAAAAAATGATTAATATTCTACAATATGCTGTAAGTGTTTATTTATACGCTTACAAAGTACATTAATAAGGTGGTACATCATTAGCTCTTTTTCAAGTTTGCCATTGCATTTTAATAAAAATAATTACAATGATTTCCGCGATGTGCGCCGTTATATAATATCCCCCCCCCCCCCCCCC
>WQSP01000037.1 GCA_009787795.1 Treponema sp.
ACAATATTATCGTTTGTGTATGTTCCAAGATTAACGACATGAAGATCAAGTTTGTATTCCTTGCTTGCCTCGGCAAGATTTGCCAAATCGGTGTAATTTCTGTTTGATACAACAGAAACAACGGCAAGCAAAGGATATTTTGTTTTTTGTTTTTCCTTTTCCCTGTTGATGGCTTTAAAACCCGCAATCACTTTGTCGTATGCGCCTTGTCCGCGAAGCTCGTCATTTACATCACGAAACGCGTCCAAAGAAACAAAGACTGTGCTCCATCTGTCCCTGACAATCTGCTCCGCATGTCTTTCCATCAAAGTGCCGTTTGTGTTTACGCTGACAAACAAACCCTTGTCTACCATATATTTGCATAACGGGAAAATGTCGGGGTAAAGGAAAGGTTCTCCTCCCCAAACATAGATAACGGGTTTTTGAACTGCAATTTGATCTATAAAACCTTTCCATGTATCGAGGGGGAGTATCTTTCTGTTTTCTTCTGCGGCAATATCATTCATGACGCCTTTTGCCCCGTATTGCCCGCAAGTTCTGCATCGTAAGTTGCAGGCTCCTGTGGGTTTAAAATAAACAAGCGACAGGTTTTTAAAATGATTAAAACCGTAATCGCGTTTGGGAACGCATTTTGCTTTGCCGATTCTTAACAAACCGGAAGCAAGCCTTTTCCCAAGCGTTAAATTTTTAGAGAGCAATAATGGTATCATTGAATAATTGTTTTTCACGCCTGACCTGCCGATCCTAAAACATTCTGATTCTTGTGCGCATAAAGTTTTTTAAGTTCGTCTCTGGCAGGTCCGATTATTTTCCTTGGGTCAAATTCTTCTGGCTGTTCGATTAAAATTTTTCGGATAAGCGCTGTCATTGCAAGGCGGCCGTCCGAGTCGATGTTGATTTTGCAGACTGCGCTCTTTGCGGCTTTGCGAAGCTGTTCTTCGGGGATGCCGACAGAGTCCGTAAGCTTTCCGCCGAATTTTTCGATCATTTGAACATATTCAATCGGCACGGAAGAAGAACCGTGAAGAACAATCGGGAAGCCCGGGATTTGTTTTTCGATATCTTCCAGGATGTCGAAGCGGAGCGGAGGCGGTATCAAAATGCCGTTTGCATCCCTTGTGCATTGATCGGGTTTGAATTTGGCTCTGCCGTGGCTTGTGCCGATTGAGATCGCCAATGAATCGACCTTTGTCTTATTGACAAAATCGACAACTTCGCTTGGCTGAGTATAATGGCTGTGCTCTGAAGATACATCGTCTTCTACGCCTGCCAAAACGCCCAATTCGCCCTCGACAGTAACATAGTCTTTTTGGGAATGTGCAAACTCGCAGACTTTCTTTGTAAGGGCGACATTTTCTTCGTAGGAAAAATGCGAGCCGTCGATCATTACAGACGAAAAACCGGTCTCGATACAATCTTTGCAGATTTCGAAGGAATCGCCGTGGTCAAGGTGCAAAACGATGGGGATATCATGACCAAGCTCGTGGGCATATTCAACGGCACCGCGCGCCATATTGCGCAGGATGTTCTGGTTTGCGTACTTTCGCGCGCCTGACGAAACCTGAAGGATTACAGGCGATTTTGTCTCGACACAAGCCATGATAATAGCCTGCATTTGTTCCATATTGTTAAAATTGTATGCCGGTATGGCAAACCCGCCCGAAATCGCCTTTTTAAAAATTTCTTTGGTATTCACAAGACCCAATTCTTTATAACTAGTCATTTTCTTGCTCCTTTAATTATTTTATCCATATTAGTGTTATTTTGATGAATTGGTCAATACCGGTTATATTGACAAACCGGTTTAAATATGCAAATAATAACATACACGGTAAGGAGCAGTATGCTGCCAAAAAATCGCATGTTTCTTCGATTTTCTCTTGCGCTTCTTTGCTTTTTTGTCTTTTTGTCATGTTATGACCCTTTTTCGTTAAACGGAAATGACGGTTTCGGCACATTTTCCATTACAATCGGCAGTACCAACCCTAGAGCATCGTGGCTGGGAGGTTTATCTCCCGAAGATTTGGTTCACCAAATCAAAATTATCCATAACGACGGCAGAATTGTTCACGATACCGTAATAGTTCCCGGAGAAACCGCGACTTTTTCCGTTTTTCCCGATACATACCGATTCGAAGTTGAAGCTTATGACGGCAGTTTGCTGAAAGCGATAGGTTTTGCAGTAAAAGAAATTACTTCAGGCAGAAACGATCCTGTAGTGATAATGATGGGTTTGGGTTCGGGAACAGAGGAAGATCCTTTCCTTGTCATTAATGCCGACACTCTTTCCATTATTGGACACCCGTCGCAGCAAGGCTCTTTCTTTGAAGACTGGAATCTTGGCGCGCATTACAGGCAAATGACCGATATCGATTTGCACACGGTTAGTTGGAAAGCAATCGGAAACAGGGAAACCCCTTTTTACGGCTCTTACGACGGCAACGGTTTTCTAATCGATCAATTGTCAATCTTTGATTTCGATTCGGACGATATTGGCTTTTTCGGTTATATTGACGGCGGCAGGGTGAGCAATTTGGGTATTGTCAATGCGTTCATAATGGGATTGAACAATTTGGGCGGTATCGCAGGCACGATAACAAACGGAACAACAATCGAAAACTGTTTTGTCGGCGACGATGGAACCATGCAATCCCAAATTCGGGGTATGGACAATGTTGGTGGAGTTGTCGGCAGGAGCGAAGGCAGTACCGTTATTAATTGTCTTTCTGAAGTTGATGTTTTTGCATCAACCGGAAACACAGGCGGCATTGCGGGATATGTTTTTGACGGTTCCCTGATACAAAATTGTTTTGCCTTGGGCGGCGTTCAGGGCTTTGATGCAATTGGCGGCATAGTTGGAAATGTTCGGGAAAGCGAAGTTTTAAATTGCGTTGCGCTGAATAAAAAAATAACGTCGGAATCCGGCTCGAACATTGGCCGCGTTTTCGGACAGGATGATGAAGGCACTTACAATAACAATTACGGCCGCATCCATATGGACATGAGCGTTTCTTCCAGGGATACGTTTGGAGATACCGAAACAGGCAAACATGAAACCGTCTTCTATGTTGATCCTGCAGAAAAAGAAGATGCGCCTGATTCAAAATTCGGAAAAACCATAACGGAAGACGAATGGGAAAGCGCGTCATGGTGGAAAGATACCGCGCTTTTCGGCGCGCCGGCATGGGATTTGAATCAAGACGGTCTCCCGAAATTAATCAGCGGCGGCAACAGGCAGACTTTGCAGGTTTCGGAATTCATTCTTCGCAGGCTTGGGAATGTTCAGATATTTTCAGGCGATTTTGAAGTCGGATCCGTACTCAGGGCCATGTATACAGGCAGCGAAAATGTAAGTTTCCAATGGTACCAGGACGGCATTGCCGTTGCAAGCGGACATGAATTTACCGCCAATAAAATCGGGGCTTATTATGTGGTTGCAAGCTATACCGATATCTACGAACCGAGAACAAGCGAACAAATATTCATCATGGACAAGGGTCTTCCCTTTTTACCCGGAACTGTAACAATCAGGCATGACAACTACATATCGGATACGGCGACAATTACCGGAACTCTGCTTACCGCCGAATATCATGAATTGCCGGGCGTTACATATCGTTATCATTGGAACAGGGATAATCACTCAATACCCGGCGAGACTTCTCAGTCCTATATACCCATGGAACCGGGAAAATATTCTGTAACGATAGGAGCCGACGGTTATAACAGCATAACAAGCGAAGTTGTTTCGGTTTACAGTCTTCTTGGCACAGGGACTTCGCAAGATCCGTTTGTTGTATACAATGCGGAAACCCTGGAAAGGGTTGGAAAAGAGACTCATACAGGCGGCTTTTCATTGGATTCCTATTACATGCAGGTAGCGGACATCGACTTGTCCGGAAGATCCGATTGGATACCGATTGGTGTTTCCAAAGACAACGCTTTTACAGGCACATACGACGGCGGCGGTTTTACGATTGACAATCTTACAATCAACGATGCAAACGATTATGTAACGGGAATGTTTGCCGTTTTGAATATTAACGGAACGGTAAGGAACTTGAACCTTACAAATGTAAACATCACCGCTTCCAGAAATGTCGGATCGATTGCAGGTGATATGTACGGCTACAGCTCGATAGAAAATTGTCATGTAACAGGCACAATCAATGCTGCAAACAGAGATTCTTCATTCAGAAGTTTGGCGGGCGGAATAGTCGGTTGGATGTATGATTCCGGCTTTGTCAGCAATTGCCTGGCAATGGTAAACATACATGCGGCAGGCAATACAAACGGCGGCATTGCAGGATTTGTATCGGGCGGTATGGTTTTCTTCAACGTTGCCCTGAACGAAAGAATAACATCGTCGTATAACAGCGAATTGATCGGCCGTATTGCAGGCGGTTCGGACGGCATATTGATAAACAATTATGCAAGAGCCGATATGGATTTGCGATACAACACATATAATGACGGCACGGGAGGCACAACTCCCAATCCCCTTTTGACTGGAGACAATCAGAGGGACGGCGAAAGTGCCGATGCGGGACTTTATAATACTCAAGAATTCTGGCAAAACACAATGATGTTTGACTTTGTGTCAGTCTGGGAATGGGATTTTGATTCAAGGCTTCCAAAATTGAGAAAAAACAGGTAATGCGCCATAACGCAGGCAAGTATTGACATCCATGCCTAAAAAATGCGAAAATGCGAAATATATGGCAAAAATCATGTCTGTTTTCGCAAAACATTGCATTACTTTGCCGCGATTGGCTTTTTTTCTTGTTTTTTCGGCTTTGGCATTCGCGGCATTCGCCCAAAGCGCCAATGAAATAGACGCCATCCTTGACACAAACGAAGTGACATACGCGCAAGTTTCGTATCTGATGCTGAATGCGGCGCAGATACGGGGCGTTTCCAATCCCGGTGATGCATTCAATTATGCGGCGCAAAGAAACTGGCTGCCGCCAAACGTGTCAATGCAGGACAGGGCAAGACTTGACGCAATGGCGTTACTCGCCATGCAAGCGTTTAACATGCCGGGCGGCGTAATGTATTCTGTTGTAAAAAACGGGAGCGCGGCATTGGCGGCGCGTTATGCATACCGCGAGCTTGTCTATCTTAATGTAATTCAGGGAAGAGTGTCGCCGCAAATGAGAGTGTCGGGAGACCAACTGCTGTACATTGTAAACAGCATCCTTTCAAGGGAAGAAGAATAAAAACATGAAGAGCAAACGCGAATCGAATGCATGTTGCCGTTATGGACAAATTAGTTTTTTTGCACTTCGCGGTTTTTTTTTCCTGTGCGTTTTTTGCATTGTGCCTGTTGCAAAAGCCAATGACTTTGGCGTAATACTCGATCAAACTGCAAGCTACGGCGGTATCGAAGAAAACAGTGTCGAGTACTCCGGAAACCTGATACCGCGCTATCAGGCGCTTTTGGGAAACAACGGCGAACTGTACATTTCTGCAGGATTCAAATACGAATACATTTACGAAACCCCGAGATTCGTGCCTGAGCTTTTAAGGACGGAAGTTTCGTTTCAGTTTGACAGGACGGATTTGACGGCGGGGCGAATGTTTTATTCCGATCCGCTGGGATTTGTTGCGTCAGGTCTTTTTGACGGAGCGCGAATGTCGTTAATTTCCGATTACGGTTCTTTTGGCATCGGAGCATGGTATACGGGTTTTCTCTACAAGGAAAGGGCCAATATTGCCATGACGGAAAGCGAACTGGAATCTTTTATGGCAGAACTTGATTTTGGCAATTTTTCCAATACATATTTTGCGCCGAAAAGATTTTTGGCCGCGTTTGACTGGGAACATTTGAATTTGGGTTCGCTTATGGCATGGGCATCCCTGATTGCGCAGTTTGACATCGAGGGCAGCCTTAACAGCCAATACGTTACGGGAAAAGTGACATGGCCAATCGGCATTATGTCGATTGATCTTGGCGGCTGCGCCCAACTGATTCAGGATGACGGAGAATTCGGATTTGCCTGGGCGGGGGTAGTCGGCGTAAGGGCGGTTTTCGGAAAATCGGGCGTTTCGCTTTTGGGACGGTTTACAGGCGCAAATTTCGGCTACAGTCCCCTGTCGGCATTTATTCCGGTAACGACAAATGCAATGGGGGAAATTTTCAACGTAAAATTGTCGGGGGTTTCGTGCATTACGGCGGAATATTCGATAAGACCGCTTCAAAAATTTTCGGTAACGGCAAGCGGAACATGTTTTATTTTAAGTGACAACGAAACGTTTTCGGGTTATCCTGTATCGGAAGGAAATGACGGCTATTTTCTTGGAACGGAAATACTTGCAAAAATAATGTGGAGTCCGTTTTCGGATTTGCAGTTTAATCTTAAAGGCGGCGCATTTTTGCCTTCTTTGGGAAACGCGGCGCGGGATGCGGGCGTTCAATGGCGTATTGAGCTGAACGTAATATTCGGTTTATAATCGATCGGAGGAACATGAAAAAAACATTTTTTGCGATTTTTTTATTCAGCCTGACATTTTTTGTTTTTGGACAAAGCGGCGTAATCAGATCGATGAGCGGACAAATCGAATTGAAACATCCCGGATCTTCAGGATACATTGCGGCAAATGTCGGAGACGTGGTAAGCGAAGATACGGAAGTATACGCGGGTTTGAGAAGCAACGCCGTAATTGCCGTTGGAAGCGCCGTGATTTCCGTGCGTCCGTTAACGCGTCTTACGTTAAGGCAAATACGCGCATCTGCACAAGAAGAACAGGTAGATGTTAATTTAAGATCGGGAAGAGTGCGTGTCGAGGTAAATCCGCCTGCAGGGACAAGAACAACCATGAGCGTTACAAGCCCGTCCGCAACCGCATCCGTACGCGGAACCACTTTTGAATTTGACACCCGCGTCCTCAGGGTGGAACACGGGGCTGTAAGTTTTCAGGGCACCAGAGGTTATGCAGTAACCGTAAATGCGGGCGCTGCAAGCACAGTCACTTCTAACGGCGCAGCCGCGCCTCCTGCGACAGTATCGGAATCGCAGGCTCCGCCGCCGCCTGTGGGAGCTGACACTTCTTCAAGACCGACCGCCGATTCTCATGCCGTTACAAGCGGCGTGGATCGTGTCAATTTTCCCGTAAATGTCGATTACCCGGACTAAAATAAAACCAAGACATCTGATTGCCGCTTGCGGATTGCTTGCGGTTATGCTGTCGGTAGCATACCTGATCTTCAATCTTCGCTCTCCCATATTGGTGCTTACTGAGCAGTCTTTCGTCAATCTTTACGGCGCAAAAAGAATCCGGAACGAAGCGTTTCGCGTTTCCTTCGCCTTTTTCAGGCCTGTTAAAACAGTCGAAATTGCAGGCGATGCGGGCGAAGACATTGTTCCCCATGCCATTGCCGAAGTGTCGGGCAAACCGTATTGCGTTGTTTTTCCGTTCAGGTTTTCTCGTTCCGCCACAGCCTATTCCGAGCAGAATCCCGCCGTCCCTGTAATTATTCTGGAGGGAAGGCATCAATACAGAAGGTTGGTTCCGGGGCTTTTTGTCTACAAAACCGATATTGAGGCGGATTTTTACAGGGCGGGCCTTGCCGCCGCAATAATGACTACGGTATACCAGGGAAATGTCGCCGTCATTATGGAACCGCGCCAATTTTCCGCTTTCAGGGACACCGCAAGACCCGCTTTTTCCCGCGGTATGGAAGAAAAGGGCAGTACCAGGGAAACCCTGTTTTTTCACTCCCTGTCCGAAGTTCCGCAAAGCGGCGAATATGCCTGCGTAATGCTGGCAGGGACAGGCTCGGATTATTTTGACAGAAAAACGGGCGTTCCGGTCATTATGTACTCATGGCTCGACACCTCCCTTGTTCCCATGAACACGGCTTTGGTCTTTGACGACTCGCCCTGGGCGCAGCTAAGGGACGCGGTATCCCTTTTTTCGGCCGGAGAGGAGCAGGGAACGATAAAGTCAAAAATTTCGATTTTTAACAGGAATTTTGACAGAAGGATATTGCAAAAGGTAAGGCAAATACGTTAAAATGAAGGTATCAGCCTGTATGCTGATTGACAAAGGTGTTGTTTACAAATATAATTGGAGCCAAGGCTTAATTAAGGAGTTATGGAATGAAACACGCTAGTTTCAAAATTATCTGCCTGATCTTATGGGCATGTATAATGAGCTTTTCTGTTTATGGTCAGAGTTATGGTCAAACGACTGTTGCCATGGAATCGAGGATTCTGGAATCATTTAACGGAGACGACGACTCTCCGTACATTTGGAGAACTCAGGCCAGCAGATTTATTTCGGTTGTCAGAAATGAAAGCGGCGAACCGGTCAATGACAGTAACGGCAACCCCCAAAGGTTTCCGCTTACTTCGTATGTGAATGCCTGGCCCGTAGCGGTTTTTGGATATGCTCGCGCTCCGGATGCTCCGCCCATCAGAAGCTTGGGTCTTCGCGGTCAGTTCGATCGCAGGGGTTATAACTGGATAGACTTGTATCCGACTTTAAGAAGCGACGATGCGGGCACTCCTGCAGAAATTCCCATTCCAGGAAGAGTTCATAATTTTGACATGTGGGTTTGGGGAGCAAACCTTCGATACTATATCGAACTTTATGTCCGCGATTACCGCGGAGTTGTCCATGCTTTAAGGCTTGGCGATATCGGTTATGCCGGCTGGAGAAACCTGCGCGTAACCGTTCCCGGCAACATTACCCAGTCGAGGCGCACATTGCCTTCGTATGCGGGATTGACATTTGTTAAATTCAGGATTTGGACGCAGCCTGTCGAAAGGGTTGATAATTTTTATATCTATTTCAAGCAGCTTAAAATATTGACGGACATGTTTGAAACCTTGTTTGACGGCAACGATTTGGCTGACCCGGAGCATGTCGATAGACTCTGGGCAAGCGAATAAGGAGAAAAAAATGAAGAAGTTTTTAACATTTGCATTAATCCTGGGTGTTTGCGCCTTTGCTTATGCTCAACAGGAAAGACAGATAGGCACACCCGATGCTGAAAGGCTTGGAATCGATTCGGCTCAGCAGTTAATCAGGGAAGTTTCTGTTGAAAAATTCGAACATGACGGTTTCTGGATGTCCACTATGTCAACCGACGACGGCTATACGACAACCAGATTGTTCAGAGGCGCTCCTGCGGGCAAGCAGCCCATCCCCGAAGAAGAAGGCCTGAATATTCCCGACATTCACGTTTTGGGTACCAGAGTCGACTTTTTGCGCAGAAGCTATTCCAGCTTTACGATTTATCCAAGCCGCCCCATTCCGATCGAGGGCATTACAAAGACAGTATCGGTATGGGTTGCAGGACGTAACTTTAACCATTCGCTGGTTCTCCTTATTCAGGATTTCTACGGCAGATATTATGAGTTCTATATGGGACGCCTTAATTTCATGGGCTGGCAGAGAATGACTGTTGCAATTCCTCCCGCTCCGGATGACGGATTAAGCGGCGTAGTGCAGAGAAGCTACCATTATCAGGGTAACTTCGGAATCAAGATAACAGGCTTTAGAATTGACTGTGACCCGATGGAAGCTAGGGGCAGCTACTATATCTACTTTGACGATCTTCGCGCCGAAACTGACCTTTTCTCGGAAAGTCACCGCGACCCCGACGACATGGTCGACGGCTGGTAAAAAACCAAGGGCTGCCTGAAAGGGCGGCCCTATGTTTATATGGTACTATATGGAAAAGGAGCTGCGCCCGGGGCGGCGGTGGGCAGCGTTTATATCTATAACAAAAAATTCAACATACCAAAAGAAAACTTTGTCGATTCGGGAAAGGAGCAATCCGAGCTTGACCGGTACAACACAATCAAGAAACAGGCATTGGAAGAAATCGAAAAAATAAGACTTAATATGAGCGAAACGGATCCTGCCAAGGCGGAAATATTCGACGCTCATAAAGAAATAGTGGAAGACATAATCATAAACGAAGAAATCCCCGCGCGAATTTTAAACGAACGCTGGAGCGGCGACTGGGCAATTTATCAGGTTTACGGAGACGTCTTGAATCTTTTAAAAAAAACCCCCGACCCCCTGATTGCAGAACGCGCCGCGGATTTTGACGATATAAGGGCTTTGCTTTTGCAATTGTGGTACGGGCAAAAACCGCCCGATCTTTCCGGCCTTAAGGAACCTGTGATTATTGCGGCAAAGGAACTCTTTCCTTCGGATACTGCGGGATTGAAGAAAGACAAAGTGTTGGCGATTATAACGGAGAAGGGCGGGGTAACGTCGCATTCCGCCATTATCGCAAAAAGTTTCGGGATACCGGCAATTTTGGGCATTGACGGGCTTTTGGGCGCCGTAAAGCAGGGACAGCTTGCCGCAGTAAACGCGCTTGAAGGAACGGTTATCCTTGATCCAAAAGAAGATGTTACAAATGAAATAATCGCAAAAAATTCAATTTTGCTTCGCGACATGAAGGACGCGGACAATTACCTTTACAGGGAAGCGCGCACTTTGTGCGGAGAAAAAATAGATATCGGCCTTAATGTTTCAAACGCAAACGACGAAGAATTAAAGGCGCAGAATTATACCGATTCTGTCGGTCTTTTCAGAACCGAGTTTTTGTACATGGAGAAGGATACCCTGCCAACCGAAGAAGATCAGTTTTTACAATATAAAAAAGTGTTGGAATGTTACGGGAAAAAACCCGTTGTTCTTCGCACATTGGACATAGGCGGCGACAAACAGGCAGCCTCTCTTGAACAAAGACAAAAACGCGAAGAAAATCCGTTTCTTGGAAACAGGGGCATTAGGTTTTGTTTTTCCAACCCCGAAATTTTCAAGACACAAATAAGGGCGGCTCTTCGCGCTTCCTGTTTTGGCAATCTTTGGATAATGACACCCATGATTGGCTCCATGGACGATATACGCAAGATTGCAAAAATTGCAGAAGAGGCAAAAAAAGAACTTGACAATTCCGGCGTAAAAACAGGCGATGTAAAAATCGGGATTATGATAGAGATACCCGCAATTGCGCTGATTGCCGACATTGCCGTAAAAGAGGTTGATTTTGCAAGCATAGGTTCAAACGATCTTTGCCAGTACATGTGCGCATCGGACAGGACAAACATCGCGGTGGACGATTACTATTCGCCGCTTCATCCCGCAATCATCCGTCTTATTGACGGAATCGCAAAAACATTCAATAATGAGGGAAAGCCGCTTTCCGTTTGCGGCGAACTTGGCGGCGACATTCAGGCAATTCCACTGCTAATCGGTCTTGGCATCAGAAAATTCAGCATGGGAGCGGCTTCTGTTGCCGCAGTAAAGCGTACAATTTCCAAAGTTACGGTTGTAGAATGCGAAGAGCTTGCAAAAAAAGCCCTTACGCTGGGCACGGCAGCCGAAATTGCCGAACTCATTTCCAAAGTGAAGGAGCATTAAAATGAAAAACAGATTGTTGCATGTCATTTTTGTATTTTCCGTTATCGCATTTTGCGCATTTTTATTTGCCTCTTGCGGTTGTTCGCACAGTGACAAAACTCCGATTGTGACAGTACCACCCACATGCATAGATGAGGGATATACAACCCAGTCATGCAGAAATTGCGAAAAAACAATTACATACAATATAATACCCGCGACGACAGGAACCCATACTGTCAGATGGATAATGACAGATACGACGTGGCCCGGCATTTCAACAAACAAGTGCATTAATTGCAATTTGGCGGGTGATGGGGAGCCGCGTGCAACACAAGTTGGCGACAGGGGACCTGCAAGCGGATTTATTTGTTTTATTTCTGCCGACGAAACCGGTTTTGAGGTTGCAGGTCTTACAGGAGTGAACGGCACATTTAATACTTATTTTGCAAATTTCCTTGAAGCGGCTCCTTCCGACGAAACAAGCACTTCGATTTCTTGGGGACCTGCCAATCTGAGTATAACCGGTGCGACTATGATTACAGCTTCATCTTCATCTATCTCTGCAACCGATCTGGCAAATTCGTTTGGCAAAGGAAGGAGAGACACCAGGCTTATTTTTAATGCATTCAGTTCTCTTTCCGTAACAGGCAGGGCGGCTCAGCTTTGCGCAAACAAGACAGTTGTATTTGACGGAGTGGAATATAAGGATTGGTTTCTTCCGAGTATCGGAGAACTTAACGAGTTAAGAAACAGAACAGGTTTATTAAATATTTTAGCTTCATCTGCCTATTATTGGTCTTCCACACAAGGCAGCGCCAATAACGCATGGGATATGTCGGCTACAGGCACTCGATCCAATTACACCAGGTCATACTCATGCAGGGTTCGTGCTGTCAGGGCTTTTGGGTCCACGGATTAACACGGATTAGGAAGGAAGACTTCTCGCCAAGGTGCCAAGAGCGCCAAGGACGCAAAGTAAGAAGAGAAGGAAAATAAAACCACGGAGGACACAGAGAACACGGAGTCGCTGTCCGATATCTTCTTTTTTTCCAAGTAATATTTGCTTAGCATAAAGACCTTCTTAGGTTTAAGAAAAAGAAAGCGGACAGGGTTCGTGAAAATCTGTGAAAATTCGTGGACAAAGAAGAAAATATTAAGAAGGTCCACGGATTAACACGGATTTGCACGAAGGAAGAGAAGGAAAAGATTTTTACCCGCCTGTATTCTGCACGCGAAAGCGTGTGGTTAAAAAATACAAAACGGCGAGAGGCCAGAAAAATTTATAATTTTTAATTAAAGCTACTGGCCGAGACCATCACGAATACGCTCGTAAACTCGCGTACACGAACATGGTCCGATATTTTCCCTCTTTTTCCAAGTAATAATTGCTTAGCATAAAGACCTTCTTAGGTTTAAGAAAAAGAAAGCGGACAGGGTTCGTGAAAATCTGTGAAAATTCGTGGACAAAGAAGAAAATATTTTGCGATCAATTCATTTTCCATCCGCAATTATCCGTCTTGTTGACGGATTCGTAAAAACATTCAATAATGAGGGAAAGCCGCTTTCCGTTTGCGGCAGTAAAGCGTACAATTTCCAAAATGAAGGAGCATTAAAATGAAAAACAGATTGTTGCAAGTCATTTTTGTATTTTCCGTTATCGCATTTAACGCCTTTTTATTTGCCTCTTGCGGTTGTACGCACAGCAGCAAAACTCCGATTGTGACAGTACTGGACTTCCCCCGATTTTACGGACAGTTAATTAAGCCGTTAAGTTTTTTTGATATGTTATTGGTATAGCATATCCCAGAGTTGAGTGTCTACGACAC
>WQSP01000038.1 GCA_009787795.1 Treponema sp.
CGTTTATTCGTTCGGGTATTCGCTTCGATTTTATCCAAATGGACAAAAAGCACGGCGCACAATTTTTGGAAACGCTGTGCCGTCATCATGTCAGCGGACAGCTAAAAGTTGCGCCCGAGCATGTCAGCGCAAATGTGCTTTACGCGATGGGAAAAGGCGCAGGCGAAATGCAGTCATCGCAGCCACCGATATCAACCTGTTATGAGCAATTCAGAAATGATTTTAACCGGGTGAATAAGGAACTTGGGCTTAAACAGTATCTTCTGCCCTATTTTATCTGCGCTCACCCGGGCGCGGGAATGAAAGAAGCGCAGGAGCTTTCGCAATATTTAAAAAAATCGGGCTTTACACCCGAACAAACGCAGGAGTTCTACCCTACCCCGGGAACCATGTCCACGGTGATGTATTACACGGGGCTTGATCCGCGCACGATGATGCCGATTTATGTTCCCAAAGGCGACAAGGAAAGACGAAAACAAAAAGAGTTGCTTGTCAAATAATGATGTAAAAAAAATAATTTTGCCAAAACCCGAAAACCGTGCTAAAATTACCACACATGAGCGGAAAAATTCGGTTTTTATTTATAATTATCCTCGTTTTTCCCGCTTTTACGTCTCATGCGCAGGAGAATCATTGGTCCGAAGGGATTTTTTTGGAAGCTTCCGGCATTTATTACTTTGCATCAGGCGCAATGCAAGGGCTTGGGGATCCGGGCTTTGGATTCAGGGGCGCTTTGGGCTATCAGTTCAGGCAACTCCGATTCGCATTGGAATCCGGTTACAACAGTTTCCCGGGAACCAATCAGTTAATTTCGCAAGTAACATTTACGCCGCTGGTTTTTAAATTCGGTTATGAGCTGCCCCTGGCTTCCATATTCGGATTGCAAGCCGATGCGAATATCGGCGTTTTATTTTCCGAAATTACCAGATATTCAAGCGCAGCCGACATTGTAAACAACAACGCAAGAATCGACAGATACACGGCTCCTTTTGCGGGCGCGCGTTTGTATGCGACAATTACCCCTCTTGATTTTTTAAAAATCTACGCAGGCGGCGGCGCGGATTTTATCATTGAAAGTTCGGGGCCTGTTGTTCTTCCGGTTGTTGAAGCCGGCATTTCGTTTAAACCGTTTATCGTTATAAACGAAGCCGCCCGCAGAGAGGAACAGGCGTCTGCAACAGGAGATATTGTATTTGAGAGCCGCAGCGAAAACATCACCATCGAAGAATCGGCGCAGGGAAGAGTTGTACGTCTTCGCAACGCTGTTTACTTTGAAGCCGACAGTTCTGTAATGATCGAAATGTACAGACCAATACTGGACGAAGCCGGCGTAAGGCTTCGCGCAAACCCGAATCTTCGCATAACGCTAAGGGGTTTTACGGCTCCTTTTGGCACAGAACAGGGACGCACGGAAATATCCCGCGCAAGGGCGCAATACTGCGCCGATTATCTTTCAAGACATTTTGGCATTGATCCGTCGCGAATAAGAATAGAATCTTACGGAGCGCTAAGAGCGCCCGAATACAGGGACGCAAGCTGGGAATCTTACAGATGCGTGGAATTAATCATTCAATAGCATTAAAATGCGGAGAGAAAAATGAAATATAAAACGGTATTATTTTTTTTAACATGCTGTGTTTTACTTTTTGCAGGCTGCACCGACTACTACCATGATCTTTCTTTGCACATTACCACGGGAGCGTCGTCGGATGTTTCCATATCCGCTTTCAGTTTTCATCCCGACGAAAATCCCAATCTTGACAAGGAATACAGCGGAAATGTTTTTTATGACGACGGCGAAATACTGATAATAATGCCCCCCGATTTTTTGGAAACAATCGAATTAAACCTGAAACCGCGCTTTACGGTAAAGGGACTTGTCTATGTAGACGGCTCCATTCAAACAAGCGGCGAAAACGAACAGCTTTTTGAAGATGAAATTGTTTACGAAGTGGTTTCCGCCAACGGAGCCAACAGAAAAAATTATACGGTAAAAATACTCGGAAAATATTCCAGAATATATGTAAGGCATGATGCCGAAGAAGGCGGAGACGGCAGTTCGTGGAACAGCGCATTTGCTTCCATACATGATGCCGCAAGCCTTGCATTTCTTTTCCACGAAAGCATCCAAAAAGAGATTTGGATCGCCGCAGGAACGTACAAACCCGGCGATACGGACGCTGATTTTTTCCGTCTGATTGCCAACACGCGCTACATTGGCGGTTTTGCAGGCAACGAAACCGCTATCGGACAGCGCAATCTTGCCGTTAACAAGACAATCGTTTCCGGCAGCGTGGGAACAGGCATTCAATCCGTCAATTTGTTTACAACTGCGGATGCCGCAGCCGTAAACAGCATTATGGAGTTTAACGGCATTTCATTCGAATCGTCACGCACGGCGATTAGCGCGTTTCTTTCTTCTTCGGCGCGGCTTACAGTTGCAAATTGCACTTTTAAAAACTTTCAAAAAACTGCCATTTTTTCGTTTAATGGAAGAAGAACAACCGTTACCGATTCGGTTTTTGAAAATATCGAAGCAAGCGATAATTTCGGCGCCGTTCATATCGGCACTTCGGAAACGGAAATTTTGCGCGTAACATTCAAAGACATTACGGGAAACGCATTGTCGGTAATCGGAGCGAATGCAAATATAAAAGACGCGGAATTTTTGAACATTAATGGCAAACAGGCATTGTTTGTGGACCAAATTGCACAAAGCGGCACAATAAACATAAGCGATGTCCTAATTGACACCGTAACATACGGAAGGGGAATGTACATTTCATCCCATTCCCTTGTTCTGACCAAAACCCAAATCAAGAGTTGCGATACGGAAGATTTTGGCGGCGGCATCCACCTTGTCAATTACGGATATGCCGAAATTTCCTTTACGGAAATTTCGGACACATTCGCATTAACAGGAAACGGAATTTATTACGACGGCTCGGCTTCGTCGGCATTATTGATAAGAAACGTAAAATTCAACAATATCCAAATTACAAGCCACGGCATTGACGGAATGCATTTGTTCGGGAACAACATAGATTTTGTTTGGACGCCCTAACAACTTACGGAACAACCGTAATTGCTATCCTTAAATTACGCAGGTACGCAGGAGCGTTTCCTATCTGAAAACCAGACAGGAACAGCATCTTTCCCGTATTTCCAGGCGATGACGAAGGCGGCACTGTAATGGTAGTATTTCTGCTTTCGCTCTGCGAGCGCATTGTACGCCATATTCCATTGGGATTGATTTGACTGGTATTTCCGCATATAGTGGGATAATTTGCGGAATTTATATGCCAGGCAAGCGCGGCGGTTTGTGTAAGATAATAATCATACTCAATGTCTATTCGTATGTTTTTACCGGCATATTCTTCGCTTAAATCATAATCAATTACAAAGTGATAATACCCGCCGGGACCCGGTCTTACATATAAAACATCATTGTAATTTTCGCTGTAAGCGTCGTGCGATCCGTATTTTGCAATTGTGGTAATGCCTGCGCCGACTATGTTAAAATCGATTTTTCTGCTTGTGCCGGGGCTTTCAATCGAGTCCACCAATGTTACTTCCCATTTGCTTGCAGATTCAACTTTTGGGATTCGGGTAACATTCAATTCCTCGATGCGTATAAACGGCACATCGGACGACGATGCCATAAGATAGAAAACATTTGCCATTTTGTCGCTGCTTGAGGCGTTTTTGTTTATCGAGAACACAACCGTACCCGTATATGTTTCATTTCCCTCAAAGCGGCTTTCTATCCTTCTTATCTCCGACAACATTGTATTGTCAAAACATGTGTGAGTGCCGATGCAATTGCAAGGAAGCAGCATATCGCGGATGACAATATCCAAATCGTTTATGTAATTTTCCGTATAAAATTTGTATTGCAGCATATAATGTTCGCCGTTTAAAAATCTTTCCCCTTTCATCAGCCAATTTGAACCGATACTTGCCGCCCATCTTGTGCCGTCATCAATGAATCTGTAAGTGGGATAAAGATCATGCGAACCCAGATTGATTCCGGATACGTTTGCGCCGCTTGCAGTCACGGTAATATCGGGCACCCTGATAAAATAACTTTCGTTGTCGGAACTCCATCGTATGCGAAACTCGAATTCTGTGCCCGAAGAAGACGGAACGCTTACAGTCCAATTTCTTGATCCCGGCGCATAATCAATCAGCGCAGAATAGGTTGATGCCGGGTTGTTTTTGACAATCGCGGTAATTTCCGCTTTTCCGTCGGGAGGGGCAAACTTTGCATTTAATGTGACTGTACCCGATAATGTCACTGCGGAAATATTCACATTAAGTTCGATATTGCGAACATCGGTATTGTATATCGATACTGTCGCCGCATTTCTCTCAAAGTAATCTCCGTTGGAATCAAAACCGGAAACGACAAAATAAACACTTACAGCCGAAGCAAACGGTTCTATCGGATCCATCCGCCATTTGCGATAATCGGGATTGTTGATTTCCGCTCCGGCATCGCCAAGAATTTTCTGATTCAAATCTACCCATGCCGATCCCAATTGCTCGTTATTGTCGGATCTGTGCATGGTAACATAAGCTTCTTGCACAGGATTATTGTTAACGGTGATATTTGCAGTGCCGGAAATGTTTACCACGCTGATATTTATGTTAAACGCAAGACCTGTGACATTCGTGTTGTAAAGGGGTATGGTATTCCCTATTAGTCCTTCATGCCAAAAACCGTCCGCGTCGATGCACGCATACTCAAAGTAAACGTTTATCTGCGAAGTTAAAAAATTAACGGAAGCAATCCATGCGTTTCCTGCCATCAGATCGACTTCTGCGGAATCCAGCCAATCGCCCACTGTCTGATTGGCAACAACTTTACGCATCGTTATGGAAGCCCACTTTGGAGATTCGCCGTTCACCTTGATATTTGCGGTGCCGCTGACTGTCAGCAGCCCGACATCTGCCGTTATGTGTATATTTGTTCTGTTTGAATTAAAAAACACGAATGTTTCTTCTATGGTTTTATAATATGTTGAATTTCCCGCGTTTTTTGCCTGTACGATAAAATATACTTCTGTCGATTCGTTGAACGCTTCGATATTCATTTCCCATGCGCCGTTTCTTCCTGCGCTCAGGTTAATTGCGGCTTCGTTTACATTTAAAAGCTCGTCATTCTCAAGTTTATATGCGCGTACATACGCTTCTCTGGGCGCATAGCCATTAATTGTTATATTTGAAGTTCCGCCGATTTTGATTGAATTGAAAATTTCGTTCACGTTAAAAACATAATCGCTTTCGTGAAGCGTTATGGAACCGATACGGCGCGTATAAAACGAGTCGCCTTTTTCGGCAATCAATTTTACATACAATGTCAAAGGCGTTTCAAAAGACTGCATCGTTTTTGGGAAAATCTGACCGTTGCTTGCATCCAGATGGTCAAAATGATTGAAACAGTTTATATCGGTAAACAGGTACAAAGCGGTCCTGTCCGCCTGAACGCCGTTAATTGTCGCGCTTATGGTGCCTGTCAGGGTAATCGCTCCCGCTATAAAACTTTCATCGAATATTTTTTCCATTTTGGTTTCCATATTTGTATAAATATGGATAACTTCCGTCCAGGAAATCGATCTGAAATCGTTTTCAAATTTCATGGTCATCATGTAATAACCGGCGGGAATCGTAATTCTGCCCGACTTGACGGTTAAAATGTTTACAGGCGTATTTGTGCCCAAAGGAGTGGCGACATTTTCGTCCAATACATCCCAAGGAGAGCCGCCAATGTCGTAAATAAAAAGTTGAGCCGTATTTATGGCGGACGGGAAATCAACATTGTAGAAAAATGTTCCGCTTCCGGTTCCCGGCTTTGCCCTGATTGGAATATTCACGCTTTGGAAAGTTGTTTTGCCTTCGTTTCCGGGCAGAACCCCAATCTCCGTTTCTCCGTCTGCAGCGCGTACAAAGTTTCCGTTAATTGTAATGTATCCGACAGCCGTTATGTGCCATATTCCTACCGCCAAATCTTCTATTAAAATCTCGCTTCTGTTTACGTCAAGTTCAACAGGCCCGTAAGTATTGTTTCCGTCTGCGTTATGAAACTGCAATTCATATTTGGTAAAAACGGGCGCAGAAGGAAACAGTGTTCTGGCTCCTGACGCATTGCCCGTTCCTTCGCCGGAAATTGTAATCAATATTCCGCCAGAAGCGGCATTTTCAAGTTCGGGGAAAATAGGACAGCCCGCAAACCACATTAAGACAAACAGGGAGAAGAATGCAATAAAAAATTTAAAAATGTTTTTCATTTTTTCTCCTCCCTTATTTTACAACCGTAAAGGTTACAATTTTGGAATATGGTATGCCGTTTCTGACGACAACCGCGGTGATTGTATACACGCCCAAATCCAGCCTGTAGCTGTCTATTGTAATTCTGTTGCCTTTTTCCTGCCGCAAAGTGTCATTAAAATACCAATAATAACTGTTAAAACCCGCAGCCACTGTAACCGTAATGACATCATTGGAGCCTCTTCTTATCGTATGCCCTGCCTGATCCAGATTCATTTCTTCGTCATGGAAACCTTCAAAATAAACTGCAATCACTCCGGGAGGAATTTCCTCGAACTCGACATTTATCGTAATGTCAAAAGCCGGCATGGAAAAAGTGTGAGTGTGTATATAATATTCCGTTACCGAAAGTTCTGTCGCGACATTCGCCTGACCTGTTATGCCAAAACTTCCTTCCTTGATTCTGTACCCTGCATCGGGCGTTAAAACAACAGTAATGGGCGCGCCAGCAACAGTCCTTTCGTGACTTCTAAAAACTTCGCCGTTTGGGCCTGTTTGGTTTACATTAATGTTGTACAACATGGAAAATTGCGCGTTAATCGTTATATTGGAAGCGGGCATTGAAAAATTATTGCCAACCCGGTTAACAAACGCGCCGTTATCCTGCAACACGGTAAAGGTGTTTTCCAGCAATGCATAACCGTTGGCGGGCGTTACCGTCAAAGCAACAACCGTGCCGATTGCAGCTTTTTCATGGCTCGATGAAATTGTCCCGTTTGCAAGCGGCATTATGTTAATATCGTACATAACGGGCACAAATTCCGCGCTTACAATCACATGGGAAGCGGGCATGTTAAAGTTGTGCGAAAATCCTTCGCCGCCAAGAACAATATCCGTTTCGTCATTTATGGCGGTTACGTTCAAGGAGCCGGGAACATAGCCGTAACCTGCATTGGGGATAATTGTCAGATTGATATTTGCATTCGGCGCCGCATTTTTTCTGCTGGAAGCGACCGAGCCGTAGGCAACCGGAGAAATTATTATATTGAAAGGAAAATCCTGCGTCTCGTTATCCGAAGATGAAAATCCGTCCGACTCCACACATCCGGCGGCAAGCAGCGCCAGAACAGCCCCAAAAACAGCCGTTTTCATCTTCATTGCAAAATTTTAGCACCGGTATCGGGAATTTGTCAAATAAAAAAGCCGCTTCTTTCGAAGCGGCTTTTATTACAGAGGCATTGTTAGGTTAATTAGTAATGTTGCCTGACAGGATAATATTGGTCATAACAGGACCTGTTATCGTTCTATTTCCTGCAATTACTCGACCATTTCCTGTACCGGGTCCTGAACCTGATGCCCATGCATCTAATGTAAAGTAAAGCAGTTCGCCGTCATATTCATTGCTAATCCAAGCTCTCCATACAGAACCATTAGTACTGAAATATTCCGCTCCGGCATCATTAATATATACCAACGGATTTTCTGGATTAGACGGATTTTCCTCCTCTTTATAAGTTCCAATATTTACCCATCCTCCCTGGAAATTATTGGCATTGGGACTAACTCCATTAAATGTAACGGTCGCTGTGCCACTTAAAAGAATTCTTTGGCTTAGAACAATATTGGGAATATTCGAACTGTAAACCTCTATATAATTATTATCATTGAAGTAAGCAGCATAAAGATTATTATTAAAATCAGCATTACCATATACTTCAAACCAGACATTAGTAGGTTCTTTAAATGATTCAAAAGTAACCGTCCAGAAATATGTATTTAGGTTAACACTTGTATAAGTAATAAAATTACCTTCTTCTGTTATAAAATCTACATTTGCCCAATTCATAATTCCATCTAAATCGCCAAAATCCGCATAACCGCTTAAGGTTATTAATGTAATGGCAAATTCTACATTTACATTGGGTATATTATTTGCGGCTGATGTACCAATATGATGCACTTTATTGTACTCATTATCATTTTCATCATAGAATCGCACAAATAAATCCATTTGACCTTTAGAAATAGGCGGTATATCAATTTCCCAAGTATTGCCGCTAATTGTAATTGGAATACTAATTGGATCAACTCTGTGGCCTTCGTTAACTCTAATATTCAGATACATACTGATGTTTTTTACAGCTTTAGTATCTACCGTAATATTTAAATTACCGCTCAGTTTTATCATAGCGTTTTTAAAATCAGCCGGCTCAAAGCTATAATCTACGTAAGTAGTACGTTTATCGTAGATGTGTACAATCTGGTTTTTGATGATTGTTTTGCTGTCAAGTTCTGCAGTTATCGTAAGAAAATAAATGCCGCTGGCAATATTTTTAGTACCCGTTTCGCCGCTCTCTATCGCATCGTCATCAATTACAGGAGTACCCGATTGTACTATAGGCCATTTGACCAGTTTTAAAGAAACCTCTGCGTCATCAGGATAGTTAATTATATACTCAATGGTTCCTTCTCCGCCCTGCGTCGGAACTATAATGGGAACATTTACACTATGTAATAATTCATTGACAGCAAAAGTCACTGTTCCTGAAACGACAGGATAATCCACACCTTCATGTTTAATAAAAGCGGTAACAGTAATTTTCCAGTCACCAAAAGGTAAAACAATTTCTCCGTAATAATCGGTACCATAAATTTCTACATTGGCAGGCGCACTGTTACTGTTTCCATTGATAGGTTCGGCGCTGATTTCATACTTACTAAAACCATTTTCATCATCATCACCGACATCTAAATTCGGGAGAAGTGTACGCGCATTACCGCCGATATTAACCTGAACCTTTGATAAATTGCCGCTGTTTCCGGCTATTCCATCCGGACCAATTAGCACATCACAGCCGGCAACCAATAATACAAGGGCAAATATGCTTAAAATCTTTAATATTTTCATTGTTTCCTCCTTACTTCTGGTTTACCCAGAATGCAAAATCCTTAGCAAAGGGCGTTCCGTCTATAGCAACTATTACAGTCGCATAGTTCCAACCGGCGCTAAGAGTAGTTGTTGAAATGTAGAACTGAATGTCGTTACCCAAATGCTCAATTATTACGATATCCCGTTCAATCCCATTTACAAACAGTGAATACTCACGAACGGGCTGAGGGTCATAATAAAGCTGATCATATATATCGACTCTTAATCTATTTTCATGATCATTGAGCCAACTGGATAAATATAAATTATTGTTTGCTTCAAACGCATCATTAAAATACAACCATGCATGCCCTTCGGTTACAGAAGACAAGTCGAAATTAAGCGTTACATTTTGTATATTATTACTGTCAACTGTCAATGTTTCTTCTTGGTCATCTATGCCATTAATTTTTATGGTCAGCTCTGTTCCTTTAAGAATATTATAAATACCAAAAGTAAATGAATTACTTTCATTTAAATTAACAGAACAACTGTCTATTTGGTTATATTCATTATAAGCCCGAAGCTGAATGTTCTTTATATTTGGATTATTAATATTCACCGTACCTTGTATGGTCACTTCGGTAAACAACTCAACATGAATATCTATACCATCAATAATTACTCCCAACTCTGATAGTGTTACATGATAAGATGTTTTATAAGCGCCGTAACCATCCATTCCAACCCAGAAATAATATTTCCCAAAATATGTTTCGTTTAGATCATCAAGCTTCATCATCCATTGATTACTCAGGGTAAATTGTAAAAAAGGTATAAATGCATTACTATCCCATATATCAGTATCTTCAGGGCAAAGTATTAATTCAGGCGGGAAATTTTCCCATGCAGGGAATTCACCGTCTACTTTTAAATCAAAATATCCTGCCAGTACTATCTGGTCAGGCTCCACCTCTGGAATAACAAAAACTGTAAATGCCGATGATTTTCCTCCCCATGATACAAAGATTGTTATATTACCTTCCTGCTCCAGAAAAATTCTTCCTTGAGAATCAGCTTCCCTATCTATGGTATAATCGGTAACTACATGGGACGAGCCGTTTGAATAGAAAGCGGTTATTTCCAAGCCATCAATATCCAATTCTTCGCCAATTACATAGGTTGTTTTATGAGGAAAATGTGTTGTCTGAAGGTGGTCCAAGTATACCGATTCTCCAGCTTCGGGAGGACATGCCGTAATCATCAGCATCGTGAAAACCATCAGAAGCGCACACAGCGCCGCCAATCCATTTTTTCTTATTTTCATAGATTGCTCCTTGCAGGGATTTGTTTTTATGTTTCTTATTTGATGTAGTAAAATTCTACCATCGTTTCCCAAAAACTGTCAAATTAAATTTGGCGGCAAATCAGGCATCTTCCCTAAAAGCTTCCAGCCAGACCTTCTCCATTCCCAAAAGCGCAGATTCACGATTTATCCGATTATGGACAAAAGTTCCCCATTTCAGGTTTTCGCAAAAAAAGCCAAAAAATCTCTTCGCCCTGGAAACATGAAACTCAACCGGCTGGTACTTCGCCAACAACTCAATAAACCTTAATCCTATTTCAAGAAGATTAGGAGAAGAGCTCTCGCTAAGGCACAAGCTGCTATCGCAGTAATTGAAAGGCAAAGGACGCAAAGATTCTTGTAAAACCTTGGCGTTCTTGGCGGTCTTAGCATCTTGGCGAGAAATATTCTCCTTAGCCTGCTGAAAAATCCAGGGTTGTTTTACTGCGGCTCTGCCCACCATTACGGCATCGCAGGGACCCTCTGCCCTTTTAACCAATTCTTCCGCGCTTGAAACATCGCCGTTTCCGGCAACAGGGATTTTTAGCTCCGCCCTCAATTTGCCCACATAGTCCCAGCGGGCAAGACGCTTGAATTTTTCGGTTATTAATCTTGGATGAAGCGTAATTAGCTCGACCCCTTCGTCTTCCAACCGGCGGCAAAATCGAACCAAATACTCAAAATCTTCCGTACAGCCAAGGCGCAATTTGACGCTTAGCCGCCGTTTTACCTGCGGCCTGATTTTGGCAATCAGTTCGCCCGCCTTGTCAGGAGTTTTCATCATCCAAGCCGCTCCCGCGCCTGTTTTTCGTATCAGGGGCGCGCTGCAGCCCATATTTATGTCGATTCCGGCACATTCCAGCCTGTCAAGAACGCCTGCCGCCCCCGCCATCGCCTCAATATCCGAACCGACCAATTGAAAAACGCATTTTTCCGCTGCAGGACCGTTATCGATATAGTATTTTTCCAGTGGGCCGCCCGCGAGCAGGGCAGATGCGCTTATCATCTCGGAAAAGTAGCCGTCGCAGCCCCCAAATTCCCCGATTAGCTCCCTTAACGCCCTGTGACTTAATTCCGCCATCGGCGCAAGATAAAAAGGGGTCATATTCAAGCCCTCATATTTTTATAAAAATTTTTATATATGTTTGACATTATTGGAAAGCCCTCTTGACTTATTCTTAATAATAGCATATAGTTTTAACAGAGGAGCGTACAGGATGATAGCAAAGTCTGATATGCCTAATATCAATGAAAAAGCCGCTGAAGGGATTAAGCCGGAGGGGGTACCGTACCGCGTTCTGGTCGTTGACGACTCGATGTTTATCGCAAAACAGCTTGGGCAGATTTTTACGTCCGAGGGTTTTGATGTGGCGGATACTGCTGCCGACGGAGCCCAGGGATTAGAGAAGTACAAAGCTTTACATCCAAACATCGATCTGGTTACCTTGGATATTACCATGCCGGTTATGGATGGCGTTTCCGCCTTGGAAAAAATTCTCGAATTTGACAAGAATGCCAATATTATTATGGTAAGCGCCCTGGGAAAAGAGGATGTCGTTAAAAAGTGTCTCCTGATGGGAGCCAAGAGCTACATTGTTAAACCTCTTGACAGAAAGAAAGTTCTGGAAAGGGTTGTCTCGGTACTCAAGCGGTAATTGCAAAAGTTTATCTAAAAAAACATATCTCGTTTTGACTATGCGGTCGAGCTGTCTCCACATTTCGTGTTCGGAGGAATTCCATGCGGTTAATCATCCACCCCGACTATGAAAAGGCGAGCCTTTGGGCTGCAAATTATATAGCGGAAAAAATAATATCCCAAACCCGGGAAAAACCCTTTGTCCTCGGTCTTCCCACAGGTTCAAGTCCCCTCGGGATTTACCGTGAATTTGTCAGGATGCACAAAGAGGGAAAACTGTCTTTTAAAAACGTGCGCACCTTTAACATGGACGAATATTCGGGGCTTGGCGCAGACCATCCGCAAAGCTACCGGTTTTTCATGATGCAGAATCTTTTTAATCATATTGATATCGATCGCGGCAACATTCATATCCTTGACGGTACGGCAAAAGACCCCCATACCGAGTGCAGGCTCTACGAAGAAGCGATTGCAAAAGAAGGCGGCATCGACCTTTTCCTTGGCGGTATGGGCAGCGACGGTCACATCGCGTTCAACGAACCCGGCTCGTCGCTTGCATCCCGAACGCGCATCAAAACACTGACAACAGAGACAAGGCACTCCAACGCGCGTTTTTTTGACGGCGACCCGGACAAAGTCCCCGGCACGGCATTAACTGTCGGCGTGGGAACGGTAATGGATTCGCGCGAAGTTGTAATCATTGTAAACGGACGCAGCAAAGCCCGCGCGCTTAAAGCTGTAGTGGAAGACGGCGTAAACCACATGTGGACATTATCATGTTTGCAGATGCACCCCAAAGCCGTCATTGTCTGCGACGAAGAAGCCACAGAAGAGCTTAAAGTCGGCACAGTAAAATATTTTAAAGACATCGAGAAAGTTCATTGAAGAAAAAGAATTTTACCACGAACCAGCACGAACAA
>WQSP01000039.1 GCA_009787795.1 Treponema sp.
TGGTTAGAGCGCCTGTTTTACACGCAGGATGTCCATGGTTCGAATCCGTGTATGCCCATTATTTTTTTTGGAGGTTAGTATGAAAAAGTTTCTTGTCGCTTTTCTAATTTTAATTTCGATAGTGTCAATTTCCTGTCAAAGAAAGGGATCGGATTTGGGTCCGATTGTTGACATGGGAGTTACGGTTCGTCTGCTTACCGATAATACCGGTATCGACGACAGATCTTTTAATGCCGCCGCATGGAGAGGCATTTTGTCCTTTTTCGGCGATACATGGGATCAGCCAAGGCAGAGGGGTATGGCTTACGATTGGGTAACAGCAACCGATCCCAGCATGTATGTTCCCAATTTGAGGCAGGCGACCGACGAAGGTTACGACCTCATTATAGTAAACGGTTTTACATGGGATAATGCGTTAACGGAAGTTTCGGCTGACAATCCCAATCAAAAATATTTAATTGTCGATGTTGACTGGCTGGACTCCGGGAATGTTATGCAGGCGGCTTATGCCGAACATGAAGGCTCATACCTTGTCGGCGTTGCGGCTGCTTTAAAAGCTCTCGAAGACGGAATCGAAAATCCGCGCTTTGGTTTTATCGGCGGAGTGCCGGGAGCTGTTATTACGAAATTTCATGTAGGTTTTGTTCAGGGTGTCCTTTCGATTATTCCAAATGCCGAAGTTCTCGATTACTATGTTTTAAGCTGGGGCGAGCCGGGACTTGCAAAAATACAGGCGATGAACTGGTATGATTCCGGCGTATATGCGATTTTTTCTGCCGCAGGAAACAGCGGTAACGGAACAATTGCACAGGCAAGAGAATACCGCGCGGCAGGCAGAAATGTCTGGGCTATCGGCGTTGACTCCGATCAATTCGAAGACGGATTGTACAACGCGACAGAATCTGCGGTTCTTACATCGATGCTTAAACGCGTGGAGAACAGCGTAATTTACGCGCTCAATGCGGTTAAAAATAATACTTTTAATCCAAGGGTTATCACTTTTGACTTGGCTGCCGAAGGCGTTGGTTATTCCGCCGCAAATTCTGCGTTAAGCCAAAATATTATTAATAGTCTTGAGCTTGTAAAAACATCAATCGCAAACGGTCAGGTTACGGTTGTTCCAACTTACGCAGAAGCCAGGCGTCTGCCCGGCTTTCCTCAAAACTTAAGAGCGATTGACGACTAAGCTAAAAGAACTGGAAAAAAAACTTCTCAATTTTCTTTCCGGTTCTAATGCTATGGTTTCTGCCGTAGTTGTTTTTCTCGGTTTTCTTGTAGCGACCATTATCCTTTTGCTGATTGGAAGAAATCCGTCCGGCATGTATCAGGCGATTGTGCAGGTGGTAAGCGGATTCGATTCGCGCCGCGGCACATGGAATGCGCGCTATGTCGGCGAATGGTTTGTCGCTTCCATGCCGCTTATTCTTTGCGGATTAAGCATGGGATTTTCCGCGCGTTCGGGTTTGTTCAATATCGGCGCAGAAGGGCAGTACATCGCGGGGCTAACCGCGGCGCAAATTATCGGCGTTTCCCTTACAGGCGCGCATTGGTCAATCGCCGTGTTAGGTGCAATTGTTGCAGGAGGCGCGTGGGGTTCCATCGCCGGTTTTTTCAAGGCGCGGTTTAAAGTCTCGGAAGTTGTTACAACCATCATGATGAATTACATCGCTTTGTTTATTCACCGGCTTGTCACTTTAAGAATCCCGGGCAGCAGTACGTTTAGAACGCCCGATTTTACAAATACGGTTTCGCTTTCAAATTCTTTTTTTGCGTCGATTACAAACAATTCAAGGCTTAACAACGGTTTGTGGCTTACGATTTTTGCCGTTTTGATTTATTGGATCATCATGGAAAAAAGCACGCTTGGTTTTTCCCTTCGCGCTGCAGGTTTGAACAAAAATGCCGCGCTGTATGCAGGCATCCGTGTTAAAACAAACATTACGATTGCAATGGCTGTTTCCGGGGCGTTCGCGGGTCTTGCGGGCGCGATTGTCTCATTGGGATTGTTCACTCACGGACGCGTGCTCTCGGGTTTTGAAGGATACGGTTTTGACGGAATCGCGGTTGCGCTGGGCGGCAATTGTTCCGCGATTGGAATCTCCGTTATGGGATTGCTTTTTGGAATGTTAAAATCCGCGCAGCCGTTAATGCAGTCGCGTCAGATTCCAAGAGAAATTGTTTCCATTATAATGGGGTTGGTTGTTGTGTTTATCGCGCTTCGTCCGGGCATAAAATTGTTCGTTGAGTGGCGCGCAAAAAAAAGAAAAACCGAGGGTGAAGAATGACAGGAATGCTTGCCTCGACATTATTAATTGTTTCTCCCATTTTGATCGCGGCAATCGGCGGCATGATCTGCGAACGCGCCGGTGTTGTAAATATTGCGCTTGAAGGGCTAATGTCAATTGGAGCCATGACCGCCGCCGTTACTCATGTTTTGTTGGAAACAAAAATAGGTTTTTCAATTCCGCTTGCCTTGATTTTTGCGTCTTTCTGCGGAGGGGCGTTTTCCTTAATACACGCGTTTGCGTCCGTTACATTAAGGGCGGATCAGGTAGTATCCGGCACGGGGATAAATCTTCTGTCCGCAGGTCTTACCGTTTTTGTTTGTCAGCTTATTTTTAGAATGGATCGATCGATGAGTTACCGCATGGGAATGCCTGCGGGTTTTCTTGGAATTTATCCTACGGTTTGGATCGCGCTTTTTATTCTTGCCGTTACATGGTTTGTTTTGTACAAACGCCCTTCGGGACTAAGGCTTCGCGCGGCAGGTGAACATCCGCAGGCATTGGCAGCGGCGGGCGTTAATGTAATAAAAATCAGGTACATCGCAGTTTTTATTTCCGGCGTTCTTGCAGGTCTTGCAGGCGCTTGCGTTGTTTTAACTCAGGATATTCAATTTACCGTAAACACGATTAACGGAAAAGGTTTTATCGCGCTTGCCGCAGTTTCGTTCGGACGATGGCTGCCGCTCGGCGTTTTCGGCGCGAGTCTCTTGTTTGGTTTTTCTTCCAGTTTTGCGGTAAATGTTTTAAATATTAGAACTCTCGATTTTCTGCCTTCCGAAGTTTTCAATATGATGCCGTATTTGATAACTCTTTTAACACTTGTTGTTTTTTCCGGGAAGGAATATGCGCCAAAAGCTGTCGGAGAACCTTACGATAAAACAAGGAATTGACGGTTTTAATAATTAGTTGTAATCTTTCTTTATGTACAGTACGATAATTGCCTACATTTTATTTTTTCTGTCCGGGTTTGGAGTTCTTGGTCTGCATCGTCATTATATGGGCAAACACGGCACAGGTCTTTTGTGGCTGTTCACAGGCGGTTTTTTTACACTCGGTTCTTTTTACGATTTATTCACCTTGCCGTCTCAGGTAAGAGAAGCAAATATCAGAAACGCGATTTTTGATGAAAAAATGAGGCGCAAAGGTTGGCGCAATGTTGATGACGGTCAGTCGCGCATTATCCGCGAAAAAGAGCCAATAGAGCGCGTTATATTAAAACTTGCAAAAGCAAATAACGGCATTATTACGGCAAGCGAGCTTGCGTTATCTGCAAGCATTTCCATGGAAGACGCAAAAAAAGACCTTGAGGCGATGGTAAACAAGGGATTCGCAGAGCTTCGCGTGCGTCAGTCCGGTTCGCTTGTCTATGCAATCCCCGATTTAATGAGCGCAAACGAACCTCTTGTGGATTAATGATTTTATTTAAGCACCACTTCCGTTTTGCCGTAACCGCCGTTTTCCGGCCGGGCAAAATGAAACTCGCCTACCGCAGGATGGCTTCCCAAATAATCATGAACGCCCTGACGCAAAATTCCGTAACCCTTGCCGTGTATTATTGCAAAATTTTTTAAGCCTGTTAGAACTGCGGCGTCTACCTGCTTGCGTACAAGTTCCATTGCCTCTTCAAAACGCATCCCGCGTATTCTCAATTCGTAAACCGCTTCGCTTGACGCGCCGTACTCTGCAGCCCATGTCGCTTTTACCGTCTGTTTTTTCTGCGAGGAAGCCGGGATTAAATCGCTTTCCGCAAAGTTCATTTTTAATGAGCCGATTTCGACAAGCCATTCATTTGTTTTCTTTTTGTCGGCGCGTATTATTACGCCGCGCTGTTTTGATTTGCCCGCAAATACTTCCATGCCGGCAGAAAAAACCGTTTCGCTGCCGGGGCTGTCCGTTTTTGATTTTTTTTCAGTTTCCAATAATTGCTTTCGTATCGATTTTTCTTCTTCCGATAACGCTTCGCTTTCCGCTTCTGCGTAAGAGCTTAGTTCATTTAAAAATTCTTTAACTTTTAGTGTTTTTTCGCGCGTCAGCTCGCCTTCTTTTACTTCGCGCACGAGGTTTTCAAGCGTTTTTCTGCTTTCCTTTAGGAATTGCGAAAGTTTCCCGACAGATTCGCGCTGCAATTCCGCTTCTTTTTGGCGAAGCTGAAGTTCTTTTAAGTCGGCTCTTCGTTTTTCCTCTTTTAATTTATTTTGTTCTATCTCGCTCAATTTTTCCAAGCCGGCAAGTTCCCTTTGTTTTTGTTCAAGCCCCTTGATCATTTCGCTTACGTCGGATTTTTCGTCGTCGATATAATTTCTTGCCGTGATTACAATTTGCCCGTCAAGTCCGTTGCTCGCCGCGATATCAATCGCCCTGCTTTCGCCGGGAAGCCCGTTAATTATTTTGTAAGTGGGCGATAAGGTCTGCGCGTTAAATTCCACCGAGGCATTTTCCACGCCGGGTCTTGTATAACCGTAATGTTTCAATATTCCGTGATGAGTGGTTACGATCATGCGCGCATTTTTTTCTATCAGGTAATCCAACACAGCCATTGCAATTGCGCCGCCTTCCTGCGGATCTGTGCCTGAGCCAAGCTCGTCAAGGAGGACGAGAGAATTTTCTGTCGCGTGTTTGGTTATTGCGGACACATTTGTAATGTGAGCGGAGAATGTAGAAAGAGACTGATTGATCGATTGCTCGTCGCCGATGTCTGCGTATATTCCGTCGAAAACGGGAAGGACGCTTCCTTCATCAAGGGGAAGGGCAATGGCGCTTTGGTTCATCATTGCAAAAAGGCCAAGGGTTTTCAAGGCGACGGTTTTTCCGCCCGTGTTGGGACCGGTAACAATCAATGTGCGCGTAACGCTGCTCATTTCGATGTCGATGGGAACGGCTTTTTTCAATCCCGGGTGGCGAGCCTGTTTTAACAAAAGGCTTTGCGCTCCGTTTGAACTTGATGCAAAGTGCCTTCCGCTAACGGCGGAATATTTCGCTCTTGCCCTTAAACATTCGATATAAATGATTTTTTCGTGGAAAATCTTCAAGTCGCCTGCATGAATGGAAATATTTTCCGTAAGCTCGCGTAGAATTTTTTGAATCTCCGCGTCAAGATTTCTTCTTTCCATAATAAGGTCGTTGTTTTTTTCCACAACGTCTACCGGCTCAATAAAAACTGTCTGCCCGCTTGATGAAACCTCGTGAACAATGCCTTGAATCCTTGCGCGGTAATTCGCCTTGACTGCAAGCACAGCCCTTCCGTCCCTTTGCGAAGGAAGCGGCGACTGAAGCATTCTTTTATAGTCTTCTTCGGACGAATAGCGCGACACCGTGTTTTTCAGGTCTTTTTCCAAACTGCTGATGCGTTTTCTGATTGCGCGTAATGCAGGAAGATCGCGAAGGTTTCCCTCCCTGTCGATAATTTTAAAAATTTCTGCGGCAACGGGACTGCAATCGGGCAAATCTTTAATAAGGGATTTTAATTCCTCTTCCTTGGAAAGCCATTTTACAAGTTCGATACCGCGCTCAGTAAAAAGTCCTGCCGCAAGCGTTTCGTCAAGATCAAGGACTACGCCTTCCGTGTCAATTTTGGGAAGCAAGAACCCGATTGACGGAAGCCATGAGCGCGGTTCGTCATTACGCGATTTTAAAAACGAGAAAACAGTTTTAACAATTTTTTTTGTTTCTTCCGAAGAGCCCGAGTAATCGGGATGCGTTTCTTTTAAAATGGACGCGGCTTCCTCGCTTACGCAGTGAGAGGCAACGCTTTCCATTATTTGCGGGTATTCAAGAAGTGTTTGTGTTTTTAACGCAAGCGCGTCTTTAGTCATCATTGCCTTTACCTTCGATATCGTCTATGATGCGCAAAAAACATTCATAGCGGTCTTCGTGAATTGCACCGTTATTAACCGCTTCCATAATTTTGCATCCTGTTTCGACTCTGTGAGAACAGGATAAACCAAAGCTGCATTGTCCTGCAAGCGGAGCAAATTCGCGCATATGCGAAATCACTTCGCAGGATTCAATTCCGTCGGGGATAAAGCGGCGCACTCCCGGCGTATCTATAATTCGCGTTTCTTCGCAAATATCAAACATGACAGACATCGTTGTTGTATGAACGCCTCTGTCATATTTTTCGTTAAGCTCTCCTTCGCGAATGTTAAGCCCCGGTTGAATCGCGTTTAATAAACTCGATTTTCCAACGCCGGATTGACCTGTAAGGACGCAGGTTTTTCCCGTTATTTCGCGCTTTAATTCTTCCATGCCTTCGCCCGTTTTTGCGGAAACGAATATTACTTTGTAACCTATGCGTTTGTATTCTTCCAGACGCTCGTCAATGCCGCTGTCGTCATATTCAAGATCGATTTTATTGCAGATAACAAGCGCGTCTATCCCGGCAATATCCGCCTGAAGCAATACCCTGTCCAAAAATCGCGGTCTAAACGGCGGCGAAACGGGGGTGCAAAGGCAAAGAACCAAATCGATATTCGCCGCCAATAATTGGCTGGATTGACCTTTCTGATTAAAACGGCTGAAAAGATTTCGCCTTTCTTCCACAGAAAGAATCATTGCATTGTTTACCAAAACCCAGTCGCCAGGAGCAATAGGGTTGTAAACATTTTCGTGGCCTTTTAACACTTTTCCTTTTATTCTGCATTCAATTTCTTTTTTGCCTTCGGGCGTATCTATGCGCACTGTCATTATATTGCGCGAGCCGCGTATTACAAGTCCTTTTATGGTTTCATTTTTCATATTGTTTGCTATAAGTTATCAAGCATGCAAAGGGCATAGCCCATTTTTGCCGAACGATCCTGCCATGAAGCGCTTGCAGGTTCTGCGCCTGTAAGCATGAGCCAATGTACAGGTTTAAAATCAATTTCCGCTCTTAACGCGCCGTTTTTTTCATCCAATAAAAATTCTATCCGTTTTGTTATTCCCTCAAGCGAATCAAAAACTTTAATGCCGGCAAACGAAGCTTCGCGCCTGAACTCTTCCAAAAGATATAAAAAGTGGGTGCACCCAAGGACAAGGGTATCGATGCCTTCGGCGCTGAATTTGTCAACATATTTTTTAACGATCTGCGTTTTTTCGTTGTCGTCCGCTTCGTCAAAACGCCGCTCGACAAAATCGACAAGTTCAGGCGCGGCTACGCCGAAAATTTCGCGGCGGTTTCCGTTTTGCGTTTCGCAGTCCTCTGCAATGTGCTGACTGTACGGGTCTTCGATTGTCCGCGCTGTGCCAAGAATCCCGATTTTCCCCGATTCGCTCGCGCTTGCCGCGGGTTTTACAGCGGGAACAGTTCCCACAAACGGGATATTTGCGAATTTTTGTCGCAGGGGTTCAAGCGCGGAAACCGTTGCTGTGTTACACGCCAATACGATTATTTTTGGGTCTATCGATTTTAAAAGTTTTTCTGTCAATGCGATTAATATGGAAGAAAGCTCTTCTTTTTTTCGAGGGCCATAAGGAAAGTTTTGCCTGTCTGCAAGATAACAAATTTCTTCATACGGGTTTTTTTTCTGAAAATCCCTGCAATAGGTGAGACCGCCGATACCCGAATCTATAAATAAAATTGGTCTTTTGTCCATATTACTTAAACAAGTTGTCAAATGCCGTTCTTGATGCGTCGGCTTTTTCTTTTTCGCCGCTTTGCCCCGCAGTTTGGCTTTTGAATTTTTGATCCAAGGAAAACCAATCGCAAAAGTTTGCCCTTTCTTTATCCGGCTGCAATTCTGCTCCCGATTCTTTGCAATCGCCTCTCGAACCCGGAAGGAAGAAGCGGCAATTTTTGCACGAACGAAGATCCTTTCCGCAATCCGCGCAGCGAAGTGAACGGCCGATTGGCTCCGAGTCTTTAATTGGCGTTCCGCAATACCAGCACATGTCATTATTTTACCCTCTGCAAGACTGGTTGTAAAGGCGCAAATGTGTTAAACTGATGTTATGTTTATAATTAATCCGTGCGCGGCAGGGTGCGGAAGACCGGCAATTACCGGATATAACTTATGCTTCGTTCATCAGGCGAATCCGGAGCAGGAGTATATCCGGATATGCACATACATCGAAACACACGAAACAATAAAAGACCTTAGCGTTTGCGGCATGCGTTTTGAAAACGCCGATTTTTCCAAACATCATTTTTACGGCTGCAACTTTAAGGATTCGGTTTTTATCAATTGTAAATTTTCCCATATCAAATGCAGAATGAGTTTTTTCGATTTTGCGGAATTTACAGACTGCGATTTTACGGAGTCTGACATTCAATTCGTATCTTTTGCCGGAGGCGTTTTTAATAATTGCACTTTTGAAGGCGCCGAGGTTGTGCATGTTAATTTTGAGGGTGCAACGATCAGCGGCACGTCTTTTAACAATTCAAATTTGTACAACAGCCGTTTTATAAGCGCAGACTTGGCAAAAACAACATTTGTTAACTGCAATTTAAAGCGCGTTTTTTATGCAAGCGCAAAGCAGGAAAATGTTATATTCAAATCGTCCAATACGGCGGAAGCCGTTTTTGAAATGGAAGATCAATGAAGCTGTTTTTTCAATACTGCTCGTACGGTTTCAGCAACAGTTACATTATCGGAATGGATAATGCCGGCATCGATCAGCAGAATGCCGCGATTATTGTCGATCCCGGCAGCATTGAACATATTACGCTTGAAACAATCGAACACAACAATCTTGATTTGAAAGCCGTGCTGGTGACGCATGATCACTTGGCTCATGTGCGCGGACTTCGCACTTTAAAGCGCATATACAATGCCGAAGTTTTCGCCGTCAATCAACATATTCTGGATCACAGAACCGCGATGGTAAAAGACGGCGACATAATTATCGTAGGCGGTTTTACTGTCGAGGTAATTTCGATCCCCGGGCATTCTTCCGATTCTGTTGTTTATAGAATCGACAATCTGCTTTTTACAGGCGATGTACTAACGGCAGGTCTTGTCGGAAGGACTGCAAGCGCATACGGAGCAGCCACTCAAATGAACAAGCTCCGAAGCCGCCTTATTTCTCTTCCGGGCGATTATATCGTGCTGCCGGGACACGGACCGCCCTCAACTCTGGAAGCCGAGCGGCGGTTTAATATGGACATCTTCAATTACGAACAAAACCGTACAAGACGCCCCGTGTTCAACGTCGACCTTTAGCGTCGCAATCAATTCTATCAGCGACGAAAACGCAGTGATTCCAAAGTCGAATCTCCTCTGTAAATGCCAAACCAAAGCTCCGTGTTTGTTCTTTCGCGTAACGCAGTAAAAAACGCGGAGATGTCGTTAACATTTTGCCCGTTAACTGAAAATATTCTGTCACCCTGGCGAAGACCAACAACATCGGCAGGGCTTCCCGAAACAACCTGCACTACGACAAGACCTCTTGCGTTATTATCAAGCTGCAATTGCTGTCTTAGCTGATCGTTAAGCGGTACGACTATTGCGCCGGGCCAGAGTCTTCTGTTGTCTGACGCTGCCTGTTCGGTTCGCGCTGCAATGCGGACGCGAATCTCTCTTTCCTGCCTGTCCCTTATTACGGTGAACGAAGCGTTTTCGCCCGCTCTTAATTCGCCGACCATCATCATAACCTGATTAACTCCGCGCGCTTCCCTTCCGTTGACGCGGGTGATAAAATCGCCGGCTCTGATTCCTCCTGTGTCTGCGGGAGATCCCAGGAACACTTGAGCAGCTAACGCGCCGCGCCTGTTTTCCAAACCAAGGGCGGTAATTGTTTCCCTGCTTGGCTCAAGAAGGGAAACGCCGAGCCATCCGTATGTTGTTGTGCCTGTCGAAATCAAATCGTCGATCGTTCTCTTTACATTGTTAACGGGAATTGCAAAACCAAGACCGACACTGCCGCCGCCCGAAGCGTTACTTGCAATCCATGTGTTTATTCCGATTACTTCTCCGCGTATGTTTACAAGCGGACCGCCTGAATTTCCCTGATTAATCGGCGCATCTGTTTGAATAAAATCATTTATGTTTCCGCCCGGCCCTCCGGTGCGCCCGACAGCGCTTACGATTCCCATCGTTACGGAAAATGAAAATTGTTCGCCAAGGGGATTGCCTATCGCAATTGCCCAATCGCCGACCTCGACGGTATCGGAATCGCCAAGAACCGCAAGCGGAATGGAATCGTTTGTCCTGAACGACACAATCGCCAAATCTTTGCGTTCGTCGCTGCCGACAAGTTCGGCGTCATACTCTTTGCCGTCAACCAATGCGACGCGAATCTCGCTTGCTCCTTCTATTACATGGTGATTGGTAAGCGCATAATAAACGCCGTTTCTGTTTCGCACAACGATACCCGAACCTAGACCTTGCGAACGGAATTCGCGTTCCTGATTGTTTGGTCCCCTTTCGCGCGGTCCAAAGAAAAACTCCCACGGGATGCCGTTAAAGTTCGGCGCGTTATGCCGTCTTACAGAAACGGTTTTTAATTCCACAACCGAAGGAACGCTTTTTTGGGAAACCGACCTGAAAACAGTCTGCAATGATTCCGCCACGGCAAGAGCGTCTTCCGGTATGACAACTTGGCTTTCCTGCGCTCTCGCTCTTGTCCCCTTTCCCGGCGTAGAGCAAGAAAACGATAAAAAAGCCAACGAAAAGCCGAAAATGGCCCCGATTAATACCAAATTAAAAATAAGCAAATTTTTGGACGACAATTTTTGTATTATGTTCATAGATACTCCTGAAAATGTTTTGCTGGCTATATATTATCAAATATATGAAATTGTTTAAAGTTACAACTCTCTCAGTGTTAATCAATTCCTACAGCAATAGATAGCGCTTGTCTCAATTCAACAAGCTTGTCATCCGGCAGAATTCCCACAAAATCTGTCAATCGTGTTTTTAATATACTGACTAATTCATCGCATCTTATTGCGCTAGGGTGTTTTAATCCTTCGTTGATGCCTATAGGTACTTGGGTGCTTAGTCCTTCGTAGTTTGTATAAACAGGAGCGCAAACAAGTGTTGAATACGCATTGTCTATCAATTCCTGCCTTGAAACAACAACATACACCCTTTGCTTTTTTGTATCGGTTTTTGCGGCTGAATAAACCCTATATAATTCTCCTCGCTTCATGGAGCATCCTGGAATTCCAGATTTTCCTCCGCTTCCTTGTTAAAGCGTTCTCTGTTGGCATTAATTATCTTGATATCGCACTGTCTGCGTTCTTGCTTTTTTAATTCGTTTATATAGAAGGCGAGCGCAGTTTCTACAAATTGGGATATATTCATATTTCTGTTTACTTCCGCCAAGTCCTCAAGCAGAGAACTGGATATCGAGACAGACTTTTTTATCTTTGTAATCATGCTACTAAAATACTACTTTTTTAGCAGTTTGTCAAGTGGTAAAATTCATCTTCCCTGTATACCAATCAAAGCAGCAAATCTTCCAGTCTGTCCGTTAAAATTTCTGTCTTGTTGCCGAAAATCGCTATCGTGTGTTCCCAGTGCGCGGAAACTTTTTCGTCTTCGGTTACAACCGTCCAGTCGTCGTCAAGTATGGCGACATTGCCTGTTCCCATGTTGATCATAGGCTCGATGGCAATCACCATGCCGTTATTCAGTTTGGGGTTTGCTCCGTGAGGATAATTCGGCACATGAGGATCTTCGTGAAGTGCAAGACCGACGCCATGCCCGCAGTATTCTTCTACAATACCGTAGCCATTGTCCTTTGCGTGTTTTTCTACAGCGCGTGAAATTTGCAAAAGACGGTCACCCTGTTTTGCGGCATCGATTCCCTTGTAAAGACATTCGTTTGTCACCTTGTTTAATTTATGCACGGCGTCGCTGACCTTTCCCGCTTCGATACTAATCGCCTGATCGCTTATAAAACCGCCAAGATCGATGCCGCAATCGAGAGAGACAAGATCGCCTTCATGGATCTTTCTTTTGCAGGGAATGCCATGAATGACTTCATCGTTTATTGAAATGCAGATTGCGGCAGGATAGGGTTTTTTCTTGGGGCAATAACCAAGGAAGACAGGTATTCCTCCCATTTTTTTTATCCAGCCTTGTACCCAATAATCGATATCGATTGTTTGGATGCCGGGTTTTACAAGAGGAATTAATTCGCGGTACATGGAAGAAAGAAGTTTGCACGAAGTCCTTATACCGTCAATTTGTTTTTCGTTTTTTAATCGAATCATAATTACTGTCCAGCCCTTATTTTTTTTAGCGTTTGCGCTATTTCGTTTTTAAAAATATTTTCGTCATGCTGCGAAAACCCGATGCCGATCAGCGATTCCATGCAGTCGATCCATGTTTCGCCGTCCACCTGATCCTTTAATCTTTTTTTTGCCATATTCTTCACATAACTTTTTATTTCCGGCGTAAAAAGATTAAAATACGGACTGCGTTTTTCTTCGGCAAGAAGGGCAGTCATCAAAAGAAAAGCCTCAAAACAAAAGTCCCTCTTGTCCAGTTCTTCGGCAAGAATGTACTGGCAGTCCATCCAGTCGCCTCTGCCCAGGTACATGTTCATTTTAAAATCCAGCGCGCCGTTTTGCCGCCACACTTCAATTGCCCTCTCTTCGTTAAGGCGTAAAAGTTCGTAAAAAACCAGTTTTGCCTTGCTTTGCGGATCCTCCTG
>WQSP01000040.1 GCA_009787795.1 Treponema sp.
GTCTCAAAATTAGGGCTTTCGGGCAGGGCTTACCATGGAATTTTACGGGTAGCAAGAACCATCGCTGATCTTGAAGGGAAAGACATCATCGAGACAGAGCACATCCTGGAAGCCGTTCATCACAGGCGTTATGGAGACGACCCTTGGGATATTATGTCAATACAAATGTAAAGACAAAACGTCAATACATTTGTATTGACAAATTTAATGTGGAAATCCTTTGGAGACGGTTATACAAGCATTATGGCGCGGCTTTTAGACGAAGCAAAAAATCACCCGGAATGGATAAAAATGTGTTTATAACCAACCAATCCGGGTATCGGACCAGTCTGGTATCAGACTAGTAAAGCTCGGGGATCGCTTCAAGGATTGTGTCACTGATTTTTCTGCCGCGGCTTGAATAGCCGAGTCTGCGATCGGGGCGAAGGGAACCGTGAAAGTCGCTGCCTTCAGTGACATAGAGCCCAAGTTCTTGCGCAAGAGCTTCCAATCGGCGGCAAGCGCCCTGCTTTGCGGTTGGGTGCCACGCTTCGAGACCGGCAAGCCCCAAGTCTTTTAATTTTTTTATAACATCGGGAAGGCGGCCCCATGCGATAAAAAGCGAAATGGGATGCGCAAGTATGGGAATGCCGCCGGATTGGCGTATCAGGGAAACTGCGTCTTCAAATTTAAGTCCGTCTTTTGGGACGTACAAGGGTTTTCCCACGCCGAGATACCGCGCAAAAGCCTGTTTTACGTTTTTTACCACCTTGTGTTTTATTAAAAGTGCGGCAAAATGGGGTCGTCCGACTGAACCATTGCCGTTTTTTGCGCCTGCTATTTCCAAAAGTTCTTCCCATGTTGCCTCGATACTGAACTCGTGCATCCTGTCAAGAATCTCCCTGTTTCTGACTTCGCGCCTGCGCGATAGCCACTCAACAGCAGAAATAAAATCGGAAGTGGGAGATTTAATTCCCAAACCGAGAAGATGAAACTCCCCTCCGGGACCGAGTCCCTGCCAATTGATGTTCACCTCGATTCCGGGAATGAAATGAAACGGTTTCCCGTCAACTGTTTCCAACTTTGCGGCGGCTTTTGCGCTTTCCAAACCGTAAATTGTGTCATGATCGGTAAGAGCAAGGGCGCGAATGCCTGTCTTTGCGGCTTCCCTGACAAGCAAAGCAGGAGATAAATCACCGTCGGATATGTTCGAGTGCGTGTGTAAGTCGACCATTAGTAATATTATAGCAGAAATAACCGATAATAATAGGAAGAAAAGCCCGCAATCGTTGATTTTAGGGGTAAAAATGATTAAAATGGTAGTAATATGTTAGAATACACCTTGGCAAATGGGGTGATTGTTTCCCCCGGTAAAAAGCAGCGTACCGGCAATTTGGGAATTAAAGGGGAAAAGATCGTCTCCGGTGGCGGTAATGTCAAAATCGATCTGAAGGAAAAATCCTTCGTATATCCTTCGCTAATAAATACACATGATCATTTACAGGGGAATTATCGTCCGCCTGTAGGTCCCGAAAAGGGAAAATTTTATCTTACTTGGCTGCCCTGGGATAATGATTTGAAAGCGTCAAAGACATTTCAGGAACGCTCAAATTTAAATCGCGAAGATCTTTATGCGCTTTCGGGTTATAAATGCCTGTTTTCGGGCGTAACTACCGTAAACGACCATTTTCCGCACCAGTTAAACTGCCAGATACTGCCAACTTTGCCTGTCAGGGCCATTCAGGAATACTGCCTTGCCCATGAAAGTACGTCTTACGATTTGAAATGGGGTGACGGCATCGAGGTGGAACACAAGCTTGCCGTTAAAAACAAATGGCCGTTTATCACACATCTTTCCGAAGGTTTTGACGATGAAGCGATGCACGGTTTGGAAATTCTGGAAAAATTGGGGGTTTTGGACAATCATTGCCTTTTTGTCCATTGCATTGCATTCAGCGACGAAGACATTAAAAAAACCGCAAAAGCGGGGGCAAGCGTCTCATGGTGCGGTTTTTCGAACATGTTTATGTTCAATGTAACTGCGAAAGTGCGTAAAATGCTTAAAGAAGGCGTAAATGTAACAATCGGAACCGACTCGTCGGCAACAGGGGCCGCAAATCTCCTTGCCGAAATGAAGTACGACAGGGAACTTTACCGAAATCTTTACGGCGAAGACCTTCCCGCAAAAACCATCTTTGAGATGGTGACCGTAAATGCGGCAAAAGCTTTCTGGATGCAGGACAAAACAAGCCGCCTGGAAGAAGGCATGTTAGGCGATATTCTGGTTTTGAGGGCAAAAGAAGATAACCCCTACGAGAACCTTGTCAATGCGGGCATGAAAGATATAGAATTACTTGTACTGGAAGGAAAGCCAATATACGGCGAGATGCGTTTCCTTGACGCTTTTCAAAACCGGAATGAGCTTCCTGAAGGGTATACAAAAATTGTTGTTGGGAAAAGGGACATGTTTGTCAAGGGAGACCCTGCAGGTCTCTACAATGAGGTCAGGAAGAAAGTCGGTTTTAAAAAAGAACTTGATTATCTGCCGTTTGAACCTGCCACAAAGGAAGGAATTTAATGCCAAAACCGGCTCAATACCGAACAGGTTCTCTTATTTACTTCCAGGGAGATCCTGCAGATAAAATATATATTCTTCAGACCGGAAAGGTAAGCCTTGTCTATCAGGATATTGAGACAGGAGCAGACATCAGGGACTCTGTTCAGCCCGGCGAATTCTTCGGCGTTAAATCCTCGCTTGGCCGTTATACCCGCGAAGAAAACGCCGTTGCCCTTTCCGACACAACCGTCATGATTTTTACAGTCGCCGAGTTTGAAGCCGTTGCGATGGCGAATTCAAGAATCATCATGAAGATGCTAAAAGTTTTTTCCAACCAGATGAGACGCGTTCACAAACAGGTTTCCAAGGTTATGGCAAAGGAAGAACAGCCGCCTGCAGACGGTCTTTACAATGTTGGCGAGTTTTATCTAAAGAACAAACGGTTTACGCACGCAAAGCATGTGTTCAGCCGTTATCTGACATTTTATCCCTCGGGCAAAAACGCGCTTCAGGCGACTAAAAATCTTGAAATTGCGGAAAATGCGCTTTCACGTTACGGAGACGGAAAAGGTCCCGGCGTTTCCATAAGTCAGGCAGGTTCGTTATCGCCGTCAGCGTCGCAGGGCGCTTCGGACAGAACGACAAAATCTTTTTATGATGCCGTAAGCATGGTTTCGCAGGGGAAATATCAGGAAGCGTTTTTGTCGTTCAAGCAGATAGTTGACGCAAATGTCGATCAGGAATGGACTGCAAAAGCTTCGTTCGAAATCGGCAGATGCATGTTCCTCCTTGAAAAATTCGAAGAAAGCTTGAAGTATTACACGAACATGCTTACCCAGTTCCCGAAGCATCCCGACTTGAAAGAAGCGATGTTCATAATGGGTCAGTGCAACGAAAAAATCGGAAGAAAAGATCAAGCTGTCGCTTTCTATAAAAAGATTATTTCAATGGGCGGAGACGACGTTACAATCGATAAAGTTAAACGGGCGTTAACCGCCCTGGAGGAATAAGATGGCTATGGACTTGGCGGCATTCGGCCGTTTTTCCCGGACATTTCCAAAAGGAGACATTATTTTCTCCGAATTTGAGTTAGGTGACACTTTTTACCTGATACAGTCTGGAAAAGTTCAGCTTGTCAAGCTTGTCGGCGATATAGAAAGAACCTTGGACATTCTTCATCCGTCGGAAATGTTCGGCGAAATGGCAATTCTGGAAAACTCGCCGCGTTCTGCCACCGCCATCGCTCTTGACGAAGTAAAAGTGCTTGAGTTCAATTCCCAAAACTTTGAAATTCTTCTGCTTGGAAATCCGCAAATCGCGCTTAAGCTTTTAAAAATGTTCTGCAAACGCATTTACGATTCAAAACGCCGATTCATGATTTTAACGCTGCCGGATCAACAGGCAAAAGTCGCCGACGTTTTCCTGATGCTTGACGAAACCCAGCCTGACATTGACAAAACCAGCGAAAGGCGCGAATTTAAAACAACTGTCGAAGGCGTGGCTCACTGGGCGGGCATGAGCGCGAACGAAGCAAGAGACATTCTTGGGCACTTTGTAAATCAGCGCCGCGTGGAAATATACCCCGACAGAATAGCCGTTAAAAACATCAATGACTTTTCGCGCTTTGTCGGTTCAAGGCGCAATAATTCAAGGGGCGCATAAATGGATTCGGATAATCAGTATAACAGCCTTGAAACCCCGATTGTTCCCGAGAATGCAAAAGGTTTTGGAAATTTAACCGAAACAATGCTGCAATACTTAAAACAAGCGTCTCCATGGATGCAATTTATCGGCATCTTGGGCTTTATTACATGCGGTCTTATTGCAGTCGGCTCGATTTTTCTTACTGTCGGTCTTGCTTCAGCATTTGCTTTTTTGGGCGAATTTGGCAATATACCGATTTGGCTTGTCGTTCCATTGTACCTGTCTTTTGGAGTGCTGTTGTTCTTTCCGTCTTTTTTTGCGTTTAACATAGGTTCGAAGATTCGCAGACATCAGTACAGCAACGCAGACGAAGATTTGGAACAGGCGTTTAAAAATAACAAGTCTTTATGGAAGTTCAGCGGCATCATGTGCATTATCTCGATTGCATCCTTGCCGGTAATATTAATTTTAACCGTTTTATTTTCATTTATAACGGCGCTGAGATAGTCTTGAGTAATGTCAAACCGAATAAATACCAGTTTAGATCCTTCCATCAAGGCAATAACTCCCGAAGGGGTTGAGTTTGTTCTCTCTCCCGCAGGACTCCCTGTCAGAACAATCGCTTATGCAATTGACAAATTAATTCAATGGGCGATCCTTTTGTTTATGTACATCATGTATGAACTCCTGAATTTTTCATTTGGTTTTTGGATTTTTTTCATTGTCATGTTCTGCGTAAACTGGTTGTATCATATTATTTTTGAACTTGCTTTTAAGGGACAAAGCATCGGAAAACGCACAATGGGATTAAGAGTGGTTAAAAACGACGGTTCTCCTGTTGACCCGGCTTCGTCTTTTATCCGAAACCTTTTGCGTTTTGCGGATTCTTTTTTATTGCTTTTTCCGATTGCCTACATTTGCATTGCATCCAGCAAGGGATTCAGGCGAATCGGCGACTGGGCGGGCGGCACGCTTGTCGTTTATTCATCCTTGGCCAAGAATCGGATTAACAATTCGCTAAGCCGCACTCTTGAAAATTTTGAGCCGGTTACGCCGCCAAGAACTGTCTCGCAAAATGAAAAGCAGCTTATTCTTAACTTTGCAAGACGCTATTCCCTTTTGGGAGAAGCCAGAGCAAACGAAATTGCAAAAATTTATGCGCCGAGCGCCGCATACCTGATGGGAATTGCGCGAAAATTATCGGGTGAAATATAATGACAGAACAGAGTTTTGTACAGAGAAGAAGCGGCATTTGGAACGATTTTTCCGTTCTTGTAAGGGGAAACAGACGCGATCTGAAAAAAGGCGCAGTATCTTTTATACGACTGTTCAGGGAACTTACCCAGGATTTAAATACGGCAAAATCAAACAATTACGATCCTGCAATTATTGAACGGCTTAACGCATTGGTTAACGAAGGAAATCAAATTCTTTACGGTCAGCATTCATGGCCCATAAAACCGTTTTTAAATTTCATCTGGCGGACATTTCCGCAAAAAATACGCCTTCACTGGAAAGGCGTTCTTGCGTGCATGCTGCTCTTTTACGGAATCTCGTTTTTTTTTGGATTTCTTTGCGTTGTTTTCCCGGACATTTCCAAAGAATTAATGTCGCCTTTTCAGCTTAGAGGCATGGAAAACATGTACGACCCCGACAACTCCCGATACCTGAAGCCGCGCAATGCTTATGAAGATGCGGATATGTTCGGGTATTATATAATGAACAACATAACGATTGCTTTTAGAACGTTCGCAGGCGGCATTTTTGCGGGTGTCGGCAGCCTGTTTTTACTCTGTTTTAACGCCGGTGTATTTGGAATAGTAAGCGGACATTTGATTAATGCAGGTTTTTCAAAAACATTTTTCCCGTTTGTAATCGCCCACGGTTCATTTGAACTTACCGCAATTGCGTTTTCCGCTTATGCAGGATTGATTTTGGGTTACAGTTTTTTTATCACAAAAGGATTAAGCCGAACGGCATCGCTGAAAAAAGCGGGACAGGATGCATTCCCGATAATTGCGGGAAGCGCGTTAATGCTTGTCATCGCGGCTGTGATAGAAGCGTTTTGGTCTTCCAAACATCTTTTTCCGATTGAGCTTCGCATAGGATCGGGCATCGGATGCTGGGTTCTTGTGCTTTTTTATTTTTTATTCGCAGGCAGAAAGAGGAAAAAACATGAACCTTCCTTTTAATGATGCGTTAAAAAGAAAAAGCGTTCAGGAAGCCGCCGACACTGGCATCCTTTTATGGCGGGAAAATTTTGGTTATTTCATTCTTTTCTTCGCAATTCCTTTATGGATATGCGCTTTTGCGCTTCGCATTTTCCTTCCCGGCAATTATGTTTATTTTTCCTGGCTTGCAATTTGGCTTTTAAAGCCGCTTTTTGACAGAATTGTCCTGCATATTATTTCCATTAAATTTTTTGAAAGGGACGCTAGTTTTAAACGCCTTTGCCGGGGCATGATAAAAACAATTTTCAGGGGGCTTTTGGGCGATTTGCTCTGGAGACGCTTCAGCCTGAACCGTTCCGCCATGATGCCGATGCGCATTTTGGAGAAAAACATAAAAACATTCAAGGCATTCAACGAAAGAAAAAAATATTTGCTAAACGGCGGAATCGGCTATTGCCTGATTCTGACATTATGGGGATTCGCGGTAGAAATTGCCCTGCTGTTTGGAGAAGCCGCTTTTTACAATTTTATCAACGAACTTTTATTGAGCGGCAGAATGCCTTTGGGCAATTCAAAGGAAGCGGAAGTGTTCTTTTTTGCAGGATGGTGTTTTAATATGATTCTGATAGAAACCGTTTATGTCTGCATGGGCTTTACCCTTTATATTAACAGCCGTGTAGCCGTAGAAGGATGGGATTTGGAAATCGCGTTTAAAAATTTAAAAAAATTGGCCGCCGTTGTAATTGTTTTTGCCTGTCTCCTTTTGCCTTTAAACTCTTATGCCGACGAACCTCCTTCCAATGAGGCTCCTCTTGAATTACTGCAAAAAATTCTTGAATCTCCCGATTTTGGCGGAGAAGAAGACACATGGAATTTAAAATTAAGAAGGCCTGCGCAACCCGGACAGCACAGAGGGATTACTTTGCCAGAAAACCTGCGGGAGATTGTTGCAAAAAGCCTTTTAATTATCTTGATAGGCGTAATTGCGGTGATAGCCGTATTTTTAATACTTTATCTTCGCAAATACGAAATGAAAAAAGGCGGAAACGGAAAATCCGTTTTAAAAAGCCAAAAAAACGACGCGGATGATCCTGTGTTTCTTTTGGAAAAAGCGATTAATTATCACAAACAGGGAGAGATTCGCCTTGCATGGGGATATTGCACCGCAGCCGCAATACATTCCTGGCATAATTTCCGCGGAATAGAATTTCCGCCGAACGCCACGGAAAACGACTGCGCAAAAATTGTATGTTCAATATCAGATAACAGCCCCAAAGCATTAAACTTTGCCAATTTGATAAAAAATTGGGTTTATCTCGCTTATGCAAAACGTCTTCCCGCAGAAGGAAGCTTTGACGAAGCCGTAGATTTATGCATTTCCTTAAGGAACGAAAATGATTAAAAGAATATACATTATTGCGGCAGTTGTTCTCATTCTTGCAATATGCGGCATTCTTGTTTTTTATAATTTTGAAATCGTGCCCGGGAAAAAATGGTTAAATCCCTCGGAAGAATATTACCAAAACTCTTTTCTGGGACTTGAACGATGGCTGAAGGAGACAGGTCATTATGTCAACCACAGTTTTTATTTTTTGAGGGAAGACATTGAGGACATAACGGAAAGAATGATCATTCTTCCCGCATGGAGAAGTTTTTGGGATTATACGGATGAAATCAAATTATGGATTGAACAAGGCGGATATCTTTTTTTACATATTGATCGTCACAGATTGAATGAAGATTTTGATGTATTCCTGTCCGATTTTGGACTTAAGATCAATAAGGAAAGATTGGATGTAACAGGACCCAATACTGATATTGTTTATCCCAGACTGGACGGAAACATCAATTTCATTGTTGAAAATGAGGAAAACGCATATATCGAATACGACAATGCTAGCCTGATAAGACTTGTAGATGTTCCGTATGGCAATGGCAGATTAACAGTTACAGGCACGCCGTTTTTCCTGTATAATAGATACATAAAAGAGGAAGTTAATGCGTTATTGGCCTGGAAATTGACAGGAGAGCGCCTGGCGCAAGACGAAGGCGTATTGATAATCAGGCAGCAGGGAGAACCCGTTCCTGAAAATTCAATTATCGGCACGATATGGAAAAGAGGGAACCTTGTTCCTTTGCTTGTTTCCGCATTTGTCTTGATTTTTATCGGATTCTGGATGACGATTCCTGTTTTTGGACTGGTATCTTATGACAAGCAAAGGAATTCAAGACCGATTAAGGATCGGTTTACGGCAGAAATAAAGTTCTTAAAAAAACAAAACGCTCTTACTTATTATCTTGAAGTATACGCAAGGGAGAATAAAAGAAAAATTGTTTATGAAAAGGAAGACTCTTACAGTTATAGAGACCTAATAAATCAATATCGGAGATTATTCAATGGAACAACTAAAATTTAACGTGGAAACCGCTTCTGCCAAACTGGAGCAGGTAAGGAACGAAATCGCCAAGGCATTTATCGGCCAAAGGCAGCTTGTGGATCATGCGTTGATCACATTAATCGCAGGCGGTCATCTTTTGGTGGAAGGCGTGCCGGGTCTTGGAAAAACTCTCCTCGTCCGCGCTATCGCAAAAACCGTAGGCGGCGATTCAAAACGCGTGCAATTAACTCCCGACCTTATGCCTGCGGACATTACAGGCAACATCATGCTGGATCCGGCAACGGGAAAATTTGTTACGCGCAAGGGTCCTGTGTTTACAAACATTTTAATCGCGGACGAGATTAACCGCGCGCCTGCAAAGACGCAAGCCGCGCTTTTTGAGGCAATGCAGGAGTTTCAGGTAACGCTAGACGGCGAAAGCCACAAACTGCCCTCCCCTTTCATGGTAATGGCAACCCAAAACCCCTTTGAACATGAAGGAACATATCCTCTTCCCGATGCGCAAAAAGATCGCTTTTTGATGAAAGTAATCGCGGACTATCCAAGTCTTGAAGAAGAAAAAACAATGGTTACCCAAATTTTAACGGGTGACATCGGCGCAGAATTGTCAATTGCCGATGTAAATACCGTTCTTGACACTTCGGAGCTGACCGACATAAAAAATCTCGCGGCATCCCTGCGCGTTGATCCCCTAATCGTCGATTATGCTGTGCGCATAACAGCCGCAACAAGGGAAACGCCCGCAGTTGAAACAGGAGCCGGTCCCAGAGGAAGCCTTGCCCTTATCCGCTGCGCGCGCGCAAGCGCTTTGCTGCAAGGCAGGGATTTCGTTCTTCCCGATGACATAAAAGCTCTTACAAGCGTGGTTCTTGCGCATCGTTTGACTCTTTCCGCAGAAAGCGAACTGGAGGGATTGCAGGCAAAGCAGATAATCGAAAACCTTCTGCAAAAAATTGAAGCGCCAAAGGGAATAAATGAACAAGACTGACAAAAAAAACGAAGAGCGTGAAAACAGCCGCGCATCCTTTATGCCCGGCAGAACATTTTTTATTACTTCCCTTTGCTATCTTGTTTTGGGATGCTTTTCGTTTTTTTACAGTTCGGTTTACCTGTTTTGGTTTTTTGCAAGCCTAATATTGATTCCTGTCGTAATAATCGATCTTGCACTGATGCTGTTGTTTGCCGACCGTTTTCGCGTTGAAAGGGAGATACCCTCTTCTTTGTCGCAGAACACGCCCGCACATGTAAAACTTTTCATCCACCGCACCAGATTTTTTCTGCCAGGCGCAGTGCGTCTTTATGATTTATACCCAAGCTCAATGAGCGCATCGGTCTTCCCTGTAAAATTAAAAATGAAAACAAAAGAGACGCAGCTTTTCGAATACACGTTAATGCCAGATGAAAGAGGCCCGTGGTATTTTACGGGGACTGAATTTTTGCTAAGCTCATTTTTGCATTTCTGGCGTTTGCGCGTAACACATGACAATATCAGCAGGGGACGCACTTATCCCAACTTTAAGCAAATGGCGCGGGGCGTAGATTTAAAAGGAAACCCTGAAAATGCGGATGTAAAAAATATCAGAAAGCGCGGACAGGGTTTGGAATTTGAAAGCCTTAGGGATTATCAGGAAGGCGATTCAATCCGTTCAATCGACTGGAGAGCCACAAGCCGCAACCGTACGCTGGACGGCAGGCTAAAACTCATTGTAAGAAACTACGAAGAAGAGCAGGATCAACAAATACTTTTTATTATCGATTCGGGATACCGCCTGCCCGACGAACAGTTTGACAGCGCGCTCGAAGCAATGCATTTGCTTTCGTATGTCGCGCTCAAACACGGCGATTCCGTTGCCGCCGCAAGTTTTGGCGCGCGCGATCTTTGGATACCTCCGCGAAAAGGCATGAAAGCGTACACAGGACTTATGAACGAATTATACGACCTTCACAGCGCGCCTGTTCCGTCTTCGCCTTTTTCCGCAATCGAAAAGGCATTAACTCATCTTAACAGAAGAAGTTTTATAATTTTAATCAGTAACTTTCGCGAAGAAGACGGCGAATCCCTGTCATGGATACTTCCGCGCATTAACAAAAAGCATCTGCTTTTGATGGTCAGCTTTAGGGAAGATGATGCGGAAAAACTCTCCTTGCGCGGAAAAAACAAAACCGATGAAGAAGTTCTGGAAACTGCCGCCGCTTATTCGTATCTTGCCAACCGCCGCCGTTTGTACAGGAAATGGGAACATTCGGGGCTTTTGATACTGGAAACCTCGCCCTCGCATATATCCTCGGCCTTAATAAACAAATATTTAAGTGTTAAAAAATCAGGAAAACTGTAGTATCATTAATTATGGACAGCAAAAAACTTCTTGTGTTCTCCGACACCCATGGCTGTGTCCCGGAACTGAAAGCCGTCTTAAAATGGGCTTGCGATTACATTCCTCCAAACGGTTCGATTTGCGCTGTCGCTTGCTGCGGCGACGGTCTTTCCGACATACCAAAAGCGGCAAACGAATCCGGATTTTTCAGCGACTGGAAAATTGTCTGCGGGAACAATGACTATGACGTTCAGGCTCCCGAGTCGATTATTTTTGACATTAACGAACATATTTTTTTTATGAGCCACGGTCACAGGTACGGCTTATACGGCGGCTATCACACTTTTCTTTCGGCGGCAAAAAACATGAATGCGGACGCCGCTCTTTTTGGACACAGCCATATCCCTTTTTATAAAGTGATAGACGGCATCTCTCTTGTTAATCCCGGAAGCCTTGGTCGCCCGCGAAGCAAAGCGGGATCGACATTCGCAGTAATCGAATGCAAGGAAGACGAACCGATAAAAGTTGAATTTTTCGAAATAGGAAACAAAGGAAAAATCAAGTCCGTTAAAATTTAATCATTACCTTCAAAAATTTATAGAAAAAAAATATTAAAATTGATATAGTTTTTACAGAGGTAATATCATGGATAAAAAACAAGATGTCAATTCAAACAGATTTTGCGCGCTTCTTGCGGCAATAGCAATTCAATTGACGCTTGGAATTGCTTACATTTGGAGCGTCTTTCAAACAGGCATCGCAAACAGTCTTTTTAACGGCGACAATGCCGCGGCAGGGTTAACTTTTTCTTTGCTGCTTGCGACTTTGACAATCGGCAGCGTAATCGGCGGCAAAATTGCCGTTAAATATTCAACGCGTATTGTTGTGTTTATTGGCGGTATTATTTTGGGCATCGGCTTTTTTCTTGCCTCTTTTGTAACGGCAAATAATCCATGGCTTTTATGGCTGACATACGGAGCGATGGGCGGCATCGGCATGGGGTTTACATATTCCACAACAATCGCCTGCGCCCAAAAATGGTATCCTCATAAAAAGGGACTAGTAACAGGCATCATCGTTTCGGCGCTAGGTTTTGGCGGCGTTGTTTTTACGCCAATCATAGAAAGACTTATAATAACTTTTGGCGGGCAAAGCACAGGCGAACCGAAAACATTCATGGTTTTAAGTTTTATATTCCTTGCAGTTTGCTCGGTCGGAAGCTTGTTTTTAAGAAATCCACCCGAAGGCTACATGCCAGCTAACGCCGCTCCCGCAACAGCCGGCAAGCCTGCAAAAATAATTGTCGATTATTCTCCTTCCCAAATGTTAAAAAGCATAAAGTTTTATTTGCTCACCGGTTCTTTTATGCTTGCCTGCATGGGAGGGCTTATGATGATTGGGTTTGCAAAACCAATCGCGGTAGCAAAAGGATTGGAAACAACCGCAACAATCGGCGTACTTGCAATATCCATGTTTAATTCAATCGGACGCCTTGTCTGGGGAATGGTCTCTGATAAAATTGGACGAAAAAATACAATCATCATTCTGCTTGCAGGAACCGCGATTATTTCGCTTTTTGTAAACTCGGCGGCAGGTTACTGGATATACGGTTTAATCGCCCTTATCGGATTTTTCTACGGCGGACTTTTAAGCAACTTCCCGTCGCTTACCGCAGA
>WQSP01000041.1 GCA_009787795.1 Treponema sp.
GTGACGACTATCGGGAATTGTGCGTTCATGGACTGCACCGCGCTTGCGACAATTACCATACCGGCCAGCGTGACGACTATCGGTGAGGCTGTGTTTAGGAATTGTCACAGGCTGGTTATTACGGTAGACCAGGCGAACAGGGCCTTTTCAAGTGAAAACGGCGGGCTGTATAATAAAGCCAAAACGACGCTCATAGCTTGGCCCTCCGCAACCGGCAACGTTACCATACCGAACAGCGTGACGACTATCGGGGACGAGGCGTTCTGGGGTGCCGCCTTAACGGGCATCACGATATCGAACAGCGTGACGACTATCGAGAATGTCGCGTTCAAAGACTGCACCAGGCTGACGACAATCACCATACCGAACAGCGTGACGACTATCGGGAACTATGCGTTCTCCGGCTGTACCGCGCTGAGGAGTGTTACAGTGCAGCGCGAAAGGCCGCCCGCGTTGGGGCAAGATGTGTTACTTCGTACTCACGCCTCACTGCAAATCCACGTCCCTGCGGCAAACGTTGCTGCGTACAGGGCGGCGGCGAGGTGGAGAGACCACGCAAGCAGAATTGTGGCTATACCGTAAACCGGAACGCCAAGAGATAAAACAAACAAAGAGGGAATTAAATGAAATCGAATTACGGCTTTATCGGAATTTTGTTAACGCTTATGCTGGCGTTTTCCAACAGCAATTATCTGCATGCACAGGAAGCGGCAGTTGTTGATACTCCTGCAGTAGAGATCAGGGAGGTGGAAGCTCCGCCTGAAGCGGTATCGGGCGATGCTCCAATGTTACTGCGCGATGATGAACTTGATTCGCTGCTAAATGAGCCGGTGAATTCCAGAGCTGTCGTCGGACCGCTGGTACAGCAAAAGTGGAACCAATACGCTCCGTACAATGATTTGTTTCCTTTAATTCGCGGTCATCCGAAAGATGACGGCACCGGGCGTCTCTATACAAATTGCACCAATACGGCATGGGCGCAGATAATGGCGTTTCACAGGCATCCTGCGCGAGGCAGCGGGCAAAGTACGATTGTAGGTCCGAATCACAATGTCACCGTATCATCTGTAAATTTAAACGTTGCTTATGATTGGAATAATATGCTTAACAGCTATCGCAGAGACGGCAGAAACAGCAACGAGCGTCAACGTAATGCCGTAGCCGTATTAATGTATCATGTTGCTCTTGCAGTAGGCGCACAAGGAAATTATTACACTGCAATGACCGAGACTTTCGGTTATGACAGAAGCATTCAGCGTCATGAGCGCATATTTTACACCGATGCAGGATGGGAAGCGTTGATAAGATCGCAATTGGATGCCGGCTTGCCCGTATATTACAGCGCAGGCAGGGATGGCGGCGGTCATGGTTTTGTAGTGGACGGATACGACAATCAAGGCAAATTTCATGTTAACTGGGGATGGGGAGGCGGTCACGATGGATGGTATTCCCTGAACGCATTGACACCGGGCAGCCGTAATTATTATCTTCGTCATGCTATCACCGCCAATATAAGGCCAAATCAAAGAAGCACAGGCAGTCATGAAATGGGCATAAAAGGATTCACAGTAAATAAAACTGCAATTCAGCAAAATGAATTGTTTACGGTTACCGCAAATGTGACAAGCTTCGGCTTTTTTTCGGGCGGTCAGGTTGGAGCGGCGGTAGTGAATTCAAGGGGCGCAATTACATCAATAGTGGGAATCGCCAATTACGGCGAACGTCGTCCCGGTTCTTCCCTGACAAGAACGATGAATTGTTTTTTACCGGAAACTGCAAGCACCGGTATCGGCAATTTAAGAATTGTAACGAGAGAAACAGGCGGTGAATGGAAAATTGCCACGACTTCCGCAGTCGGCGATGGCGTTCCATCATCGATAAGTTTAACTGTTACTGCCGGAACTGTAACGCCGGGAGGCGGCTACGGGCTTGCGTTAACAGCTTTTAGCGCGAGCAAAAACACAGCAGCGCAAAACGAATTTTTTACCGTTACGATGGTTCCGAGAAATGTCGGTTTGGAACAATTCCCCGGCGGTCAGGTTGGAGCGGCTCTTGTTGGAACCAACGGCAGAATTGCGGAAGTAATAGGAATCAGAAACCGTAGCGCGTTAAACTCGGGATCGTTGTCGGGCGCATTGGAAATTAATTGTCATGTGCCCGAAACTGTAAGAGCCGGGCAATACAGACTGATGGCTGTCGTAAGAACCGAGGGCGGACAGTGGCGGGTTGCCACACTCGCTTTGCCCGACATTTCAAACTCAATTGATTTTAATGTTACTGCAGAAACCATAACGCCGGGCGGAGGTTATGGGCTTGCGTTAACAAATTTTAGCGCAAGTAGAAATGCGGCAGTGCAAAACGAAATGTTTGCTGTATCCATAGTTCCAAGAAATATTGGTCTTGCACAGTTTCCGGGTGGACAGGTTGGAGCGGCGCTTGTTGGAACAAACGGCAGAATTGTTGAAGTGGTTGGATTCAGAAACCGTAACGCGCTGAACGCAGGATCGTTGTCAGGCGTATTGGAATTCAATTGTTATGTGCCGGAAACTGTAAGAGCGGGGCAATACAGACTGATGGCTGTCGTAAGGACTGAAGGCGGACAATGGAGAATAGCGACGCTGTCTTTGCCTGATGTTCCAAACTCGATTAATTTTACCGTTACCGCAGAACCGGGAACAACAGGCGGCGGTTACGGACTTGCGTTGACAACCTTCAGCGCGAGCAGAACATCAATACCGCAAAACGAATTCTTTACAGTTGCGGTTGCCCCAAGAAATATCGGTCTTGAACAATTCCCCGGCGGTCAGGTTGGAGCGGCGTTGGTTGACAACAGCGGAAGACTTTCGGCAGTAATAGGAATTGCCAATAGAAATGCGCTGAACGCAGGATCGTCATCAGGCACCATAACAATAAATTGTTATGTGCCGGAAACGGTAAGAGCCGGGCAATACAGATTGATGGCTGTCATAAGACCGACAGGCGGAGAATGGAGAATTGCAACGTTGGCTTTGCCTGATGTTCCAAACTCGTTTAATTTTACCGTTACTGCGCAAACCATAGCGCAGGGAGGCGGCTACGGGCTTGCTTTAACGGCTTTTTCCGCGAACAAAACCGCCGTTATGCAAAACGAATTGTTTGCAGTTACGATGACTCCAAGAAATGCCGGTCTTGAAAATTTCCCTGGCGGACAGGTTGGAGCTGCGCTTGTAGAAGCAAGCGGCAGAATTGTTGAAGTGATTGGAATCAGAAACCGCGGCGCTCTTAACGCGGGATCGACATCAGGCGCATTGGAATTCAATTGTTTTGTGCCGGAAACGGTAAGAGCGGGGCAATACAGACTGATGGCTGTCGTAAGACCGGATGGCGGACAATGGAGAATCGCAACGCTGGCTTTGCCTGATATTCCAAACTCGATTAATTTTACCGTTAACGCGGAACGCGGGACAACAGGCGGCGGTTACGGGCTTGCATTGACTTCTTTTGCTTCAAGCATGACAAGCATGCGGCAAAACGAACGGTTTGCCGTTACGACAGCTCCCAGAAATGTTGGCATGAATTTGTTTACAGGCGGACAGGTTGGAGCGGCGTTAGTTGACAACAACGGCAGAATTGTGGAGGTGATAGGAACTGCCAACAGAAATTCGCTGAACGCAGGATCAACATCCGGCAATATTACTATAAACAGTACTGTGCCTGACACGGTAAGACCGGGGCAATACCAGTTGCGGATTGTTGTAAGACCGACCGGCGGGGAATGGCGTATTGCAACGCTGGCTTTGCCGAACATTCCAACCGTCATAAATATAACGGTCAGGTAGCGGTATAATCCCAAGGCCCTCTTTAACCGAAAATATCAATATGAAAAACATATTCTTTTTTATATTGATATCGGTTTGCCTGCTTTCCTGCGCAGGGGTTAAACCGCAGGTTGCAAGCGAGAAGCCTCTGCCTCCCACTTACATAATGGGGCAGGGGAAAGCAGGTGCGGACAAGATGGCGCAATTTTTGCTGTTGAACAATTCCGGTTTCGGAAACGAAAATGCAATGACGATTGCGCGTCTTTATGTCGAAGAAGCCTCGTTTGAAGGGGTCAACCATGATATCGCGTTTGTTCAAATGTGTCTGGAAACGGGTTTTCAGCGTTACGGCGGAGATGTAAAACCGGAGCAGTTCAATTTTGCGGGTCTTGGAGCAATCGGCAACGGGGAACCGGGTCTTTCGTTTCCGGATCAACGTACAGGCATACGCGCGCATATTCAGCATCTAAAGGCTTACGGTTCGCAGGAACCGCTGAATCTGGAACTTGTAAATCCGCGTTTCAGGTTTGTTCAAAGAGGACGCGCTCCAACCTACGAGGGGCTTGCAGGCACTTGGGCTGCCGACAGGCAATACGCAGTCAAGATAAGCGCGCTGTTGGAACGTCTCTACGAATTTGCCTTTTAAAAATATTCCGTTACATGTTGGGGGCGCTGCGTAAACACGCGCTTTAGCAAATTTTCGTTGCCGTGAACTTCCAATCCCTCTTTGCGCGAATACATTGCGTTTTCAAGCGATCTGTAACCTGTAACAAGCTGGCTCAACGTCAGGATATCGCAGCTAAGGCACGGATTTTTTTTGGTGGGCGTTACCTTAACTTCGTTCGCTTCAAACTCGACAAGGAATTTTCCGTTGTTCGCATCGATGTTTTCATCTTCAACTTCGATGACATAATGACCTTTGCCTTCGGGACGGCGCATGAGTTCAAGCGCGGCTTTTACATTTATAACTCTAGTCATGTCGCGCGGTCTTATTTCCGTTTCCACAGACCATGCGTCGCCAATGATGTCAAAAGGATCGATGAATGTTGGAGCAAGCCATTTGAAATTTTCAAATTGGGGCGAGAGTGTGCCCGCGATGCTTAATGCTCCGTAAAGACCTTTCATGTCCTTAAAGGCAAGCTCCGTTACGGAAATATTATGATCTCCGTCTTCTGTCACATCCTGATATTTTATGTAGCTTCGCGCTTCATCGTTTTCGTCCTTCCATAGATAAACGAAGTAACCGCTTGTGCAGGGGTCTTCTCTTGTAAAGCGTTTCCATGCCCGGTTGTCCGGCCATGAATCCCTGTGAATGCCGTGATTGATATTGGAAATGTACGCGCTGTGAATCTGCGCAAGCAGGGACGTGTCATCGCCGGGAAGTATATGAACGAACTTGCCGTTTGACTCGATATCCGACATGTCGCCTGTGTTGATCGAAATATGCGTTCTGGCACAGGCTGTTTCATATCCGAATTTTCTGTAGAAATCGTGGTCAAATGGAGTCAAATTGGAAAAAATCACCCCTTTTTCATGATTTTCGACAAGCAGCTTTTCCAATATTTTCCGCACATGCCCTTCATTGCGCGCTTCGAGCAAAGTGCCAACGCCGCTTATTCCCGACATTTTTACGCTGTGCCCGTCAAAACGCATAAGGTATTCAAGTTCAAACATTCCGGCAAGAAGTTTTTTGCCGTCAAATGCACCCCACGCCCATTCTGCCGGGTGATCCAGCGGATCGGCTTTTTGGTTTTCTTCCTTTGAATAATCCTTTCGCAGGTTGTAGACTATAGTGTGGATTTTGTACAATTGAAGTATGCTTTCGCTGTCCAGTCTGCGTATTTCCGCCATAAATTCTCCTTATTACCAAACGATCAGTATAGACTTAATTTTTATTTTTTGATAGTATCTGAAATAATGAGCAAATCAAAATCTTTTCAGGTCGACCAAAAAGTGGTTTATCCTAGTCAGGGTGTTGGGCTTATAAAGTCGATCATCCAGAAAAAATTCAAGGATGCAAAAATACCCTATTATGTGATTTATGTCGAAGTCACGGACATGACCATTATGGTTCCCGTTGACAAGGCAATGGAACTTGGCATACGCCCGACTGTTTCCAGAGATGAAGCCATGAAGGCGCTTGAGTTGCTTGGCGAAGATTACGATCCGATTCCGTCGGACTGGAAGATGCGTTATCAAATGAACCTTGACCTTTTAAAGAAAGGAAGCGTAAGAGACATAGCGAGTATTGTGCGTTCCCTTTATCATCGCAGCAAGGTAAAAGAGCTGCCCATTCAGGAACGCAAACTTTATGATTCTGCTCTGAAACTTTTGGAAGACGAAGTGTCAATATCGCTTCGAAAATCCAAAGAAGAAGTGGAAAACATGATTTTTTCCCGTTTGGAACTTGAGTAAAATAATTAATATATAAGACCAATAGGGTAAGGGATAATGAGTGGGGAACATGTTGGTGCAATAATTCTTGCCGCAGGGTCGTCCAATCGTATGGGCGGAATCAAGAAAGAGTATCGTATGCTAGAAAACGGCAAAACCGTTCTTGCATCTTCCGTTTGCGCTTTTTTTTCGGTTCCTGTAATCACAATAATCGTAATTGCCGTTCCCGAAAACGGGGAAGAAGCCGCCAGAAATGCGCTGCCGCCCGAATGTTTTTCCGTCAAAGACAGGCAGATTTTGTTCGTAAGGGGCGGAAGCACCCGACGCGAATCGGCGTATAACGCGCTTTTGCTTCTTGCGGATTATGCGCCAAATTATGTGCTAATCCACGACGGAGCGCGTCCGTGGGCAAGCTGTTCGTTAATGGAAAGATTGATTAAAGCGGTTCGGGAACACGGCGCCGCAATTCCCGTTTTGCCTGTTACGGACACGCCCAAAGAATTAAGCGAAGACGGCGGTTTTGTCAGGAATCATCCAAAACGCGCAAATACGAGAATGGCGCAAACGCCGCAAGCGTTTAAGTTTCCGCAAATTCTCCATGCCCACAAAAAAGCGGCAAAAACAAAAAACGAGGAATTTACGGACGATGCGCAAATATGGGGAAAATTTATGGGAAGGGTGGCTGTAATACCGGGCGAAACCGAAAATAAAAAAATAACCTTCCCGGAGGACTTATCTTGAAGAATTTTACCACGAACCGACACAAACCTAAAAATGGATTTCTCTTCTGTTCGTGTGGTTTGTGGCTGATCTTTCTTTTCCTTTTTTGTTTTAATTCCTGCACAAAAGCGTCGGTTGACAAGGAGCCGGTTCTTGTCACATGGTCCGGGGCATATCCGTCGGCGATTGTAAGAACCGGAAACAGTCCCATTTGGTTTCAGCTAACGGAGAGAGGACCCGTTCATATAGAAACAATCGAAGAGGCGGCGCAAGTTGATGCGCTTGTTCCCTGGCCCCATGCAGTGCATGTGCGTTTTTTTGCGCAAACCGACGACGGCGTTATCATGACAGTTAACAGGGACGGATTCATGAAAATTACGCCCAACTCCGGAAAGGAAAGGGGCTATGCGCTTTATCGTTTCCCGGGCGGAGAAAACTGGCTTTCCTTTACGGTCGGCGGCTTTGTTTTTTATGACGGTTTTCCCGCCGCCGTTCTTTACACGGACGATCTCTTTGTTACCAACGAATCGGAACAGCCAAAGACGCGGACATGGTCGTTCAATATGAACTCGAATGCCGTTTTTCCGATAGACATTCCCGCGCTTGGGCAATTTCCGGAGAGCGACAACTGGAGCATTGATTCGCTTCGTCTTGCAGACGACGGCATGTATTATTTAAGGGCGGCAAGAAGAGCGGGCGAAAGACCCGCAATTCGATTGTTTCGCACATCGAATCTTTCGCGTTCTGTGCTTGACAGTGAAGAAATTACAGTGGACATTTTTTACAATTCGTTTCCAAAAGAGAAAGAAGTTTCGCATCCTTCATTGCCAAAATTGCCGGAAGGTTTCGTTTATACGGGAGTCGGCAGGGTGGGAGGAAGTGTCGTCGCTTCATGGGAAGAACTGGAAGATTTCAGCATCGGAGCGGCAGGTTTTGTTGTAATAAGGCGTTAAATGCCCTTTAAGCCTTGAAAAAGGGCATAGATTCACCGGCTGTCCGGTTCTGACGATTTCCCCCCTTCCCCCTTGATTAGCTTCCCCCTTTTATGGTAGAGTGTTGACAAATTCAATATTTAAGGATGTTTTTCATGGATTCATTTATTCTTCCGTTACTAATGGGTGCCTCTCAAGGAGCCGCCGAAGGCAATAATAATGCCATTATGGGTCTTTTACCATTTGTTTTTATTATCTTGATTTTCTACTTCCTGATTATAAGGCCTCAAAACAAAAAGCGCAAAGAAACCGAAAAAATGCTCTCCGAGCTTAAAAAAGGCGACAAAATTGTCACCATCGGCGGTCTTTACGGCACGATCCAAAGCGTAAAGGAGACAACCGTCATTATCAAGGCGGACGACAATGTCAAACTGGAATTCCTTCGAAGCGCAATTTCCAGCGTAACACAGCCCTCGGCAGCCAAAGAAGAAAAAATCGAAGACAAAACGGAAGAGAAATCTGAAGAAAAATCTGAAGAAGAGAAGGAGCAGGCATAAGGATGAACAAACGCTACCGATTTTTTATATTGCTTGTCGTATTGGGGTTGAGCTTTTTGTTTCTTTGGCCCACGATTCGATGGTACTTTTTTATTCCGAAAGAACAGCAGGCTCTCGCGCTTGAGACAAGGCAGCAGATAAGCGAAAACGCAAGATATGCCGCCCAGATCGACCTTCAGCGTCTTATCGAGGCGGTACGCGCCGACGAAGCGGTTCCCGAAGGTTTGGAATTCATCACCGTGCTTGCGCGTAACGAATACAGAAAAAACAAGCTCCCGATCCCCGAACAATGGACGGCAAGAAATGTTCTGGAAGCTTTTGACAACAGAAGACAGGCGCTTGACGCAATCGAACAAAAATACGCCGATGAAATTTTCGCGTTAAAAGACATGCAGCGCAATGCGGTCAAGCTTGGTTTGGATCTTTCGGGCGGCTTGAGCATTGTGCTTCAGGCAAATATGGAAGCTCTTTCTCAGAGAATGGGGCGTTCTTTGAATGACGAAGATCGCGTGGATGCTGTAAACCGCGCGCTGGAAGTTTTAAACAGCCGTATCGATCGTTTTGGATTGACGGAACCTGTTATTCGCCGTCAGGGTACAAGCCAGATTTATATCGAGATTCCGGGAACCGCAGACCCCGAAAGAATTAACGACATCATCATGGGAAAGGGAAGTCTTACATTCCATCTTCAGGATGTTGATGCCACCAACGCTTTTTATCAATATTACAGGATGAATCCCACAGGCACATTCGATTCAAACGGCAATCTTTTAATCGAAGGATTGATTCCTCCGTCTACAATGGTTCTTGGCATTTACGAAAAGGACAAATACGGGCTTGATATACAAAAAAGGGACCTTAACGGTCTTCCCGAATATATTGTCATAAACAGGGAAGTCGGTCTTGACGGAAATTATATTATAGACGCAATGGTCGACAGGGACGGCATGTCGGGTCAGCCGATAGTCGCGTTCCAGTTAAGCTCCGAAGGCGGTGAAATTTTCTACAGACTTACGTCAGCTAACGTGAACAAACCTCTTGCCATCGTTCTTGACGACAAGGTCAAATCGAGTCCCAACATTACGACAGGAATCCGCGAAAGGGGAACAATTTCCGGGTTTAATCAGGAAGAAGCGGAAAACCTCGCGCTTGTTTTAAGAACGGCGGCTCTTCCCGTAGAACTTGAAGTTGCAAACCAGCAGAGTATCGGCGCTTCATTGGGTGCGGATACAATCCGTCAGGGGCTTTATGCGCTCCTTGGCGGCGTTGCGCTTGTTCTGCTTTTCATGCTGATTTACTACAGATCGGCGGGAATCAACGCAGTAGTCGCGCAGCTTTTGAATTTTTACATAATGTTCAGCGTTTTAAGCGCGCTTAATTTTACGCTTACGCTTCCTGCCATTGCCGGTTTTATTCTTACAATCGGTATGGCGACAGACGCAAACGTAATTATCTTTGAACGCATGAAAGAAGAAATGCGTCTTGGAAAATCCAGAAAAGCGGTTGTAGAAGCCGGTTTTGGAAAAGCGTTCTGGGCGATCATGGACTCCAACATAACGACATTTATCGCGGCGTTGTTCCTGTCTCAGCTTGGCTCAGGTCCAATAAGGGGATTTGCAGTCAGCCTTTCAATCGGCGTTTTCTCGTCGGTCTTTACGGCGCTTTTCGTCTCGCGTCTGATTTTCGACTTTGGCACCGATGTTATGCGAAGTAAAGGTCTTTCGGTAAGCTGGACAACGCGCATTCAGGATACGGGAGCAAAAGCGGCGGCAAAGGCGGTCAGAATATGAGAAAGACAATTCAATTTTCAAGATTTTTCGTAATAGCCGCAGTAATCTCCTGTCTTCTTGCCGCTTTCAGCATTTCGGGCTACATTTTCAATAAAGGATTTGCGCTCGGCGTCGATTTTCAGGCAGGTCTTCTTCAGGAAGTTCAATTTGCGCCTACAGCTTTTTCACTCAGATGGAACGGTTCTGCCAACGCCACTTTCTCGTATGTTCCCGACAGAAACAGGATAGACATTGTCATCACAGGTTCGGGCGTGGAAAACAGGACGTATGAATTTTTTGTAAACGAACATAATACGACAGGTTCTCTTGGAAACGCGATTATGCGCGAACTGGGAGAAATCGAAATCGAATTTGCGGCAAGCGAAGAAACCGCTTTAAGCAGAATCGTTATAAGTACGCAGAACAATCAGCATTTAAGCGCCGATGTTCCCTTTGTTATCCAATATATCGAAAGGAACCCTTCCATAATCGAAATTTCCGAAGTGAGAAACGCAATGGCGAATTTCAGTCAGGGCGTATCCGTTCAGGTCATGGGCGCTCCCGAAGATCGCCAATTCATGATCCGCGTGGAAGACAAGGAGGAAGGACGCGTTGTGTCTGCGGAAATCGTACAGGAGCTTGAAAAAGCATTCGGAAACGGAAGCGTTGCCGTTCTTCGCTCCGACTATGTAGACTCGCGTTTTTCCAAAGACTTGACGGATCAGGCGGGAATTCTTGTAGCTCTTACTTTATTGATCATTTTAATTTATTGTACAATCCGCTTTAAACTGCAATATGCAGTCGGCGCTGTTGTCGCGATTATGTACGACGGCTTGGTCATGATTGCATTCATGGTCTGGACGCGCATGGAATTTACGACATTAAGCATTGCGGCTATCCTTACGATACTCGGTTATTCAACCAACAACACAATTATTTTCTTTGACCGCGTAAGGGAAAATCTTCGCGTAAATCCGGATAATTCGTTCAAGGACATTATCAACATTTCGCTTACCGGCATTTTGGGACGCACGATTATTACGACAGCCTCCACAATGCTTGCGGTTCTTGCATTGTTTATCTTTACAACGGGCTCAATGAAAGATTTTGCGCTTGCATTGCTGGTTGGCATGTTATCGGGCGTTTATACCACGCTGTTTATCGTATCGGGCTTTGTGAACTTCTGGGAAAACCAAAAGATCAAACAGCAGAAGAAAAAAATGACGATAGGTTAAAAAGAAGAATCACAGAATACACGGAGTTGTAATTAAATATTTTTATTTTTTCTCCGTGACCTCTGTGGTTTTTTCATGAATTAAAAGTTTGTTTTCAATTTCTTCAATAACCGAGTCAGGCGTAGATGCGCCTGCGCATAAACCTGCTGTTTCGTAATTAAAAAATTCATGCGGTATTTGTTCTGAATTCTCGGCAAGTACGCATGGTTTGCCGGACGCTTTTGCAATATCCAGCAAGCGGTTTGTATTTGCGGATTTTTTACCGCCTGCGATAATAATGCAGTCTGCTTTGTCTGTTAAATCGCGCAATGCATTTTGCCGTTCTGTAGTAGCAGAACAAATTGTCTGATCTGTTTTTAAATTCGGAAAAAACGTTTCTATTGCCTTGCCGATTTTTTGATAATCGTCTTCGCAAATCGTTGTTTGACCAAGAAGCGCCGTTTTAGCGTCTGTATTTTGACCATAAAGTTTTTTTGCGGTTTTTAATGCCTCTTCTGCATTGCAGACCGCTTCGCAGAATGAAGCGCCCGAGGCTTTGGCATAACCCATGATGCCTTTTATCTCTGCATGTTCGCTTTCTCCAGCCAAAAAAAGACAGTATCCATCACGGGCATACTCTTGTGCTTTTAATTGGCTTACCCTTACGTTAGGACAAGTGGCATCAACAATACGGGCATTTGTTTTGTATAATTCGTTTTCTGCATCAGGATCAATTCCATGAGCGCGGATAACCACAGAACAGTTCTTATTACGCGGTATTTGTTCTAAAGATTCAATCGATTGTATTCCAAGCGATTCAAGATCGGAAAGCACTTTTGGATTATGGATTAAAGGACCAAAGGTATAAACAGATGAGCATTTTTGAGTTTCGGCGCATGTCATTTCTACAGCACGCCTTACGCCCATACAAAACCCCATTACTTTTGCCCTGATTACTTTCAT
>WQSP01000042.1 GCA_009787795.1 Treponema sp.
CAGTCGGTTACACCAAGAACATGATCCTTACTCAGTCTGGAACAGCAATGCTGGCACAGGCTAATCAGAGAGGTCAATCGGTTCTTTCGCTTCTGCAGTAATTTGTGTCGAGTTTGTCGCTTGCGGCAAACTCGCTACAATTTTGCTCTGCAAAATTGTACGTCTCTCGGAAAGGCGCCCAGCACTTACCGAGTACTTATTTTTCAATCAATACGATTGTTTATAATATGTACTCGGTAAGTGCTGGGCTACTTTTTTTTTATAAACACAGTATAATTTAAAAAACGGAGGTTACATGAAAAAGTTTTTTATTGTTTTTATATTAGCGATTATTGCTGCGGCGAGCGCAGCGGCGCAGAATGCCGCTGAAATTTCCTTTACCTTTACGCGGCAGACAGGTCCTGCAAGCAATCAGTTTGCAATATGGATCGAGGATTCAAGCGGACAGCTTGTTAAAACCATTTATGCCGCAAGATGGACAGCGCAGGGAGGCTATGCGCGCCGTCCGACTTCGATTCCCCTGTGGGTAAGAATCTCCAATCTTGCAAATATGCCGCGCGCATCTGTTGATGCCGTAAGCGGCGCAACTCCTGCAACCGGAGCGCTCACCTATACATGGAACGGAACAAACAACGCAGGCGCGGCTGTTCCTGCCGGTGATTATGTTATCGTTTTGGAAGGAACGCTGCGCTGGGAAAATCAGGTTTATTACCGCGCGCCTGTCCGCCTTGGTCAGGGTGCCGCCACTCCGCAGGTAAGCGTTGAATATGTATCGGGCGAAAGGGACACAACCGCAGAGCGCGCAATGTTAAGCAATGTGCGCGTCCGCGTTCTAAGATAGCGGCTATTCTTTCAGGCATTCTTCAAAACCGCAATGTTCATCGGGCGTTTCAAACTCGATGGTTGCGTGCTGAATGCCTTCTTCTTTTAGTATTGAGCGGATTCGCTCTTTTAACGGGACAAGTTCGTTCATTGGCATTGCCTGTTTTAACGTTATGTGAATAGTCAGCACATTGTATTCTTCGCTTAAAGACCAAATATGCAGATCGTGAATGCCTGAAACGTTTTCGATTTCTTTTATTTCTTCTATAATGTGCTCCTGATCCAGTTCGCGAGGAGTGCCCTGCAGAATTATCGGTAGAATTTGCCTAATATTCCGTAACACATTAAATAAAACGAATATCGATATGCCAATCGAAAGAATCGGATCAAAAATAGTCAAACCGGTAAAATGAATCAATATTGAGCCTATTAAAACCGCGATCCATCCCAGCACGTCTTCCAGCAAATGCAGCGAAACAACTCTTTCGTTTATGGATTTGCCTTTGCTTGTACGAAGAACCGCAGCTCCGTTTATCACTATTCCTGCAATGGCAAGAATAAACATACCCTTGGCGTTTGTTTCCTGCGGGTCAAGGATACGCGGAATTGCTTCCATTAAAATAAAAATGCTGCCGACAACAAGCACGACGGAAGTTATAATCGCTCCCAAAAGAGAGAAGCGCTTGTAACCGTAACTGTATTGTTTGTTTCGTCCCTTTTTTGATAATTTTTGAAAATACCATGCAAAAGCAAGAGATATGCTGTCGCCGAAATCGTGAATGGCATCGGAAATAATCGCAACGCTGTTTGTCAAATATCCGCCGATTAGCTCGATAATTGTAAATGAAAAATTCAAAAAGAACGCCACCCCGATATTTTTCTCGCTGTCGTGCGAATGGGAATGCCCGTGCCCATGCGAATGATTGTGGCTGTGTTCGTGACTCATAATTACTCCTTTTTATTCATGAATGTGTTCAAAACCTTTTTCGAAAATATCCTTTACATGGTTATCTGCAAGCGAATAGTATACTTCTTTTCCGCGTTTTGCATATTTAACAAGATTGGAAAGCCGCAAAGCCCTTAATTGATGCGAAATTGCGGATTTGGTCATATTCAGCAGAATAGCTATATCGCACACGCATAACTCGGCATTGGAAAGCGCCCACAAAATACGAACGCGGGTACTGTCCGCAAACATTTTGTACAGGTCTGCAAGATCGTAAAACTCTTCTTCTTTTGGCATTACCTTGCGCACTTTTTTAACAACTTCTTCGTGATTCGCCTCTTTGGCGCAAACAGGCGCCAAAGTCCGTACCTTGGGCGAGACTTGCGATTTTCCCTTCATTTGAATCCCTCCAATGTATGAGCAACTATTCAACAATAAATATACAGCGTCTTGTATTTTCTGTCAAGGTTTTTGCCTTGTATTTCTGTAAAAAGAAGAAAAAATTTTAATTAATTTTCAGCCAAGAGGGGGAATCGCCTTCTAGCATGTTGTTAATCTTCTAGCCAAGAGGGGGAATCGAACCCCCGACCTGTTCATTACGAGTGAACTGCGCTGCCAACTGAGCCATCTTGGCGTTTTATGTATTATATCAATTTGGAACGGTGATATTCAACCTCATTACACAAGCTCTATTGCGCCATGCGGTCTGATATGAAGCTGCGTCACGCAGTTTGCGCCAAAGACGGCTTCCATGCTGGCGCGGTAATTGTCCATTGATTCTGCCGGGATATAAACTTGTATGGTGCCTGCAAAACCGCCGCCGTGAACCCGGCATGCGCCAGGGTGTATGGCGCGAAGTTTTTGTTTTTTAATAAATTCTTTGGTAAGCGAAAGCGCGGTTGTGATGCCCTGATTTTTGGGGCTGCATGGCGAATATACGTTTTGCAAAAGTTTCCATGACGAGTCACCCGATTCGTTGACCAAATCAAGGTAACTGTTAAAGGCTTCCTTTTTCGCCGCGCTTGAATCGGCGTTATCGGTTTTTATTAGCGCTTGCGACATTGCGTCTACCCGTTCGTTTTCATCAAAAAAGTGAAGCGCGCGAAGTAACGCCCTGTCTCCATTTTGTTTTCGTATTTCGGCGGCGCGGGAAAAAACTGTTTCCTTATCAAGTTCTCCAAGAACGGATTTGCCGAAAAAAGTGGCAACCGTTTTCATCTCATTTGGAATTGCCGCGTAATCTGCGGTTAAATCCGCATGGCTGCCGCCTGTGTTTACAACGCAAAGAGAGTAGCCGCAAGCACAAGGATCAAAATTGATTTTTGTCACGATGGGATTTTTTTCGTCCTTAAAATCTATTGCGATCGCGCCGCCTGCAGCACAGGCAATCTGATCCATTAACCCGCAGGGTTTTCCAAAATGGACGTTTTCCGCTATCTGTCCGATTTGCGCAAGTTCCAATGCGCTAAGGTTCGCAGAATTGTTTTTTTCATCGCCGCGATGTGAATCGCAATACAGCGAATCGAAAATAAACGCTATTAGTATTTCAAGCGCGGCGGATGACGAAAGCCCCGAGCCTGCCATTACTTTGTTTACAGCGTTAGCTGAAAAGCCTCCGATTTTTTTCCCGCGCTTTTGCATTTCTGCCGCAATTCCGCGTATCAGGGCTTCTGTTGTTCCCGTTTCTTCGGGTTTGGGCTTTAAATCATAATTGCCGTTTGAATCTGTCAGTTTTACCGTTACGTCGGGGAAACCTGCCGAGCGGAAGAATACCGTGTTGTCGTTTGTTTTTTGGACTTCGGCGGTTACTTCCAGATTTATGGATGCGGCAAGCACTTTTCCATGGTTATGATCGGTGTGGTTTCCTGCAAGTTCCGTTCTTCCGGGAGCGCTGAATTTCCTGACAGGTTCATCGGGCTTGTCATTTTGCACTTTCGGTTTTCCTGTAAATAATAACATAATCAAAAAATGATATGACAGCCAATGTTACAGAAATTATGAAAATTACAAATGCGCCTGTCTTAAAATAAGGTAAAAGATTTTCGTAAACATTTAGACGTTCAATGCTTGCGGCAAGCAGGGTTGCGCCTACCGCAAAAATGTACACGACAGTTTTTATTTTGCCTAACATTCGCGCGCCCAAAGTTACGCCTTTTTTTAACATCAGGTTGCGAAGGAACAAAATTGCAAACTCACGGTAAACTACAAGCAGGAAAAGAATTACGGGAACTATTCCGCTTCCCCAAACGCCGTCAATCAAAAAACAAAGAAAACACGTTGTCTGCACAAGCGTATCTGCAAATGGATCAAAAAGTTTTCCAAAGTCGCTTGTCAGTTTTAATTTTCGTGCGGCAAGACCGTCAAAGTAATCGGTTATCTCCGAGACAAGAAAAATGACCCAAAGGACAGGTATCGTTATTGCATAAGACTTCGGCACAAGATAGATCACCATGAAAACTGGGGCGAGGACAATTCGCGACAAGGTTAACAGGTTTGCAAGGTTCATGGTTTATTTTGGCTTGAAAAAACGGAAATGTCAATCAAACACGGTATTTAGCTTCGAATTTGATAATCTGATTTTTTACGGCCTTATCAATGTCCTCTAAAATGGACTTTTGTAAAATTCGCGCAGCCTCTATCGGAAGGGATGTATTTGAAAATAATTCATTTGGAGCAATTTTAAAAGCGGCGGCTATACGTTCCAGTACGTCATCAGAAGGAAAGCTTTTTTCCAACTCGATCATCGCAACATAACCCGGTGCAATATTTGCGATTTCCGCTAATTTGGCCTGAGAAATACCCAATAATTCCCTGTGATTTTTAATATTTGTGGCTAAAATATGCCGTAATTTGATCTTCATTGTAATAAATCGGTCATCTAAACCTATTTTATTGTATATTCTGAGCTGGTCTTGACAATAGTTTTAAATAAAGTAATACTCTATATAATAGAGTATAATAATATTTACCAGAAGGAGGGTTTCTATGGAAAATAGAAACAAAAGCAAATTATGGCTGATTATTGCCATGATTGCGTTTTTCGGATTCATCGTGTCAGCATGTGGTGATGGTGAAAATAACACAAGCAGCGGCTGTACGCACGAATGGAATGCATATCTGCAAACAGCTGCTCCTACCTGTACGGAAGCAGGTATTAAAACAAGGACATGTAAGAAATGTTCTGATGCTGACACAGAAACGGAAACAGGCGATCCGGCTCAAGGTCATAATTGGGAGTATATAGAAGGCTCAATACTGCCGACTTGCGAAGAGGGCGGACACGGCTCAAGAGATTGTATACGCAGTGGCTGCGGTATCAGTGATATTGATGTGGATTTTTCTGCGCTTGGACATAAGTGGGGAGAATGGGATGTAACCGAGCCTCCCAACTGTGTTTTTGCGGGTATTAAAACAAAGGAATGCGAGGCTTGCGAAAAAGAAGAAACAGACGAAGTAGGCATAGATGAAAATGAGCACGACATTGAAGTTTTGGATGGCGTTGCTCCGACTTGCTTGTTAGACGGATATGGAACAATCAAATGTAAACGTGACACCTGTGATTACTTAATAACCGGTGATACTCTGGAAAAACGCGGACATCATTTTACAGATCATTGGGTTGAGGTTGATGCTGCTACTTGCACAACAGCAGGTTTAGACGAAAGATTTTGCACTCATGAATGCGGCGAAGAAGGTAATAGTGAGACACGCGTAAATGGGGCGTTTGGACACAGTTGGGAAAATTGGGTAACAACCGCCACATTTTTGACAGAAGGCATAAAAGCAAGAATATGTAAAAATAATTCATCGCATATTGAAACAATTGACGAAGACCCTCTTCCCATAACAAGTACTGCAGACTGGGTTACCGCTATAAATGAACTTAACGGAAAGACAGGCAGCTATACGCTTACCGTCAATGGTGATATTGGAGTTACTGGAAGCACAGCAATTAGTTTTGGCGAAACAAAAAACGATTCATTAAATGTAACCTTAAAAGGCAGCGGTAAATTGTTTCTTACCAGCCAAGGAAACTTATTACGCATTGATACAAACCAGAAACTTATTATTAATAGTGAACATTTAATTTTACAAGGGCTGAGAAATGGACATAATGGAGCGACACAAAATAATAATAGCTCGTTGCTTCTTGTTAATAATGGAACAGTGGAATTAATGAATGGTTATATTACCGGTAATGTAAATGCCGTTGTATCTGGCGTAAATAATAGCGGTTATGGCGGTGGTGTCTTTATACTGAATAGTGGAAGATTTGTCATGTATAGCGGAGAAATTAACGATAATACTTCTACAAGCTCTTTAACAGAAGGCACTCTCGGCGGCGGTGTATATGTTGATCAAGAGGGAACTTTAATAATGCATGGAGGAAAAATAAATGGAAATGTATGTACTTCTTCCACATTCTACGCTTATGGCGGTGGTGTATATGTTAAGCAAGGAGGAACTTTTACTATAAATAATGGGAAAATTTCCGATAATATGTGCTATAATACTGACTATACTGGTGTTGGTACAAAACGTTACGGTTATGGTTCCGGAATAGCCGTTTCTACTAATGCAACTTTCCTTATGTATGGTGGAGAAATATCAGGCAATAAGGAAGCTGATTATGGCGGAGGAATGGCTAATAGTGGTGGTTCCATCCGAATTATTAACGGAATTATTTATGGTATTAACGAGAGTAATGCTACTTTAAGGAATACTGTGAGTGGAGATTTTATTTCGACAGCAATAGGAGGAGCAGTTTTATTCAGACAAGGTACTGGTGGAACTACTCAATATGGAACATTTACAGGCGAAACATGGAACGGTACAAATATTCCTTTAACTACTAACGGTTCAAACGCATATACCAACAACACTATCAGAGTAGTTAATGGTGTGTTACAGTAATTAACAATAATTGTTAGCAATCAAACCCGGTGTCTTTTGATATCGGGTTTTCTTTATTTCTTCCTGTCTTCCGACGAACTTTTGATTTCCAGAATGACAGGCACCATGGAAAACCCCAAATCTTTGCGTATACGGTTTCGCAGATACGATACATACGCGTCGCTCACCGCCTGAGTGCGTGATGTGAAGAAAATAAAATGCACCGGGTTTGCCGATTTTTGCACGGCGTATTTTACCTTAAAGCGCGTGCGCGGGCCCGAAGGCGGAGGATGCTCCGTAAGCCAGACTTCCAAAGACTGATTTAACTGCGATGTAGTTATAAATGTATTAAGCTGCGCGTACATTTTTACAGCGGTGTTAAGGATTTTATCCACGCCGGTTCCGTCTTTTGCGCTGACAGGAACAATCGGCGCATATTCCATCTGCCCGAACTGAAAATGAATTTTGTCCTCTGCGGTTTTAAAAATATTTTTTGAATCGGCTCCTCTAAGAGATGCATCCAGCATCAAGTCCCATTTGTTAAGCGCAAAAATTATGCCCCTTCCTTTGTCATGAGCAAGTGCCGCGATTTTTTTATCCTGATCGGAAAGACCCTCTTCCGCGTCAATCATCAAAACGACGATGTCCGCGTTATCGATTGTTTTAATCGCGCGATTCACGGAATAGTACTCGATGTTTTCCGTCACCTTTGCCTTGCGTCTGATGCCTGCAGTATCCAGTATGATAAAATTGCGCGACTTCCATGTAAAATTTCCCTCTACGGTATCTCTTGTGGTGCCGGGAATGTCGCTTACTATGGAAGCATTTGCTCCCGTTAAACGGTTGGAAAGAGTTGACTTTCCCGTGTTGGGTTTTCCCAATAGCGCAATGCGGATTGTCTGTTCTTCTTCGCGGTTGTCTTCTTCAACCTTGGAAAAATCGAGCCGCCTGATTATCTCCTGCGAAAGTTCTCCAACATTGTCGCCGTGTTCGGAGGAAATCATTATAACTTTTTCAAAACCGAACGAAAGCACATTCCACGAGTCCGCCTGAAGACGGCCGCCTTCCGTTTTATTTACGCAGACTATCAATTTATTCAAGTAAGGACGAAGACGGCTTATTAATTCTTCATCTTCGCTTGTTATTTCTCCCGCTTCCAAAAGCAGCACTATAAGGTCTGCCTTTTTTATTGTGTTAAGAGTTTTTTCTACGACCTGTTTGTCGAGGCTGTCGCAGTCCGCAAGCTTAAAACCGCCTGTGTCAATCAGGCGAACAGGTTTTAAGTCAGTTAAAAGGCAGTCCGATTCGACAGGATCGCGCGTAACGCCGGGAGTCGGGTCTGTAATAGCTCTTCGCTTGCGAAGCAGGCGGTTAAAGAGCGTGGATTTTCCGACATTGGGACGGCCTGCAAGCACTACGACGGGAAGATTTTTATATCGAATATTTTTGTCCTGCATGTCACGTTCCCTTTTTTCTTATCATGTTGATTACGCCCAAAAAGTTTTGATCCTTTACAATGGCAAGCATTCCAAGCCCCAAAATAAAATAAAGAAACGCGCAAATTGCAAGCGGCGCTCCGTAAGTGATTATCCGCGAGTGTCCTGCAAAATAATCGCATAACAAAGGAGAAATAAAACAAAGCGGCACAAGCGCAAGCGCGGAAAGAATCAGCATTTTTAAAATGTACAGGAGGGAAGGGCCGATTACCGCTCCAATTTTTACATTCGGATTTTTACCAAGCATTATAATCAATATAATCGTATTAATCGCGCTTGCTATTGTCAATGCAAACGCAATTCCTGCTCCTTTAAACCTTCCAACCAAAACAGCGGCAAGCGTAATGTTAACCGCAAACGAAATGATTCCCGCAAGGGTGGGTGATTTTGTATCGCTTTGCGCATAAAACGCAGGCGCGATTATTCTGTTAAGCGCGATAAACAATAATCCCGGCATGTGAAAAGTAAACGCTGCAAGCGTCAGCCTTGCGGAAGTATCATCAAAACTGCGGCTTTGGAAAAGCAGGCGAATAAGATTTTCGCCCTGCAGCAAGGAAAAAAATGTAACAGGAATCGTTATAAGCGCAATTATATTAATGCTGGAAACAAGACGCTTGTTATAAATTTCCCATTGCGATGTTTTTGCGTATTCTGTCAGATTGGGAAGAAGCACGGTGCCGATGCTAACCGCAAACACGCCAAGAAAAAGCTCCTGAAGGCGAAGCGAATACTGCAAACTGGACACGGTTCCTTCGCCCGCTCTTCCCGCAAGCGCTGTGGAAACAACGTCGTTCAGTTGATATGCCGCCATTCCGATTATTGTGGGACCGATAAGGCGAAGAACTTTTCTTACGCCCGGATTGTTTACGGCTCGTTTTAAACCCGTAATGAAGAATTTAAATCCCTTGTTGACAATAAACGGCAATTGAATTGCGCCTTCCAAAAATCCTCCGATAATGATGCCAATCGCCATTGCCCGCGCGGGGTTTGCCGTGTAAGGACTCAAAACGTATGCGCAAACAATCGTGGAAATGTTCAATAAAATCGGCGCAAGCCCGGAAGGCGTAAAAATATGAACGCTGTTTAATATTCCCTGAAAAAGCGCGGCTACAGAAATAAATCCCAGAAAAGGAAACATGATTCTTGTTAATAGAACTGTTTCGTCGTATTCCTGCACTCCGAAAATTTTTACAAGGAATGGAGCCAAAAGTATTCCAAGGCAGACTAATACCGTTACAAAAAAAGTCAGGAAAGTAAACGTGCACGATAAAAACTCGCGGGTTTTTTCCTTATCGCCTTCTATTAAATGCTCTTTAAATGTTGGAATAAAAGCTACTGCAATCGAGCCTTCCGCGCAAAGACGGCGGAATAAATTTGGAAGAATAAACGCGACAGAGAATGCGTCGGACAGGGCAGTGGTTCCAAGAAACCGCGCCTTTACCATCTCCCTTAAAAGACCCAATATGCGCGATACCAATGTAAGAAGGGAAAGCGCCGATCCGTGACGCACAAGAGATTTTGCAGTCTGCGGCGTGTTTTCGCTATCCATTATTTTCTGCCAAAGATAAATACGCTCGGAAGATTCGGATTTTGCAGATGTTCATGAGCTTCCTTTAGATGATGCGCGGCGCAGATGTCGTTTGGATCCGACGCCAAAACTTCCTCAAAACGCTGAATTGCGGTTGCATAATCCTTCATGTGGTATTTTCGCACGCCCGATTCAAATATTGTTTTTGTGGAAAGACGCATTTCCTTTTCTTTGGGAGTAAGAGCGTCCAGAATGTCAAATAATCCGATAACTACGTTGACCCCTGCCGCCTGTATCATTCCGACAAAACGATAATTAAACATAGATTCGTTGCCGGCAAGCTGATTTAACGTGTCACGGGAAATAAGAAGACCGGAACCTGTCTGTTTGGTCAAACCTTCAATTCTGGAAGCGAGATTTACGTTAGCTGAAATCACAGTGCTTGACAAACGTTCGTTTTCGCCGACAATTCCCATCATGACGGAACCTGTGTGAACGCCAACGCCGATATTGATGCCGTCAACCCCGATATTCACTTTTGTATTCTCGTCTATTACAAGAGTCTGATACAATTCGATGCCGGCTTTGACCGCTTCCATTCCGTTTACAAAAAGCGCCATTGCCGCATCCCCTATGTATTTGTCGACAAAGCCGTTGTGCTTGCGGATAATCGGTCCTGCGATGCCGAGTATTTTATTTATAAATTCAAAATTTTCGCGCGCAGTCATCATTTCAGAGTTAACGGAAAAATACCTTATATCAAAGAATAAAATATTTATTTCCCTTTGAACGTTATCGCCAAGGTTCATTTTTGTAATGTCGGAAACGCCAAGCTGCTCCATAAATTGAACAGGCACAAACCTAATGGTAGATTCATTCAGTCTTGTTATGCGGTCGAATTGGAATTGCAGTTCTTCCGCCATGTTGTTAAGACCATTGCTTACCTTGCCAAGTTCGTCACGCGCCAAATAACTTACGCGCGCTGTTCTGTCTCCGCTTGCAATGTTATGCAAAACATTGCCGACTGCGGAAAGCCGCTTTATTATTACAGAAATCAAAACACAAAGGGCCGCAAGTATAATTACGCAGATTACAGCAACTATGTATGCGACGTATCTTTTTAACATTGCGCTTCCGATTTCATGTCCTGTCATATCAACGCCTATTTCAAGTTTTCCCGAAACTTTGCCTGCGCTGTTGTAAACAGGAGTGTTTGCAAAAGTCCATTTGCCGTTAATCAGCTCGGAAGTATTTACAATGGGTTCACCGCTCATTAATTTTTCCAATTCTTCCCCTGTAATGGGTTCGTCCGTACGGAAGAGATTCCACTCTTCTTCCGAGATTACGATGATATATTCAAAATTATCGCCTTTATACAAAGCCGCATAATATGCCTGGTTCCATGGATTTGCGTTGTATCCTACGATTTCCTTTACTTTTTCGGCAAGCCTTTTGTATTCATCGCTGTGAACATCCTTGATTGAATTTATTTTATCAAGGTCGTCCCCGTTTATTGATTTGGCGGAAAGAACCGCAAGCCCCGTCATTTCGTTGTAAAGCGAATTGTTAAGCTGCTCTGTCATAATGTTAAAAGTAAGCGTGAACACAATGATAAACGCGATTATCAATAAAGGAATAATAAAGACAGATAATTTGATAAAGAGCGAAATGTAACCGTCCAGAATTCCGATAAACAGTATGCAAAGCCCCGCAATAAACGCAAGAGCTCCAATAACTGTCAATATCTGAACAATCGTTATGCGAAATCTTTCTGAAAGCGGAAGAAGCAGTTTCCCGTCATAAGCCGTAAATTCGCTGCCGTCGTACATCCATACAACATCGCCGAAAACGCCCGCATAAATATTCCCAAAATAACCGAATCCTTTTAACGCCGATGTTTCACCCTGTTCGATTAACGGCGTAAAAAATTCATACGGAACAACATGCTGCAATCCGTTATCTGTAATGCGCAATATCGCATTGGAAGCCATGTCAAAGAAAACAAGATAGCCGTTTATATCGTAAAAAACAAACCATGGAATAATTCCGCCTTCGCTTAAAGTCCAGTCGAATGAAGCGCGAAGCTGCGGTGTTCCGCCGTTTTTTACTTCGTATATATCGCCGTCACGAAGAACATACGCGTAATTTTGCTTGTCTTTTTGAACAAGCTGCGCAACCATAAAATTGTCGATTGCAACGCCCGGCAAATATTCTGTTAATACCATTGTTTCCATTACTTCGCGGAACGTATCATAATGGTACAGTGTAACTTTGTCTTTTTCCGTTCTGGAGAAAGTCAGCATGCCGTCCGAACAGTGAAACGATCCAAACTGATAAAAGAGCCGGGG
>WQSP01000043.1 GCA_009787795.1 Treponema sp.
ACAGCGCGGGTATCGATTCCGTAAATGCCGGGGATGCCGCATTTTTCCATCCACGAAGAAAGGGTAAGTTTCATCGCATAATGGCTTGGCTCTTCGCAGAGGTCGGAAATTATCAGTCCGCTTACTTGTATCTTTTCCGATTCCAAAAATAAAGGAAGATCGTATTCCTTATCTAATAAGGAAGAGCCGTTTTTATTCGCATTAACGCCGACATTTCCCGCAATCGGCCATGTCGAAACAAAAATTTGTCCCATGCAGGCAGGGTCCGTGACAGCCTGAACAAGCCCCGACATTCCCGTATTAAAGACAACTTCTCCTGCGCAGCTTTTCGTTTTGCCGAAAGCCCAGCCTGCAAATTCACTGCCGTCTTCCAATACTAGTTTCGCCTGTAATTTTTCCATTGCCTTTATTTTAACCTCTCGGCTATTGCGTCGATGAATTCCCATGAATTAAGAATTTTTTCCGCAGGAGGATCAGAAAGCCGCGCCAAATCTCCTGTCATTATTCCGTTTTCGATAGTGCCAAGAACCGATTTTTCCAGTCGTCTCGAAAAATCGGCCAAGTCGCTCAAGTTGTCAAGCTCTGCGCGTTTGGAAAGAGCGCCCGTCCACGCAAAAATTAGAGCTGCGGGATTGGTGCTTGTTTTTTCGCCTTTTTGCCAGCGGTAGTAGTGCTGCTGTACAGTGCCGTGAGCCGCCTCGTATTCAAAAACGCCCGAGGGTGAAACAAGTACGCTTGTCATCATTGCAAGGCTTCCCGCCGCGCTTGCGATCATGTCGCTTTGAACGTCGCCGTCGTAATTTTTGCATGCCCACAAAAAGCCGCCTTCGCTTTTTACAACACGCGCAACCGCATCGTCAATCAATGTATAAAAATATTCGATTCCTGCGGCTTTGCATTTGTCCTTGAATTCGCTTTCATATACTTCGTTAAAAATTGTCTTAAAGCGTCCGTCATAAATTTTTGAAATCGTGTCTTTTGTCGCAAACCAAAGCGGAAGTTTTTCTTCTATTGCATATAGAAAACACGCGCGCGCAAAACTTCTTATCGAATCGTCAATATTGTGCATTCCCTGAACAATTCCGCTTCCCTTGAAATCGGCAACCTTTACGCGTTTTTCCGTTCCGTCAGCCTTGGTGTAAACAAGTTCAACTTTGCCGGGCCCGTCAATTTCCATTTCTGCGGCTTTGTAAACGTCACCATAGGCATGACGTCCTATTACAATCGGTTTTTTCCATGTATTAACGGAAGGTTTGACCCGCTCCACAGAAATCGGCTTTCTGAAAACGGTTCCGTCCAAAATTGCCCTGATTGTCGCGTTTGGGCTTGGGAGCAAATGTTTCAAATCGTATTCTTTAACTCTTGCGCTGTTAGCGGTAATTGTCGCGCATTTTACGCCGACACCGTATTTTTTTATCGCTTCCGCAGATTTTACGGTTATGCCGTCTTCCGTGTCGTCGCGGTTTTTCAAACCAAGATCGTAATATTCGACTTTTAAATCAATAAAAGGAAGAAGCAATTTCTCTTTGATGATTTCCCATAGAACCCTGGTCATCTCATCTCCGTCTATTTCGACAAGAGGGGTTTTCATGTTTATTTTGGCCATACAAGGAGTATACCGGCAAATTTTAATATGGTAAATCGGCAAATTGCGAATTTTTACAATTTGAGAAGTTTTAGTCTGAGCGCATTTAAAAGCACCGATATGGAGCTAAGGCTCATGGCGGCAGCCGCGAACATAGGATTTAAAAGCGGCCCTCCAAAAACATAAAGCAAACCTGCCGCAATGGGAATTCCGATTACATTGTATCCGAACGCCCAAAAAAGATTTTGCTTGATTACGCGAATTGTCCGTCTGCTTAATTTGATTGCGGATACCACGTCGGCAGGATCGTTTTTCATCAAAACGATGCTTGCGGTTTCTATTGCAACATCCGTTCCGCTTCCGATTGCAATGCCGACATCGGCCTGCGCAAGAGCGGGAGCGTCATTTATTCCGTCACCCACCATCGCGGTTTTTTTGCCTTTTGCCTGCAATTTTTTTATTTCCGAAATTTTGTCGTTCGGAAGAACTTCGGAAATTACGTTTTCTATTCCCGCTTCTTTTGCAATCGAACTTGCTGTGATTCTGTTGTCGCCGGTAAGCATGATAACGTCAATACCCATTCTGCGCAATTTTAAAACCGCGTCCTTGCTTGTTTTTCTGATTACGTCGGCGACGGCAATTACGCCCGCAATTTTTCCGTGAATGGAAAATAAAACCGGCGTTTTTCTTTCGGATGCGATTCTGTCGTAAATTGCCTCAAGCTGTCCAAGGGCGATATTGTTTTTTTCCATGAACAGTTTGTTGCCTGCAAAGACGGGAATGTCGTCAACAACAGCTTTGATTCCCTGACCCGATATTGCGACAAATTCTGTCACTTCCGGAAGTTCGAACGAACGTTTTTCCGCTTCGCGTACAATTGCCTGTCCCAACGGATGTTCGCTTACCTTTTCCGCGGCGGCGGCAAGCTGCAAGAATCTGTCATGAATGTCCATCGAGTCTTTCCAGTTGCCAACCCCCCATGCGCTGTTTCCCAAAACAATATCGGTAACGACAAGACGGCCTTCCGTTATTGTGCCTGTTTTGTCAAAAATAATCGTGTCGATGTTTCCCGCTATCTCAAGAGCCTGACCCGATTTTATTAAAATTCCGTTTTCCGCGCCTTTTCCCGTTCCCGTCATTACTGCAGTCGGCGTTGCAAGCCCAAGTGCGCAGGGGCAGGCGATTACTAAAACAGAAATAAAAATTGTAAGCGCAAATTCCAATCCCGATTGTGCAATCGCGTACCATGAAATTCCTGCAAGAAGCGCAATAAGGCAAACCGCAGGAACAAAGTAACCGGAAACAATGTCAGCTAACCTTGCAATCGGCGCTTTGGAATTTTGCGCGTCTTCCACAAGTTTTATGATTTGCGCAAGGACTGTGTTTTGCCCCGTTTTTACCGCCTTGAAGCGAAAAACGCCCGAGCAGTTAACGGTTCCGCCGAACACAAAGTGCCCGGGTTCCTTGTCGATTGGAATGCTTTCCCCTGTCAGCATTGTTTCGTCCACCGTGCTTTGCCCTGTAACAATAATTCCGTCGACAGGTATTTTCATTCCCGGTTTTACAAAAATTATGTCGCCTTTTTTTATTTCTTCTATCGGGGTTTCCCTTTCCTTGCCGTTTTCAAAAACAATTGCGGTTTTTGGAGTTAACGCCATCAGTTTTTTTAAAGCATCCCCTGTGCGTCCTTTGGAAATTGTTTCCAATGTTTTTCCAAGAAGAATCAAAGTGATGATTACGGCGGCGGTTTCAAAGTATAAAGATTCAACCGCCATGTGGTTTCCCGTAATTATTTCGAATATGCTGTACAAACTGAAAATGATTGCCGCCGATGTTCCAATCGCAATAAGAGAATCCATGTTTGGTTTTAATTTGAATATGTTTTTGTAACCTGAAATGTAAAAATTTATCCCTGCGTAAATAACGGGAATGACAAGCGCCAGTTCAAGCAACGAATAAAGAAGGGGATTGTTCATGGGATATATAAATGAAGGAAAGGGAATATCCGCAATTGTTATCATCGGTGTCATCGACAAATACAAAAGCAAAAGCGCAAAAGGGGATGCGATTAAAAGTTTTTTCCTTAATATTCTGATTTCGTTTTCTTTTCGTATATTTTCGCTGTCCCCGTTTGCAGAATCCGTTACGCCGTATCCCAAACCGGTTATCGTTTTTTTTATAAGATTTGCATTTAAAATTTTCGAATCAAAAACAATCTGCGCTTTTTCCGATGCAAGATTAATGCTCGCGCTTTGAATTCCTTTTAGGGAGCGCAATGCTTTTTCTATTTTTGCAGAGCATGCCGCGCATCCCATCCCGCTTATTGTTATTGTTAATTTCATTTTAATGTTTTTTTTGCCTCTTCAACGCTTACTTCACGGTTTTCCCTTGTTGACAAATTGCGCAATGTCATTTTGTCTTTTAACGGCTCGTCGCCGGGGATTATCACATAACGGATGCCTTTTTTTTCCGCCAAAACAAATTGCTTTACAGGCTGTTTTTCGCCGCCTGCGCCTGCGTCCAAAAAGACTTCGCAGTTAATGCCGTCCTTCCTGAAACTTTGGGCAAGCGCCTGGTATTCGCCCGATTTCTCTGCATTGACACAGGCGATTGCAATTTGCGGTTTTTTTGCAGCGGGCAATTTGCCGACAGTTTCCAATGCGGCAAGAAGGCGATCCAAACCGATAGAAGAGCCGACGCCGCTTACCGTTTCCTTTTCTTTTGAATACAATGCGCAAAGATTGTCGTATCTTCCGCCCGAACAAATGGAACCGATATCGGGAAGATCGTTTAAAAATGTTTCAAAAACAACGCCTGTGTAATAATCAAGTCCGCGCGTAATGGACGGGTCAAGAACAAACGGCTCGCTGTTAGGTGCATTACCGGCATTTGCGTCTTTCATGAATTCATATAACGTTAAAAGGCGATCCGATTCGGGAGACGAACCTCCCGAAAGTTCCGTTATGCGATTTAAAACTTCGGTAAAATTTCCTTTGGCTCCGATGAATTCCAGGATTTTTTTTGCGTTTTCTTCGCCTGCAATGCTTTCAAGACTTTTTTTTGTTTCTTCTTCTCCCACTTTGGAAAGTTTGTCCACAGTGCGAAGAACATCGACCAATTTTTCGCTTTGATTTATATGCTGCAGGAATTTGTTAAAAAGACCGCGATGATTTACATGAATCGTAATTTCAAGACCAAGGTTTAAAAGGGTAGTTTGTATCAATAAAAGAATTTCAAAATCGGAAGAAGGAGAATCGCTTCCTATGATGTCAAAATCGCATTGCGTAAATTCGCGAAACCGTCCGCGCTGCGTGTTTTCTCCCCTCCAAACTTTTCCAATATGGTATCTTTTGAAAGGGAATGTAAGCTCTGCGCGGTGAAGGGCAATAAAGCGTGCAAAGGGAACAGTCAAATCGAAACGAAGCGCAACATCGCGCTCCCCGTTGTCCTTAAACCGGTAAATCTGTTTTTCCGTTTCGCCGCCGCCTTTTCCAAGCAGAATTTCGGCGTACTCCATCGCGGGAGTGTCAATCGGGACAAAACCGAAACTGCAAAAAACATTTTCGATTTTTTCGGTCAAATTTCTTCTGACAATTTCCGCGTCCGGAAGAAAATCCCTGAAGCCTTTTAATATTTTGGGTTCGATGTAAACGGCCATACCTGTCAGTATAACTCATGGAACTCGTAAGAAACGCCTGCCGGGGTAACTCTTACGACAGTATAAATCTTTGTCGATTTAAAATCCTCAAATGTAACATATTCCACATTCCCGGCCCGATTTATCGCCCTCTGATGGGAATGCCCCATAAACATGATGTCCGCCCTGTTTCTCAATATCGAAATAACACGCGCTCTTTCCCTGGAGTCGGTTACCTGCTGCATTTTGATGCCGGTTGTAAAAAGCGGCGCATGGGTAAAAACAAATACGCGATGCCCGGGTGCGGTGATTGTTTTCAGTTCGTTTTCAAGCCAGTCAAGCTGTCTTTTTCCGATAAACGCATTCGCGGAGTCCAAAACAAAAAGAGAGGTTGAGCCCGAATTTATCCTGTAATTGGTGGAACCGATTTTATCCCTCCATACATGCCATGTGTCAAAATAAATATCGTGGTTTCCGATAACAGGATAGAACGGAACGCCAAGATCGTCGGCAATTTCAATAAAAAGATCAATGTCGTGAGCGGCTCCGTGCTGCGTGATGTCGCCCAAATTAACGACAAACCGTGCGTTATGCGCAATTACGGCAGATTTGATGCCGCCAAGACCAAAATCGTCTCCGTCTTCTATGTGAGTGTCGGTAACAACAATGAAATTATAGGTGTCGCCCAGCGGTGACAGGGCGGGGCTGTCATTCACAAATGTCATTACGTCCTTGTGATTCAGGCGTTCGTCGAGATCGTTTGAATAAACAAGTCCGAAAAAATCGTTGCTGCAGCCAAAAACAAATAAGGCCGCGATTAAAAGAAAAACAGATAAAAGTATGATTGGATTTCGTTTTACCATGAGTATTTTACTCCCCCGCGCCATGCGAATCCGTAAAAGGTTGCCGTCAAACCGTCCATGCCGCTTTGCATGATTTCGATTTCGTTATGGATTGAAAAGTTTTTGTTCAGGCGAAAATCCGCGTTCAGATTAAGCCAGATGGCAGCCATATTTCTTGCGTTAAAATCATTCATTGTTCCGGCACCCAAACCCAAAACAAATGTTTCCGTTCTGATAAAATTAAAGTAGGCATAGAACGAAAGCACGGTTTCAAATTGCGGATTTTCGCCGAAGAACGACGTAAATCTCAAACTCAATCCGACTGAAGCTCCCGCGACATCGGTCATATACGAAACCATGGGCAATATCGAATGAGTATGAATGTCAAGATCAATCATGCCATTGTAAATGTACGAAGCCGCAAAACTCAAAGGCGACAAATATTGCCGTGAAAAAGGCGAGAATCTTGCGTTTACAAACGAATTCAAATCGGTGCTTAGGGTGCTTTGTATGTATGAAATGCCGCCTCTTATTAAAATCATGTCGATGAATTCAATGCCTGCAATCAGCATTATGGAACCGTTGTTGAAATTGCTTCTGTTGTATTCGGCTCCAAGACCGGCTTCCAGTTCGATTGCACTAATCCCCGAGGGCAAAGAGGACGATTCCGAAGATTCGTCTCCTGTTTCCATTGCAAAAAGATTCTGCAGAAAAAAGGGTAAAATGAGGAGAAAAACAAACGTGGATCTAAATTTCATAAAGTGATTGTATCACAAAAAACAAATCGTGGCTACACTAGGGTCTTGGGTGTTCGGTTCCAAAAACCCTTATTATTTCCCCTGTTCGGGCATTCCAAAGTCTTGCGGTATTGTCGTATGCGCCCGAAAGAATTTGCGAGCCGTCCGGGCTGAAGGCTACGGATATGACCCATCCTGCATGACCTGTGAATGTTCTTACTTCCCTTCCTGTCGATGAATCCCAGAGCTTGATTGTGTTGTCTCCCGCGCCTGCACCGGAAAGGATTTGTCTTCCGTCGGGGCTGAAACATGCCGAATGAACCCAGCCTGTGTGTCCCGACAAAACCCTGATCTCTCTGCCTGTGGATTCTTCAAACATTTTGATGGTGCCGTCGCCAAGACCAAACAAAAAATAATGTCCGTTGGGGCTAAAGCTTATCGAATAAATGCTTTCCCTGAACCTTGAAAATGTCCTTGTTTCTCTTCCTGTATATGGATCGTAAAATTTTAGGGTTGCGGCAAAATTCCCGAGAGAAGGCGTTTGATCGGTAAAAATGATATATCTGGCGTCGGGACTGAAAACTGCGGAGGTGACCATCCCCAAATCGCCCCAAAACGTTCTTACGGTTCTTCCCGATGCCCTGTCCCAAAGTCTTACCGTTTTGTCGACCGAGCCTGACAGGATTTGCCTTCCGTCAGGGCTGAATGCAACGGAAGTGACCATGGCTTCGTGACCCGTAAAAGTCCTTATAAGTTCGCCCGTTTCCGTTTCCCAGAGTTTTACGGTTCTGTCGCTTGCTCCGGAAGAAAGAAAATAATCGCCGTCGGGACTGAATGCAAGTGAATTTACCCATGAGCCGTGTGCGCGTATTGTCCTGATAAGCTCGCCTGTCCCGGTTACCCAATATTTAATGGTACTGTCTGTCGAGCCTGTAAGAAACCTGCTTCCGTCCGGGCTGAAAGCCACGCTGAGAACAGGACCATTATGTCCCTGTGCAGGGGGAGGGGGCATTGGCTCTTCGATCGCAACAGGCTCTGCGGTTTTGCAGGCCAAAACGATTAATGCCGCGAATACGAACAACAGGACATTGTGTTTTTTCATATTTCTTCCTTAATACATTATCGGAGGGAAGAAATGGAAACATGAAACAGTGATTTTGGATTTTATTCGGTAAAAACCTGTTCAAGTGATATGTTTAAATCGTTAAAAATGCCGACAGGAACAGTTGCGTCTCTTTTATATGTATATGTCAATATCGCGCCTTCCTGAAAACGATATGCGGTAAGCCCCATGTTTTCCGGATCTGCAATCCAGTACTCGCGTACGCCTGCATCCTGATACAACTTTAATTTTCTTTCCATTTCGATAGCTGTATTGGAAGGCGAAAGTATTTCTATGACAAGATCGGGAGCGCCTCTGCAGCCTTCATTGCCGCGTTTTTTTTCATCGCATACAATTGTGATGTCCGGCTGAACCACAGTATCATCCTGTTCATCTGATCTGTAAAAAAGCCTGACATCATATGGAGCAGGGTATACCTTGCATGGCTTTCCCCTCAAGTAGTTATAAAACTGTCCTGATATTGCCATTAGTATTTCCTGATGCCTTGCACCGGGAGCTGCCATTGCATAAGCAATACCGTAAATGAGCTCGAATCGCTCTCCTTCGGCAAGCTCAAAGTTCTTGTAATCGGCGTATGTAAAAATCTGATCATCTTTTGGTAATGCACCCATAAATCCATACTAATATGAATAAATAAAAAACGCAATGAAATAATATCCGTTAACCGCTTTTTCTTCGTGAAAATCCGTGGACCCGTTTTATCGAGGCTTGGAAAGCAGCTTGCCTGCGGTTATTCTTCCTCTTTTACTTCCTCGCTTGTTACTTCAGGTTCTTGTGAAACCTCAGGATCAGGCTCTTGCGCAATTACAGGCTCTTCATGACTTGCGACAGTCTCTTCCTGTACAGGTTCCTGTTTTGCAGGGACGCTTTTTTCCTGCGCGGGAATCAGCTGTCTTGCAAAAATCGCAGCACCGGCAAGAAGCATTGCACATAACGCAAATATAGTCAAAACGAAGCCTGCGCCGTATTCCAATACAAGAATTTCATGAAGGTTCGCATTTTCAAAAATAACTTTTGCCGTTTCGCCAAATGAGCAGCTCAGGCAGTCGAGTGCAATTTCGGGCACGGCATGAAATGCCGCTCCCGATACAATCAACAGCGCAAGAGCAAGGACATTCAGGACAAAACGAATCAGGTTAAACCTGTCAAGAATGAAAAGCGCAATTACGGCAAGCAAAAGAAAAAGTGACAAAAAGTACGATGCGGCGCCGAAAACAAGAGGTCTTATCGCGTCTTCAAAAATGTCTTTAACCTGAAACTGTTCCGTCAATTCCCGTATATTTATTACGCCTGCGTCAAACCGGCCAAGCAAATCGTTTTGGTTTGCGGATTTCAACGAACTGTCAAACAAAGATGCCATGCCGAAACTTGAGGTATGCGTCGTTTCCATAATCGAAAAATGCGCGTTAAAAGCCGGCAGAAAAAAACCGATTAGCGCCAAGAGGCAAAAACCCAAGAAGACAATTTTGCCTAAGTTCAAACCCGGTAATTTAATCGTCATTGGCTTATCTGTTCCCCTGCATTGTTCAGAATTGTTGCATTGTTGCCTGCTCTCCAGCCTGTTCCCCAGCCGCCCTGGGCTGCAGAACGATTTGCTTCCGCTATCGTGGCAAAAGGAATGCGTATTGTCTGCGCTTCTGTCCATCCGTTAAACGCTCCGTTGCCGATGTTTGTCACGGTCTCGGGAATTGTAATGCTGGAAATATTTGTGCCTTCAAAAGCGCCCATACCTTCCCATCTTTGCGCATTCCATCTGTCGTTCCAGACTCTTCCGCCAATTGTTTCCAGCTTGCTGCCTGAAGCGAATGTAAAGGACGAAAGCCCCGAATTGTTGCCAAACGCTCCGCTTCCGATAACTGTTACATTTGCGGGGATTGTAACGCTTGCAAGACTGTTGTTTAGAAACGCATAATTTCCGATTCCTGTTACATTCTGCGAAAGTGTAATGCTTATAAGCTTGTTGTCTGCAAACGCGCCGTTTCCGATTATAGCCACGTTTTCGGGGATTATTACCATTGTAAGTTTGTTGTTTCCAAAAGCTTCGTCGCCTATGGATACAACATTGTTTCCGATTGTCGCGCTTTCCAGCAGATTGCTGTGAAATGCCTTGTCTCCTATATATGTTACGTTTGCGGGAATGACAATGCCCGAAAGCTGATTGCCTTCAAAGGCGCGGGCTCCAATGCTTGTTATGTTTGACGGGATGGTTACGCTTTTAATCATGTTGTTGGAAAAAACATTCGGTTCGATCGTCATGATTTTTCCGGGAATTCTTACGCTTGCAAGCAAATTGCCCGAAAAAGCGCCTTCTCCGATGTATGTCACACTGCCCGGAATGGAAACTTTTGTCAGTTGGTTGCCGAAAAATGCGTTGTCAAAAATTGCCTCAACGCCCGACGGAATCCTGACCTTTACAAGGTTCTTTGTGCTGAACGCATCGTCTCCAATGTATTTAACCGGCAAGCCGCGGTATCTGGAGGGGATATCTACAGACCATTTTGATCCTGCATACGAAACTATTCCTGCCGATTTTCCTTCTACCGGTTCCGCCTTAAAGTGTCTTTCGGGGTCGCCCGAACAGCCTAAAATCGCCATTACGGTAAATCCGCAAAACAAAACGAAAGCTGCATGCCGCAATGTCTTTCCGATTTTCATAATTAAACTCCTTGATAAAAATATTCTGTATTTTGCTTTATTTATGAAAAAATGTCCAGTAAACCGGGCGTTCGCCGCTTCCCTTAAAAACCCCTTGAATCAACTTGTCAGGCAGGGTAAAATGCCAAATGCAATCACTTGGTATAAATATTGGCTCAACAAGCCTAAAAATGGCTTTATTGGATGACGGAAAAGTGGTATGGACATCCGCAACGCCCCACGAAGGCGATTTTAGCTCGGCGGTTCATAACCTTTTGGCAGAAGGCAAGATAGGCGAGGGCATTCCTGCCCTTGTTACCGGCAACGAAGGCCGCTTTATGTTCGAAGTAAGCGGCACTTTGGAACCGCTCTGTGTCGAGGCTGCCCTCAAATTTCTTGGTTTAAAGGCCGATGCGGTTGTCAGCATGGGCGGCGAAGACCTGATTGTCTATTCTTTGGACGCAGAAAGCGGCAAAATCGTTAACAGTTTTTCGGGCAATAAGTGCGCAAGCGGCACGGGCGAATTCTTAAAACAGCAGCTTGCCCGCATGGACATGACTTTAAACGACATCGATAAAGTGCCCGACACCGCCAAGGTGCATTCGTTGTCTACGCGCTGTTCTGTCTTTATGAAGAGCGATTGTACCCACCGCTTAAATAAGCGCGAAGCGACTAAGGACGATATCGTTCTTTCTCTCTCCGACGTAATGGCGGTAAAGGTTATCGACTTTTTAAAACGCGCCAAAGTAACGTCGGGCAAGGTTGTATTGACAGGCGGCATTACGTTAAACCGCCACATCATCCGTTTTATCCGCGAAAAAGCCCCTCAAATTGAATTTGTAATCCCCGAAAGCGCTCCCGTATTCGAAGCATTGGGCGCGGCTGTTATGGCGCCAAAATCGGGAAGCAGTCTTCCTCATGCCGATTATTTGCTTAAGGCAAACGAAATACGTTTTGGCGCGCTTGGAGCGTTACGCGACTGGAAAGACAAGGTAAAAGTTTTCGATAAAAAAGACGGCAAGGTTCAGGCAGGTCGCAAGTACATACTCGGCGTTGACGGCGGCTCCACTACGACAAAAGCGTGTCTTGTCGACATCGAAACCGACGAAATTGTCGCAAGCCATTACGGGCGCACACACGGCGATCCTGTAAAGGCGCTTAAAGAATGCCTTTCCATTATTCAAAAGAAAGTAATCGAAGACACAGGCAGCAAAAATATCGATATCCGCCTTGTTTCAACAACAGGCTCAAGCCGCGAAATCCTCGGCGTATTTTTGGAAACGCCGGGCGTATACAATGAAATTATCGCGCACTCTGTCGGCACAACGTATTTTGACAAGGGCGTAGAAACAATTTTTGAAATCGGCGGTCAGGACGCAAAATACGTTTTGTTAAAAAACGGCGTACCAATCGATTATGCGATGAACGA
>WQSP01000044.1 GCA_009787795.1 Treponema sp.
GTCGGCAAACCATTTACATCACAGGAATTATGGAGGTGCCTGATGAAGTATATGACGCCTAAAAATGAAGGCGAAGATCAGGGCAGCAAACAATTGGAAGCGGACATGGAATTCCTTAAAAATATCCAATCGGTATTTTATAAGACAAACAAGAATAAATACAAGGAATTAACCGATGCGCTGGAAATTGGGGATATTGATCAGGCTTACAGGGCTGCGCATTCGTTAAAGAGCAATGCGGGTCAGCTTGGAAAAATAATTCTTCAAAAAACGGCTGCGGATATTGAGCTCAATTTAAAAGAAGGAAAAAATCTTGTAACGAGCGATCAATTGAACATTTTAAAGACAGAGCTTGATATGGTTCTGAACGAGTTTGCTCCCGTTGAATAACTCAAAGGAAGGGAAAGTAATGGAAAAGGCAAAAAATTCCATACTGATTGTTGACGACGAAAACGCCAATTTAAAGGTTTTAACCCATATACTTGGACAGGATTTTACGATTTTTACCGCAACCAACGGCGAAAGCGCAATAGAAAAAGCCAAAGAATACAAACCCGATTTGATTTTGCTTGATATTTTGATGCCCGGCATGGACGGATATCAAACGCTTTTGGAAATGAAGAAACGCGAGGATATTCAAAAAATACCCGTCATTTTCATTACCGGGCTGGACAGCGAAGAAGACGAGGAAAAAGGTCTTGCCCTTGATGCGGCGGATTATATTACAAAACCGTTTAGCCCCACCATTGTAAAATTAAGGGTTCAAAATCAGATTCAAATTGTCAATCAGATGATTATTATCGAACGCCTAAGCATGATTGATCAGTTGACGAATATTGCAAACAGGCGCAATTTTGACGACAGGTTGACCATGGAATGGAAACTTGCCATAAGGGAAAAAACGCCAATCAGCATTTTAATGATGGATTTGGACAAATTCAAACATATTAACGATACTTACGGCCATTTGCAGGGCGATATGATTTTACAGACCGCTGCCGCCATTTTTCCCAAATCGTTTAACCGTCCAAGCGATTTTGTTGCGCGCTGGGGCGGCGAGGAATTTGTGGTGCTTATGCCCAACACTCCTTTGGAAGGCGCATTGGACATTGCGGAAAAAATCCGCAGCGATATCGAAAATACCAAAATGCCAAGTATCGATCAAAGGGAAATCAAGGTAACGATAAGCATTGGCGTTTCTTCTGTCTCGCCGACTCTGGACAGTTCCGTTGACGCATTTATTTCGGGCGCAGACAAAGCGCTTTATGCGGCAAAAGAAGCGGGCAGAAACAGAGTTGTAACGCATACCTAAAAACGGTATAATACCCGTCAGAATATAACATTTTTTATTGAGAGGGAAAAAATGATTAATGTGGAAGCCGAGGTAAGCAAGCACAAGCTCGTTAAGGACAGGGGTGAATTCGGAAGGCTGATAAGGGAGTACAAAAATTTGGCGGTTCAACATGCCAATAATCTGGTCGTGTCGGGACAGTATGACATGGTGGCGCATAGACTGCAGGAACTGAGCGACAAGCTTCCGGCGCCGAATATCAAGAAAACATCCGCCGCAGGAGCGCAAAGCGGACCTGTTCAGACAGCCGAAATAACCAAAGCCGAGAAATCCAAAATAAACGCCGCCTGGAATAAAAGAACCCATCAGTAAAATAATAGGGTAGTTTTAGGCATTAATATCAAAAAAAAACCGCCGATAATGAAATATGATTAGAGGATGGTATACAGGCGCCAGCGGAATGAGGGCGCAGCAATGGCGGCTTGATGCAGTCGCGAACAATTTATCCAATGTAGATACTGACGGGTATAAAAGGGAAGTTGCGTCTTTTAAGGCTTTTCCCGAAATGCTTCTTAGACGGCAGAGCGACGACGGGGTCTATTTGCACCCGTTCGGCTCGGGCGATGCCGCTCCCATAATCGGGAGACTGGGCACAGGCGTCGAATTAAACGAATTGTTTGTTACTCATACCCAAGGCGCGGCAAAAGAAACGCACAGCGACTTTGACGTAATGCTGGAAGGCAACGGTTTTTTTGCGGTCGCCACGCCTTACGGCGAACGTTATACAAGAAACGGTTCGTTTGTTTTGGGAAAAGAGGGTTTCCTTTTGACAAAAGAAGGATATCCCGTACTCGGCGAAAACGGTCCAATCAGCGTAAGGGCAAATAATTTTAAAATTGATGCAGATGGCAATATATATATAAACAATATCTACCCGGACGACCCGGAAGTAATGGTTGCAAGAGAAAAAAATCAATGGGAAGAACAAGTTCTTTTGGACAGACTTAGAATAGTTGAGTTTGAATTTCTTCGTTATTTAAAAAAACAGGGTTCCAGTCTTTATTATGAAACTCCGGAATCCGGTCCTCCCATCGCATTATTGTCAGAAGAAGAAAGACCCAAAGTTTTACAGGGATTTATAGAAGCATCCAATGTTGATCCTGTTATAGAAATGGTTCATATGATCGAAGTAAATCGCGCTTATGAAGCGAATCAAAAAGTGATCCAGACCGAAGAATCGATGCTGGGCACTTTAATCAATCAAGTTGCAAAATTTGGTTAACAATCAATATAAAGACAAAGAGGTAAACAATGGTTAGGAGTTTATGGACAGGCGCTTCGGGAATGATTGGGCAGCAGGCGAATATCGATGTAATTTCGAATAACCTTGCAAACGTTAATACTCACGGATACAAAAAACAGCGCGCCGATTTTGAAGATCTTATTTATCATACGATAAGAAGCGCAGGCACTCCCGCGACAGAAGATACCGTTGTTCCTGTCGGGATTCAGATGGGTCACGGCGTCAAGCTTGCGGATACCCAGCGCGTTTTTGAGCAGGGTTCTTTGCAGGCAACAGGCGTTGGAACCGATATCGCGATTGCAGGCGAAGGGTTTTTTAAAATTCAAATGTACGACGGCTCCACTGCATATACGCGTAACGGCAACTTTAAGGTGGACTCCGACGGACGCATGGTAACAAGCAACGGTTACTGGCTTATTCCCGATATAATCATGCCTCAAGACTTTCTGCCGGACAGCATCAATATTAATAAGAGCGGATTGGTCAGCGTAAAAGTTCCGCGCGACAATGACGTAGTGGAAGTTGAAGTCGGCAGAATAGAGCTTTACCGTTTCCCCAACCCTGTCGGTCTTTCCACGATAGGTGAAAATTTATTCAAGACAACGCAGGCATCGGGCGATGCGATTCCCGGTGTTCCCGGTTACGAAGGCATGGGTCAGCTTGAGCATAAATTTCTTGAAATGTCCAATGTCGCCGTTGTTTCGGAAATGGTTAATTTGATTGTCGCGCAAAGAGCGTATGAATTCAATTCGCGCACAATTCAAACAAGCGACAGCATGCTTGGCACTGCGACAACATTAAAGAGATAATTAAATGGAAATTAACAATCAATTTAACAATCTTGGATTGATGAACATGGAAAATTACAGGCCGTCGTCGTATTCGGCGGCTGCAAAAGATCCGCAAAAATTCGAAGACATGCTAAGAAGACATTACAGTCCGCAGTCCGATGCGCAGGAGCCGATTGATAAAAACGACAAGCTCTTTCAGCTTTGTCTTGAGCTTGAAACTTTTTTAGTTAAAAATCTTTTAACAAGCATGAGAAACACCGTTCAAAAATCGGGGCTTGTGGAAGAAGGTTTTGCGGGCAAAATGTATGAAGATATGCTTTACGATGAATACGCCAAAGATTTGACCAAAAACGCGGGTTTTGGTCTTGCAGAGCAGGCATACAATCAATTGAGAAGATTGCAATAAAAATTCAAACATGATATAATGCTGTCATGGCACAGAATAAAGACAGCGGCTTAATGAAAGTCCGTTTTTCTATCGGCGCTAAACTGATTGTTATTATAACATTTATCGTGCTCATTTCCTTGGGCACTATTATTACCCTTGCTTCATGGCTTATACGCGAAGACCTAAGACTGATGGCGGAAGACAGCAATTTTGAAACAAACCGCCGCGTTGCAATTGCGACGGAATCGGCTTTGGAATACATTCATTCAAATTCGCTGATACTTATTCGCACAATTACAAAATCAAATGCCGGAATAAATTTTGAAGCCGAATCGGCGGAATTTTTCTTTGAACGCAATCCGGGAATTGCCTGTGTTTTTTTTATAACGCACGGACAGGAACGGCAAGCCGAGATTTTAACAAACAGCGATTTTTTTAGTTCGCATAATATCGATGCCGGTTTGACAAACGAATTTCGCAATTTGCATAATGTTTCTTTATTGCGTTCTTCCGCCGGCGAAACGCTTTTGGTTAACGCCGCGCAGAATTTCGGCGCGCCTGTGCTGGCGATGTTTTTTCCGTGGGAAAACGGAGGAGCGGGCGTTGTCTTTTCGCCGACAGATCTTAACGATTCTTACGGATACGGCGTAAATCAATCGTATTTGATAAACGATTTGGGAATCGTTTTGATTCATGCGGATTTTGACGTTGTGCGTTCAGGCGCGGACATGTCGGACAAACGTTTTACAAGGCATATATGGGGCAGCGCGGAAAGAAATGCGCAAATTTTATACACCGACGAAGACGGCGTTACGTTTTTCGGCGCGTTTACAAAACTTAACACGGCAGGCGCAATTGTAATTACAAGCGTGGAATACGACAAGGTTTTTGAAAACATCGATGCTACTACGCGCCGCAATATTTATCTTGCGATTACCGTTTTGAGCATTTCGATTATTTTAATCTGGTTTTTTGCAAAAAGCATTTCCATACCGTTAAAATCGCTGGCTATTGCCGCGCGCGATATCGAAGACGGTATTTTTAAAATCACTCTGGAACCGAAAAGCCATGACGAAATTGGCGTATTAACTTCCAGTTTTCATCGCATGTGCAAAGCGCTAAATATTTTTGGACGGTTTACAAACCGTGACATTGCGGTAAGAGCCATGCGCGGCGAAATCAAACCGGGCGGGTTTTTAAAGAAAGCCACGATTTTCTTTTCCGACATACGCGATTTTACGTCAATCTCGGAAAAAATAACCGACTCGTTCGGAGACGACGCATCCGATAAAATTGTAAGCTGGCTTAACAATTATTTTACGCAGATGATCGATTGCGTGGAAAAAACAAACGGCGTTGTGGACAAATTTATCGGCGACGCGTTAATGGCGCATTGGGGAACTGCATACACGACGGGCAAAACAAGAAAGGACGCGTATAACTGCATCAAGGCGGCTTTATATATGAGAAGCGCTCTTAGCCGCATGAACAAGGGACGCACAAAGGACAACCCGGAAAATCCGCCGATTCGTATTGGCATCGGAATCAATACGGGAACCGTTACGGCAGGACAGCTTGGAAGCGACATGCGCATGGAATATACGGTTATAGGCGATCCTGTCAATCTTGCGTCTCGCATAGAATCGCTTACCAAAGAATTCGGCGTGGATATTTTAATCGGAGAGAATACATGGAAACTTGTAAATAAAAAATTCATAACTGTAGAAATGCCTTCGGTTACCGTTAAGGGAAAGGAAAGACCTGTGCGCCTGTTTGCCGTTATCAATTTTGCAAAAAATCATAAAGGACCAAAATCCATTACAAGGCTTAGAAGGTTTTTACGCATCGAACCTCCGGCAAACTTAAAGCTGGACAGAAATTCTCCTGAACCAAAATACATTATTTCGGGCAGATAGGAGATTTGAATGAGCGAGAAAACGCCGACACCGTACCCAAGCAGCAAACTGCGGTTTATTGACGTTCTTGTTCTGATCGTTTTTACATTTACGGCGATATTCGGTCTTTATTTGTTTCAGCAGGATTTGATGAGATCCATCGAGCTAATGGATGTTGATCCTGCCGGCATTATAATAATCAGAAACAACATTATTCAAAGGCGTCACGAAAACAGATCGTTATGGGAAAGACTTTTCGTGGATTCGCCCGTTTACCCGGGTGACTTAATCCGCGCCGCAGAGCAGTCTTCCGCTTCCATCGATATCGAGAATAACGACATTTTTTTAAGCGAGAACACTTTAATTCGCATTCAATCAAGGATGGACGGAACGGGTTCTTTTCAGGTTGAACTGCAGGAAGGAAACATCAGCGTTTCAAGCGGCGCGGACAGCGGCGGCATTACTCTCAATTTGATGGGACAGTCTGTTCATGCAAGGTCGGGCGCAGTTTTGGATCTTTCTGCAGGCGCTGACGGAATCAACGTGCAGGTAAATGAAGGAACCGCCGAATTGATTCAAAACGGGCAAAGCCGCCCGATTGCCGGGGGTTCTGTTGTTTCTTTTGACGCCGCTGGTGTTGAACGCGTTGTCCCGACAATTGTTATGCGCCGTCCATGGAACAATGCGCGTTATCTGAATAGCGTACGCGAAAAATTTATTGTCGATTTTGAATGGAGCCGGCTGAATATTGCGCAGGGAGAAGCGCTGCGACTGGAAATTTCGGGCGACTTTGATTTTAAGAATATCGTGAATGATTTTACCACAACCGCGAATTCGGCGCAGGCCGCGTTGGATTTGGGTCAGTGGTATTGGCGCGTTTCCTACAATGACGCGGTTTTAAGAAGAGGATGGGTTACGATTGTCGATTCGTCGGGTCCGGCTTTATCCAGTCCTGCAAACGGCAGTCTGTTCCGCTATCGCGATAATTATGTGCAATTGCGGTTTCAGTGGACAGGAAGGCAGCATGCCGTAGGGTATTTGATAGAGATTGGCAATGCAGAAGATTTTTCGTCTCCTTTTATAAGAAGGCAGACATCGGCGACATCGTTAATAATTTCGGAACTTGGGCAGGGAACATGGTATTGGCGCGTAAGCCCTGTTTTTCAGTCGGTGTTTTCGGGCGAATCGGGATTTTCGCGTATCGGTTCGTTTAGAATCGACCAATTGAACGCTCCTTTAGATACATCTTTGGACATGTCTATAGAAGAAATTTCCGCTATCGAATTGCCGCCTGTCATAAAACCCGAGCCGTTAGCTGTAACAAGACCCGAACCTGTCAGGGTTCAAAACCGCGAAAGTTATACCGTAAGACCCGGTGACACTCTGGGCAGAATTGCGAATCGGTATTATAATGATCCGATGCAGTGGGGAAGAATCGCCGAAGCAAATAATATAAGAAACCCGGATTTGATTTATCCGGGGCAGGTGTTTATAATTCCGTGAAAAAGTCATTGATTTTTATGTTAATTTTGATTTTTCCGTTATCGTTTGTTTTTTCGCAGGAAAATAAAAGGGATTTGTGGTTTGGCGCAGGCGCTGACATTGCATTGTACAGCTATTTGGGCGCCGCTTTCGGCGGCGGTATTTCTTTTGGATACGGCACGGGCATGGCGATTGGCATCAAGGCGGCGTGGTTTTTTAATGAAGAAAAAATTGACACTTTGGAATTGTGTTTTTTGTTAAGATTTTATCTTTTGGGAAAAAGCGCGTACTCGGGGCCTTTTCTCCAATTTTTGGGAGGGCCCGCAATATTTTTCCGTACCGAAAATTTGGAAGTTCCTTCCGATGCGGGCATGATTTCTGCGGGCGCCGCTTTCGGCTGGCGGTTTGTCATTAACGATTTGTGGTTTATAGAACCTCAGATTCGCGGCGGATATCCGTATCTTTTCGGCGCGAGCATAAGCGGAGGGGTTCGATTTTGAAAATTGACAAATTTGTTTTTATTTTGATTTTTCTGTTTGGCTTGACGCTTTTTTCCTGTCCCAATCCGATAATCGAACCGATTTTCGGCGTCAGAACGATACTTTTTAACACGGGCGGCGGCAGCGAAGTACAGGAACAAAAACTTTTAAGGGGCGAGACGATTACAAGGCCCGACAATCCGACAAGATCGAATTTCCTTTTTCTTGGCTGGTTTGCAAGTCCCCTTTCCGTTACGCAATGGAATTTTAATACGGTTCCTGACACAAGCATGACCCTTTTTGCAAAGTGGGAGATCTTTGGAGAAGTTGTAAGCCCTTCCCCGATTTTTTTAACGGCGGAAGTTAATTACGATTTTATTGAACCGCAGACTGTTACAATTATGAATATTGGACTTTCTGATATTGGACCGTTTGAAATGTCGATAAGCGGAACCTATGCGGACAAGTTTATGCTTTCTGCGGATCAGATTCAGCGCATAAATGCAGGCGGCGAGGATTATTTTACCGTAACGCCGGTTTTGGATCTTCCCGTTCATAATTATGTTGCCGTAATAAACATTACAGGCGCAGACATGTCGGCAAACATCAATGTAAATTTTGTGGTAACGAACCCCAGCACAAACCCGACCGTATTTGTAAAATTTGACGATTCCGAGGAACAGGGGTTTGATACATTGGATGAAGTATTTGAACTGTTTGAACCGGATTCTTCTTATGCGATTAGGATTATTGCAAATCAGGAGATTAACGCGAACAGGATTCTTCCCGAAAATTCCGTCTTTACAATGGAGGCGGACCCCGACTACGGAACAGTGATTATTTCTCTTACAAACCCGGGCAGACTTATTACAATACCCGCAGGTTCTTCGCTTGCTGTGAGAAGCGGAATTGCGTTCCATGGCCGACAGGACAATACCGAGCCGCTTGTGTATGTGGACGGCGGCTCATTTACGCTGGCAGGCGGAACTGTCGCCGAAAATCATTCGACCGGGAACGGCGGCGGCGTATATGTTGCAAGCGGCACATTTACAATGACAGGCGGACTTATTACCGCAAACAGCGCGAATAACGGCGGCGGCGTATATATAGAAAGCGGTATTTTTTACATGATACAAGATGACGGCATTATATCAAGAAATAACGCCATTAACGGTTATGGCGGAGGGATATATATATCCAATGACGGAAATCTTTGGAAATCAATCGGAATTGTTTACGGCATAGACGATGATGAAAATAGAAATGCAGCAATCAATGCCGATAACGAACTTTTGGGAAATGAAAGGGGTCATGCAGCCTATCATGCAAGCGATCCGCCAAAAACCAGAACCGAAACACAAGATTTGCCATTGATTTCAGAAAGTACAGGTGTTGGCTGGGACTTGAATATGCCTTAAATTCGGCTGAATTAATACAAAGAAAATTTACCACGAACCACACAAACAAAGACGAACTTGCTGTTAATAATTTATCTCAAGTTTAAACAAAATAATGCTATTGACTATTTTTCATATTTATAGTATAATATTAACAATGTAATTATATTTTAATAAATAGTAGAATTATAAGAGGAATCGTATGCAAGAAAAAAAATTACTTGCAATGACCATATGGCGTTTTGCTCCTTTGTTAACTTCTATTGTTTGGTTATTTGATTATATTATCAGGATATATACTAATGATTATATTTCTTTTAGTTATATGATTATTACTCCCGATAATTTTTTCATACCTTGCATCATTATTGGAATAATGTTTATACTTACCTTCACTTTTCCATATCAATTTTATATCCACGGCATATTTTGCTGGTTATTTGGTCTTATAAGACTTATTGATGGAGGATTGGTGAACGCACTTTTAATTCATTTGCTCGGATATGTATTTTTTTTCCGGCAAGGGTTTTTCAGAAAAAATAAAATATTTAAGATTATAATTGGTATTTTGATTATTATTGCAGCAATAGTTTCGCAAAATCGTTTTGACAAAATTCTAATGATGTCTCGCATATTGCATTTTAGCTGTTCTGCAGTCATTATATTTATTTCCTTTATTATATTGAATCCGGAAATTCAGATTATAAAAAAGAAAATGGAAAAAATGACGCTTGTATTACAACCAAACTTGTTTACTCAAAAAGATTCTATTATTCTTCAAAAAATACTTGCAGGTGAAAAGTATGAAACTATTGCGAACGATGAAGGCATGGCATTAAGCACATTAAAAAAACAAATAAAACGTATGTTTAATATATTAAAAATAAACGATCGAACATGTTTTTTATCGTTGTATGCAAATTATAAAATTGTTATAGACGACAAATCTTCTAATTTGATATAGTTGAAAGATAATTAATAATTTTCCAAAATTAATATTCCGTTTTCTGTTAGAAATATTTTAACTTTTTTTGTACCAATAAGTGAAACTGTTGCTTCAATTTTTAATTTTGAATGTGTAAATATGATAATTGAGTATTGTCCGCGAGGTATAGCGTAAAATTCTACTTCTGTTCCAACAATAATGTTATTAATTGTATTGTCTGCAAATATTAATGAATCAAGTGTTTCAAAATATTGATTAATGAATATTATATCATAAGTTTCAGGTAGTTCCAAATTTTGTTGACAAGAAACAACTAATAGTGCTATAAAATTAATTAAATAAAAATTCCGCATTGCTTTCCTTTGCCCATGTCAATGTTTTATAATAATCATGTTGTTCATGTCGCTGTGAATATAAATTTGGAATATATACACTCAACCCGCTTGTTTCTGATATGTCAAGCATGTTGAATATTTTTGATGTATGCAAATATAAGGGCAAAACTAAATCATATGCAATAAAAACATCATAATAATCGCTTTGCGAGTATTGGGAGACACGAGTTACAAAATTTAAAAAATCAAAAAAATAATTGGACAAAGTGCGATCGTATTGCATATAATCATCCATAGATATTTCGTTTTCGTATAATGCGTAATCAGAATATACAGATGACATTGCAGAGGATAGATCCGTTAAATATTTTGTATTAACTACGCTTATTGAAGCGGTTTGTAGGGCTCCCGTTAAATTATTATAATAATTAAAAAAGCTTAAAGCTATTTCAAATGGATCAATGAAAAAATTTGAAAGGCAACCAATTATTTCTTCATAAGGGAACCCGCTTGAGACAATTTCTGCAGGCGATAAAATAAGAAAATCGGCAATATTCCGAAGTTCATAAGCCACTTCAATTGCCCCCATAAAGCAAGCATCCATAATTAATAATTCAAACCTTTCATTTTCCAATGCCACAGCTAAATCTTTTATACACATTTCGCGACTATGTTCAATGCCGTCTCCATTACCTGTTTCATCCAATCCAAAGGAATAATTTACAACGTCATTTTTGCTGTTTTTTACTGTTTCTACATAATCTATTTCATTAAAAGGGGTTCCTTCTGGAACCCAGCCCGTACCATGCGACCATAAAACAATTCGTTGCAATTTGGCATTGTACCTAATGCTGTGGTTTTTTACATCTTTAATAACTTGTTTTAAAAAATTTGGCTCAATTGTATTTCGTTGCGGATATGTTTGTATTATTGGTGATGTAATATAATTATATTCGTTGTTTTTCTCAATTTTTAAAAGATATGGATGAGAAGGAGTTGCTCCAATCCTTCGGGTAATAAAAACAAACACAGGTCCTTCGGCATCATCAGGAAGCCCGCGTTCCATTTGTCTTATATTTTGTATGGCATAATAATCCAAATTATTATCTGCTACCATATATATTAACGTGGCGGGAGCAAAATGAGATGTTTCTTCATCATTTTCCTTGCAGCAAACAAGAATAAATAGAATTAATAAAAAAAATAAAAATCTTATCTTAAACCTCGTCTTTCTTTTATTTTTTATCATAAAGAACCGGCTTCAAAATACTCATAAAATGATCCTATAGCAAGAATCCACAGTTTTGGATTTCCATTAAGGCTTGTTTCCGGTTCAATGGTTCCATAAAAAATAGTGTTTTTGTATTCCTCCATTCCCTGAACGTTTCCTTCTGCAAGATCAATAAGCCGATGAATGTCGTAATAAATCAACTTAATTGTTTCCGAACGTGAAAATTCGGCACGGTACAAAT
>WQSP01000045.1 GCA_009787795.1 Treponema sp.
GCGGTTGTGGTGCCGTCGCCTGCCACGTCGTTTGTCTTTGTGGCGACTTCTTTTAAGAGCTGGGCTCCCATATTTTCATAAGGATCGGCAAGTTCCACTTCTTTTGCTACCGAAACGCCGTCCTTTGTTACTGTGGGGGCGCCAAATTTCTTGTCCAGAAGGACATTGCGCCCTTTGGGGCCGAGAGTCACCTTGACGGCTTTGGAAATTTGCTCAACCCCGGAAAGCAGCTTGCGACGGGCTTCTTCGTTGAACATCAACTGTTTTGCCATATTATTACTCCTAAGTAATTGTTATAAATAGGCTCAAACCTGAACCTGTCCTTGTTTATACCAAATTACCGCAATCTCTTCAATAGGGCTTTGAACCATTGTCCACTAATTTACACTGATTTACACGGATTATCACAGACCTCTTCGGAAGCGTTCCTTCTGATTCCGTGTCAATCCGTGAAAATCCGTGGACCCATGTATTAATTTTTGGCGAGGGCGGTGACCAGCAGTTCGGCAAGGGCTGCGGCTTCGCTTTCGGTCAGGGTTATCCCTTTGCCCATTTTTTGGTGATCGGGCGCCCAGTCCCGGACATCGAGCTTGGGAGCTCTTCCGCTCCATGAAACCATGTTGAGTTCCTTCTGCCAGCCTGTCTTGTCCTGCGAAATAACCCCAAATTGTCTTACTATCTCAAATTTAAAATCTTCCATACAAACCTCTTATATGGAAGTTATTGTCTCATAAAAATCGTAAAAAATCAGCTTGAATAAAAGGGCGCGGCGGTGTATACTCTCATGGACGAATTGAAAACTCGTTTTCTACATAGGAGGGACTGATGAAGAAAAACATCTTTTATCTGTTAATAATATTGATATTGACTGTATCGATATCCATATCTTGTACTTCGACCGATAAAGCCACAACGGACGAGACCCAGGCAGGCAGTGCAGCATCCGCGGTTGAACGGGCAAGACAACGCGCTATCGACTTTGATTGCCCTGCCTATTTTCCCAGCGATTGGGAAGCGCTTGAAGGCAGGTACCAGGCAGCAGAGAATGCAGCGGCAAGAAATGCGCTGGCATCCGAATATGACGATCTCTTCAATAAAACTGTTCCGCTCTATGCCCAGGCAAGAGAAGACGAAATTACCGCCATGAGAGAACAGGTAATCAGATCGGGTTTTACCGATTATTTCCCCGAGTATCTGGCAAAAGCGGACGAAATCGCTCTTGGAGCGCTTGCCAAATACGAAGCTCAGGATTATTACGGAGCCAAAGATGCTGCCGATGCGGCGCAGTCGGAATATGAAACCCTTTTGATGGGGTCCAGAATTTTTACCGCAAGACAGGAAATTGTTGATCGCGGTTTTTCCCAATTTGACGCGGATAATTTTTTAAGGGCCGATGAAGTTGCGCAGACAGCCATCGACGCTTATGATGCAGGCGACAGGGATGCCGCTGTTGCAAGGGGAGAAGAAGCGCTGCTTCGATACAACCTTGTATTGTCAAACGGATGGGTTGCCTATTCTTCAGTAAGAAGAGATGCCGCTGTCGCAGAAAGGGAAGCCGCAATTGCAGAAAGGGCAAACATCGCTTCCCGCGAACTTTTCCGCGATGCCGAAGGAATTTTTACACATGCGGAAGAAGATCTTGCAAATGAAAATTACAGTTCTGCAGGACTTGGCTTTGTTGAGGCGGAAGCAAAATTTGCAATCGCAAGAGTGGATGCAAACGATAAACGCCAAAGGGCCGAAGCTGCGATAAGAAGAGCCGAAGAAAGGGTTGGTGCAAGTAACGAAACAGCTATTGAAGCTGAACGAATAATTGAAGGAGGTTCAAGATGAGCCGCAAAATTTTTATCGTGTTATTGATGTCTTTGTTTGTATCGGCTTTTGCGTTTGCAGTTGAAGGCGAAGAAGGAATTCCCGAAGGTATCGCCAACAATGAGTACTATCGCGAAAGTCTTAGGCTGACAAGACTTGCTTTGGAAGTTTATGAACTCGGCGATTACGATGCTTCCGCGAATTTTGCGCATGAAGCGGTTCGTTTTGCGGAACTTTCCGATGAATATGTTTCCACTCAGCTTATTGCCGAAGCTGCACGCCTTAAAACATGGGCGGACAATAACAATGTCGCGACAAGGTTCCCCAACAATTACGAAGAAGGCGTAAACCAATACGATGCGGCTGTAGCGTTTCATTCCGAAGAAGAATGGTCCGATTCAATCACCGCTTCGACCAAATCGATAGAAATTTTTGCCGCTTTCTATACAGGCCCTCACACTGCATCAAGACCCGCAACAACAACGCCGGGTACAATATCAAGACCCGCACAAAGCGGTCAGCTTGCAAGGCAGTATACCGTCAGGACGTGGAGAGTGGAAAGGGACTGCTTGTGGACAATCGCCGGTTATCCTTGGGTTTTTGGTGATCCTTGGAGATGGAGAGAACTCTATGAAGCAAACAAGGATCGCATGCCCGAACCGGCTAATCCCGATTTGGTTCTTCCCGGCATGGTGCTTGATATTCCTTCAAGAGCCGGCGAAAACCGCCAAGGCATGTATCAGCCCTAATATTTGTATACGGCATTTGAGCCTTTCGGCTTGAATGTCGTATATTACTGATTGTAAAGAGCTAAGGCTGTGCCCATTAACGCATGAACGTACGGGGCGCGTCCCATTCCCTTTATCACATCTTCAGCATCGACCAGTTCAATTTCGATAAACTCGTCTTCATCAAGGTCCCGTTTTCCCGTATCGATTAAATCTTCCGCCAGAAAAAAATGAACCGTATTTGACATAAACGCGGGGTTTGGGCTGAACTCGCCGATTTTTTTTATTTTCTGCGGTTTGTATCCTGTTTCTTCGTGCAGTTCCCTTGCCGCAGCCTGCTCGGGATTTTCGCCCGGATTGAAAACGCCGCCCGGAAACTCAAGGCTAAGACAATTTGATCCGTGCCGCCATTGCCACACCATTAAAAACTTTTTTCCTTTTTCTGTTTCGATGACAGGAATTACGATAGCCCAGTCCTTTGTCTCAAGCACGGTAAAAGTTTGCGGCTCTCCGTTGTTATGTTCCGGCTTGGGCGCTTTGCAATACGATTCCCATACGGAAAAAATCTTGCAGTCGGTTATTTTTTTGCGGCCTTCTTCGGTCCAAGTCAGGTTTGGTTTGTTCATGATTTGCAGGATACACTTTTTTCACTTTTTCTGCTATATAAATAACATGACCATTACTCAACCTGTTTAATTCCTGTTCCGTTTTCCGACTATTTCCATTTTATTGTTGACAATGCGGTGAAATTGCGGTATATTAGAATTGAGGTAATGGAAATGCCAACAAACATAACATATAATATCCGTATCAATAAAAATGTTCGTGAACAGGCTGATACCCTGTATAAAAGTATGGGGTTGTCCTTGTCAACAGCAATTAATCTTTTTCTTACCCAATCAGTTATTCAAGGCAAGCTGCCCATTAATGAAGTCATAGCGGAACCTTCTTATACCGATATCCTTCTTCGTGATGCTGAAAAAATTGATGTGGAGACAGCAAACGGTAAAGCCAAAACCTATTCTACTCCCCAAGAATTGTTCAAAACTTGGGAAAATGAATAATGAACGAATATAAATATAAGCTTGTTGAAACATCGTTATTCAAAAAAACACGCAAGCTTGCAAAAAGACGGGGCTTTGATCTTTCCCTTTTGTATGAACCTATTACCTTACTGGCGAAAGGCGAATCGCTTCCGTCTAAATACCGCGATCATCAATTAAAGGGGAGATTATCTGCATTTCGTGAATGCCATATAAAAGGCGATTGGCTGTTGATATACCGTATTATCGAAGATAAGTTAATTTTGTCGCTTCATGGTACCGGCACACATGCAGATTTGTTTGAATAATGGTTAAATTTTTCCCCAATTCATGCTATCCTGTACACAATGAAAGCGTACCTCGACATCGTACAAAAAATCCTTGATAATGGTTTTCGCAAGACCAACCGCACCGGTATGGATGCCTTGAGTATTGCGGGGACGATGTTTGAGCATGACATGGCAGAGGGTTTTCCGCTTTTAACGACAAAAAAAGTGCCTTTTAGGATGGTTCGCTCGGAACTAGAGTTTTTTATACGGGGATATACCGACAAGGAATGGCTAAGGGAACAAAAAAACAGCATTTGGGACGAGTGGTGCAGCCCGGATGTTGTTCCCTACGGCAACGACGAACAAACAAAAGCAAAAATGATGAACGAACGCGAGCTCGGTCCCATTTACGGCTGGCAGTGGCGCAACTTCGGCGCAAAATACACAGCGTACAATAAAGCGGCGCAAGGGCAGGGTGTTGACCAGTTAAAAAAACTTGCAGAGACCCTAAAAACAAATCCCGACGACCGCCGCATGATTGTAAGCGCGTGGAACCCCTGCGATCTTTCACGCATGGCATTGCCGCCCTGCCATTACAGTTTTCAGGTAACGGTAATCGGCGGCAAACTGAATCTGCTTTGGAACCAGCGTTCTGTCGATGTCGCGCTTGGGCTTCCTTTTAATATCGCAAGTTATGCGTGTCTTTTGCATCTGCTTGCAAAAGAAGCTGGTCTGGGCGAAGGCAGGCTAATCGGGTTTTTGGGAGATACGCACATTTATGTAAACCATATAAATGAAATAAGTTTGCAGTTGCTTCGAAAGCCAAAGCCGCTGCCGCAAATCAAAACAGAAAAATTCAGCTCGATTTTTGATTGGCATTACGATGACACAATTGTAGAAGGATACGATCCGCATCCTGCAATAAAATTCGAGATAGCGGTGTGATTATAAATAAGAAATAAGACATAAGAAATATGAGGGGGGGTAAGAAACAGGAAATGGAGAAGAGGCAGGAAATAATTATTATTGCGGCGATGGCTGAGAATGGCGTTATTGGCAAAGATAATAAATTGCCGTGGGATATAAAAGGGAACTTGTCGCATTTTAAGAAAATGACGATGGGATGTCCCTGCATCATGGGCAGAAAAACATGGGAATCGCTGCCTGTAAAACCTCTGTCCGGCAGACTGAATATAATTGTCTCCGAAACATTAAACAAGGAGGGCAGACCTCCTTCTTCCTGGCGGGAAATAAAAATTTTAAATTCTTTGACTTCCGCTGTTGAATCATGCTCCAATTACGAAAAGATTTTTATTATCGGCGGCGAATCAATTTACACACAAGCAATGCCGATCGCGACAAAAATCGACTTGACTTTGATTCCCGGCAATTACGAGGGTGACGCTTATTTTCCCAAGATAGATGACAGTTGGGAAAAGACAGAAACAAAAAAATGCGAAAATTTTTCTATTGTTACATATATAAAAAAATCAAGGGAGCAAAAATGAAAGGACCGATTTTGGTTGTGCTTGCCGCCGGTATGGGAAGCCGTTACGGCGGACTTAAACAAATGGACAAATTGGGAAAGAGCGGCGAGGTTCTGCTCGATTATTCAGTGTTCGATGCCGTTAAATCGGGATTTGAAAAAATTGTTTTTATTATACGCCATGATATCGAAAAAGATTTTCGCGAAGTTGTTCTTGCGCGAATGGGTGCAAAAGTAAAATACGAGCTTGCGTTTCAGGACCCGGACAGCTTGATTCCGCCTGATATTTTTAAGGCGGCAAAGGATGCAGGCAGAACAAAACCATGGGGTACGGGGCATGCTCTTCTTTGCGCCGCAGAATTTCTGGACGCGCCTTTTACTGTTATAAACGCCGATGATTTTTACGGGCGGGAATCTTTTGCCGTTATGGGAAAACATTTATCAGGCGAAGAAGCGAAAATGGCTTCGATAGTTCCTTACAAACTGAAAAAAACTTTAAGTCCTCAAGGAACTGTGGCGCGCGGCGTTTGCGAAGTAAAAGACAATTTTCTTGCAAGCGTCGACGAGCTTACCGCAATTCAGGAAAAAGACGGGAAAATTTTCAACACCTTTCCCGACGGTCAAACGCGTGAGCTTTCGCCTGAAACGCCCGTATCAATGAACTTTTGGGGGTTCCCCGAAAATCTTTTGCCCGATTTTCAATATTACTTTGACAGTTACCTTGAAACATTTGCATCCGACCCTGTGGGACAAATAAAGAGCGAATGTTTTATTCCAAAAGCCGTTGATTTTTTTATAAAGCAAAATATCTGCAAGGTAAAAGTGTTGCCTGCAAATTCCGATTGGTTCGGCGTTACCTACAAAGAAGACAAGGAAGCGGCGATTAAAAAACTTGACGAGATGACGTCTTGCGGCGTGTATCCGTCTCCTTTATGGTGAGTAAAATGGAAGAAAAAAAAGAGAATGCAAGTTTGAAAAACGCCGTTATCGACTGGTTTTTGCGGTTCTTGAAAGGCGCGGCAATAGGGATGGATTTTGTTCTTCCCGGAATAAGCGGCGCGGCGCTCGCGGTTGTTTTTGGATTGTACGAAAGAATTGTTTCGTTTATTGCGAATATTACAAAAGATTTTGTTAAAAATGTCTTGTTTTTCATTCCGGTTGGAATCGGCGGACTTTTGGGAATATACCTGGTTTCGCATCCAATAAGTTTTTTGCAGGAAAATTATCTGACGCCATTTTTATGGTTCTTTGTCGGAGCGATTCTTGGAACAATGCCTGAACTATGGAGAAAATCGGGCGCAAACGGCAGAAAACCAATACATATAGGAATGTCGATATTTACATTTATTCTTGCCGCTTTTGTGTTTCTTGCGATGCTTGGAAGAACATTGAATATTGAGCCAAACCCGATAATGGCATTTTTTATCGGAGCTGCAGTCGCATTAATTGTTTTTATTCCGGGATTCAGCTCGTCAACTTTTTTGGTTCTTGTCGGATTGTACGAAAGCGTAATTCACTCGTATAAAAATTTCAGCGAAAATCTTTCTTTCCTGATTCCGTTTGCTTTGGGCATGCTGATATTTGTTTTTCCGTTTTCCAAAGGAATCCAATTCCTGATTAAGAAAACTTATACAGGTTTCTACCATATAATACTGGGATTTGTTCTTGCTTCCGCCGTTTTGATTGCCGCAATCGCATCGGGGTGGCAGCAGGAAGGTCCCAATTACAATTATTTGCAGATTGGCTCGCTTGCATGCGCCGCCGCATTGATTGCCGGAGCCGCTTTTTCGTATTGGATGTGCAATATCAGTAAAAAATACGAAGAATCATAATGGTTGATATTCTGTAACTTGTTGAATATTTGTATAATGTGTATACTTAGCAATAACCATAGGAGGATATTATGGCTGAATTAAAAGGTTCAAAAACAGAACAAAACTTGATGTCGGCATTCGCAGGCGAGTCCCAGGCGCATGTCAAGTATCAGTACTTTGCTTCAAAAGCGGAAAAAGAAGGTTATCAGCAGATTGCGGCGATTTTCCGCGAAACTGCCTTTAACGAAAAAGAACATGCAAAGATTTGGTTTAAATTCTTGCACAACGACGATGTTCCGGCTACGACAGAAAATTTAAAAGCTGCCGCAGAAGGCGAAAACTTTGAATGGACTGATATGTACGCAGGTTTTGCAAAGACCGCAAAAGAAGAAGGCTTTACCCAGATTGCGGCTTTGTTTGAAATGGTTGGAAAAATCGAAAAAGACCACGAAGAACGTTATAAAAAATTACTTGCGAACATTAATGGCAATTTGGTTTTTTCCCGCGACGGCGACCAAATGTGGCAGTGCGCAAACTGCGGTCATATCGTTATCGGAAAGAAATCGCCTGAAATGTGCCCGGTCTGCAAACATCCAAAAGCATATTTCGCGATCAAAGCAGAGAACTATTAATCTGTAAAATCTGTGTGAATGCATGTCCGAAGCGATAAACACACGCGCTATTATTGCCATGTCGGGCGGCGTTGACAGTTCTGTTGCCGCCGCCCTTTGTTTGGAACAGGGCTATCAATGCGCCGGTGTTACATTAAAGCTTTACAAAGGTGAAAGTTCTTGCTGTTCTCTTGCGGACGTTAACGATGCAAGAAATGTGGCAAACAGTCTTGGCATGGATCACTATGTTTTGAATTTTACCGAAGAGTTTGACGATAAGGTCGTTCGCCACTTTGTGGAAACCTACGAAGCGGGCGCGACGCCCAACCCCTGCATAGAATGCAATCGCAGCATTAAGTTCAATTTGCTTCTTTTACGCGCGCGCCAGCTTGAATTCGATCTGCTTGTGACAGGGCATTATGCGCGGATAACCAAAGACCCTGTAAGCGGACGATACCTACTTCTTAAAGCGTTAGATGAAAAAAAAGACCAAAGCTATGTGCTTTACTGCCTTACCCAGCAGCAGCTTTCGATGTCTCTTTTTCCGCTTGGCGCATTGACAAAAAACGAAGTGCGAAAAATTGCCGAAGATAAAAAATTCATAAATGCAAAAAAAGGCGAAAGCCAGGATATCTGCTTTGTCCCCGACGGCGATTACGGCAATTTTATAGAAGCCTATACGGGCAAAACATATCCGCACGGCGACATTATCGACTTGGAAGGGAAAGTAATCGGCTCTCATAAAGGTCTTATAAGGTACACTATTGGGCAAAGAAGAGGGCTTGGCGTTGCAGCTAACACGCCTGTATATGTCGCCGCAAAATCAACGCAGGCAAACACTGTTACGCTTGCGAAGGAAGACGCTCTATACACTAAATCGCTTTGTGCCAATGATATAAACCTAATCACATGCGAAGACCTTAAAAAGCCGTTACGCGTAATGGTAAAAACACGTTATCTGCAGGCGGAGCAAAGAGCTGTCGCGCGGCAAATTGAAGATGATAAACTTTTTATTGAATTTGATTCGCCCCAGAGAGCAATTACCCCGGGGCAGGCTGTAGTTATGTACGACGGAGATATTGTTGTAGGCGGCGCAACGATAATTTAACTAACGTAAATCAGTTTCCGTTCAATCGTCTTGTCAATGACGGAGAAGAAAACCAAAGTGAAATCGGCTCGTCGCTTCGTCTGTTTGCTTTAAGGTAAATATATCCTGCAGGAAGACTCCATGTGGATTCGTAAATTCGCGCTTCCCTCATCACAACTTTTCCGGATGTTTCAGGTTCATAAACAAGGGTAGGCCCGTAAAGCCTTATCATTTCCCTTTGCAATGCCGTGTAACATGCCGTCATATCTTCAAGATTTCTTGTATAAAAATAATATGTCCCGCCTTCAAGGCCGTTTCCGGAAAAAAAGGCGATCATAAATACGGAATACCCCTGAAATTGCACATTGTCGTATACAAGCGATTGAAGACCGTTTACTTCATCAGAATGCACCGGGTTTCCCATTCTGGCTCTGAATGTTTCCATGCTTGTTCCATACGGAAAATTATGGAAACCCATTGCTGTTCCTGTTTGCGCATATAACGCCGTTGCCATTAATAACGCAATAAAAATTAAAACTGCTTTTTTCAAGGTATACCCCCACTCCATTATCGGATGAAATGGGGGATGACTTTAATCATGTTTTTTGAACAATCTATTGAACATTCTGCGGGATGTTGGGTATTGTGGCAAAGCCGCGTTCGAGGTCTGCATCGGTTGGAATTTGATCGGTCATTGTTTTTTCGTGGTATGACTGGAATGCCGTCATGTCGAAGAAACCGGTTCCGCTGAGTCCAAAAAGGATAACCTTTTTCTGACCCGTTTTTTTGCATTCGTTCGCTTCGTCAATTGCCGCTTTAATTGCATGTGAAGACTCGGGCGCGGGTAAGATTCCTTCGGTTTTCATGAATTGTATCGCCGCGTCAAAAACTTCGGTTTGCGCAGCGGAGCGCGCTTCCAAAAGCCCGTCATGAAAAAGTTTTGTAAGCGTTGAATTCATGCCGTGATACCGTAAACCGCCTGCGTGATTCGGCGACGGTATGTATCCGCTGCCGAGAGTCTGCATTCTGATAAGGGGAGTTGTCTGCGCTGTGTCGCCGAAATCGTAAGCATAGCGTCCGCGCGTAAACGAAGGACACGAGGCAGGCTCGACGGCGATAAAGCGAATTTCGTTTCTTCCCTCGATTTTATCTCCCATGAACGGAGCGATAAGTCCGCCAAGATTCGATCCGCCACCCGCGCACCCAATAATAATATCAGGGGTAACGCCAAATTTTTCTAGCGCGATCTGCGCTTCTTGTCCGATAACTGTCTGATGAAGAAGAACGTGATTTAAAACGCTTCCAAGCACATAACGGCATTTATCGGTTTTAACGGCAGTCTCGATCGCTTCGGAAATCGCGCAGCCAAGCGATCCGCCTGTTTTGGGATCTTTTGCAAGGATTTTCTTGCCCGACTCTGTTGTGTCGGAAGGCGAGGGGATCAAATTTGCGCCGTATGCTTCGATCAGCGCCTTGCGGTAAGGTTTTTGCTGTGAGCTTATTTTTACCATATATACGATTAATTCCAGACCGTAAAAAGCGCATGCCATCGCCATTGCGGTGCCCCATTGCCCTGCGCCCGTTTCCGTAGTGAGAGATTTAAGCCCTTCTTTTTTTGCATAATACGCCTGCGGCCCTGCCGAGTTTAATTTGTGGGAACCCGAAGTGTTGGTTCCTTCAAACTTGTAGTAAATGTGCGCCGGTGTGCCGAGAGCCCGCTCCAGATAATACGCCCTGATTAGCGGAGACGGCCTGTATGCGCGGTAAAAATCCTGAATGTCTTCCGGGATTGGAATATGCAGGGATGTTTCGTTTAATTCCTGTTCGATTACGCCTTTGCAAAAAACAGGCGCAAGGTCTTCTGCAGTTACAGGCTGTAAAGTGCCCGGATGCAGCATCGGATCCGGTTTGTTTTTCATTACCGCCCTAAGGTTGTACCATGATTTCGGCATCTCATCTTCTGTGAGATAAATTCTTGTCGGGATTTTGTTGCTCATTTTTTTCTCCTTACGCATTTTAGCATATTGTAAAAATATTGGCTAGTTTCTTTTTGCTCCCTGTCAATGTCATTATTGCGCGTAAAACAGCCGGAATGAACCAATTTGACCATATTTCAAAAAAAGATAAAAATAAACCTTGAATTTTTAATGAATGTCTGATAAGCTGTATATATGGCAGAAGCGGCAGAAAGAAAGAAAAACTATCATAAACGCCTAAAAGGCGGCTTATGTCCTCGCTGTGGGGGCAAGGTTAAAAAATCAAGTCCCTATAAGACATGTGACGCTTGCAGGGAATTTTACAGAAACTACCAAAGGGAAATCTCCGACACCGTCGGGGAAATACGCAGAAAAAACTACGAGCAAAGAAAAAAGAAAGGGCTTTGCCCTCGCTGCGGCGTTTCCATGGGTAAAAATTCAAAAACAATAATTTGTCCCAAATGCCTTAACAAGCAGTATCGTTATAATAGCGGTACGGAAAGACCAAAGAAAAAAAAGTAAGGATGAAGAAGCGCTTATTAGGCTGCTAAAAATTGAGTTTGCGGTTTTTGCCCTAGATGTGGAAATGGCACAGGTATTAATCCAAAACGGCTGCTTTATTATATACGCTACCTCTTAATATACTTCATCACATTATTGTCCCAAATATAATTATTCCATGCTAAATCCAACGCATTTTTATCTTCATTAATAATTTCTAAAATCTTAAATCCATTTTCAATATATTCCACTGATGAAAATGGATCATCATAATTGATAAACACAGGCACTAAACAAAAGGCTTCAATTTCATTAGTATAAATATTATATCCATATACCGTAAACACATCTCCAATATTTTGATGCCATGCGTAGGATAATATTTCATTTATTCCATCATTATTAAAATCACCTATGGAAATTAATTCATTTTCAATTATAACACCTGTTAA
>WQSP01000046.1 GCA_009787795.1 Treponema sp.
GCCGAAGGCAAAGTTTGCCGAAGTCCATGCCGCTTGCGCTTTTAATTCGTTTGTAGTTACGCTTAAACCGTCCATATCGTCTAAATCGCTTACAATTGTTTTAGGAACGCCGTTAGCAATTGCAGACATATTTATCCATGCGCGGTTATTAACATGGACGGCAGTGGTGCTTGCGGGAGAAGCGGTTAGCCGTCCAAAAAGCCCCGCAGGATCAATATCGCATGACACACTTTCATTTATGGCAATACTATTGCGCACTGTGGCGTTTTGGTTTACTCCGGTAATACCGCCGACACTGGTTGCGCTTGGGTCGCCTGTTCCTCGTACCGTATTCGCGGCGTAACTGTTCTCTACCATACGGCTGTTTATATTTGCTGCTGTTGTTCCGGTCGCGTTGCCGTGATATCCGACTATACCTCCGACTCGTCTGTGTCCTGTGACACTGCCCAACGCATAGCAATTCTGTATTATGCCTGNGTTGCTTCCGACTATTCCTCCGACCCTCTGCCGTCCTGTGACACTGCCGCTAAAATAACTGCTCTTTACAGTAGATCCCGAATTGCCAAATCCGACTATACCGCCGGTTTGCCCACCAGATTCATTGGACACAGGAACTGCGGAGACGTTCGCATGAGACACCGTTCCTGTAACAAAACTGTTTTCAACAGTTCCGTAACTTCTGCCNACTATGCCGCCGGTAGCATTTCCGCCTGATATATTTACATTAATAAGCCCTATGTTCCTTACTATTCCGCCTACATCGATTGCTCCAAACATTCCTTGATTAACTAAATCAGTTGCTATAGTAAGGTTTGAAANTGTTTNAAAATTTCCGTCAAATGNTCCTGTGAAGCGGCTAGCGTCCGTTCCTATNGCCGTCCAGTTGCCGCCAGTTAATGTGATGTTATTCATCAAACGGTAATGCGCCGAAAGAGACCAGTTCGCATTTTTGTATATTCCATTCCCGACTGCGCGAAGGTCTGTTTCGTTGTAGATAAGGAAGGGGTTTTCTGCGGTGCCGATGGCAATCAGCCTGCCCAAATCCGCAACCTCTGTGCCGAGGATGTGCGTATCGGTGATGAGCTGTGGCACGCCAGCCATTGCCGAATAGAAGTTCCCAAGCGGGAATTTCGCAATGTCGGCGGCGGTAAGCGTGTAAACTGCCGACGCTTGTATTACCTGTTTGCCTACCCAACGACTTATAACAGTATCTGTATTGGTATCTTCGCTTCGCAGATGAAGCGCGTTAACTGCTCCTGTGAACGGCGTGTTTAAAATTACAGTTGATTTATAATCATTTGCGTTTTGTAAATTTAATCTGAGTACGCCGATCTGGGCGTTACCCGAAAGATTAATGTCAGAAAAAGCGTGAATATCAAACGGCAAACCATTTGCGAAATTTCCCGTAATACTTCCGCCTGTTATTGTAACGGAAGCATTAGCGGCGGTTCGTAAAGCGCCTGTGCTGTTCGCGATTGCAGTGTCGGTTGACGCGTTCCCAGTAATGCTTCCGCCCGACATAATAAAGTTCGCGCTTGCGCCTACGGAAACAGCTCCCGTACTTAAACTCGTTGTGTGTCCAGTAATTTTTGAGCCGTCAAGCATCGTCAATGTTCCGCTTTGAACGACCAGCAAATTTGCACTGCTGCCGTTGCGCCCGGAAAGTGTAATATTGTTTCCCAGCGAAAGGTTTGCCGTAGCGCTGCCCAGATAAAACATATGATCATTTGTTTCGCCGATAAATTGAATTATGCGTTCGTCTGCGCTGCCTGAACCATCGCTTACCAGCGTTATATTTGCACCTGCCGTATTCAATGTCCGTGCCCCGTGCGTCTGATCTGAGTAAACAATTACGGTGTAATCTCCGGCGGCAGTAATTGAATTTAGCGCGGCACTAAGATCGGTATAAGACGTTGTTACACCGCCCGAGGTAACGCTTACTGTTCCCCATCTTGCGTACAGCGTTACATCATTACTTACAGGCGTATCAAAATCATAAAGAGCGGTTAAAGCCGCATCCGTATACCAGTCCATAAAGACATAGCCTGCGCGTGTCGGGGCAGAAGGGCGCATAACTTTATCGCCGTGTATGACAGGAATGGAGTCGCTAAGACCGCCGTAACCATGATTAAAAATAACATTATGCAGATTATTGTTAAACATGGCATCGGTAAACTCGACAGTAAATACGCTTGTCATGTTTTGATAAATGTGCAGAACATCGCGGCGTACAATATCGGCATGGTTTGTTCTTGACAGGGTAGTGGTTGCAAAATAATATCCCGAGTCCAAATTTCTTGTTCCTGTGTTCGCGCCCTGCGATAAATTTACTGTAGCGCCAACCGGGGTGCCGTTGGTTTGCGTTATGCGCAACTGGCCTGCAGAAGCGCCGGGTATTGTTACATTCCAATTGAATGTTCCTGTACCCGCTTCCATAATCGCGCTTAGCCTTATTATATGCGCCAAAGGCTCTCCTGCGTTTACGGTAATATTTGTTTGTCCTCTTGCAATGGGATTATTTCCGTTTCGTAAAGCTGTTACAATAACAGTGTAGTTCCCCGCATCAAGCTGAATCGGAGCGGATAAATCGTTGATGGTGCGTAAAATCGGAGCCAACCCGGAAATTTCTATTCTGAATTCGCCTGTAAAACCGGACCAATCCGTATTCTGCGGCAAAATTGTGCGCGAAGAGGAAATCTCGTCGATAAAAATCGAAAGAGAACCTTGTTCGTCTGTAAAAAACAAATCGTCTGAACAGGAAGAGAATACAAAGAGACAAACCGCGAACCACACGAATAAACACGAACTTGTTATCAGATTTCTTTTTCGTGAAAATCCGTGAAAATCCGTGGACGATGGTTTTAAACTCCGCGGTTTCTCTTTCCTCATATTAATTTACCACGTTAAATGTTACATTTTTGCTGTAAGGCACTCCGTTTACTAAAAGAGTAAGCGATATGATTTTGTTGTTACCGATTTGGTTTACCCTTATATCATCTCTGCCAAGCACGAGTGTATTTGTAAAACTCAAATCATGACCGCCGTGACTCCATATAAAGTCTGTATATGTCTGTCCTGCCGGAGGTGTCGCTGTTATTGTAATTTCTGTTTGCTGTCCTGCGGCTCCCGAACGGGAGAAACTTAAACCTGTAGGAATATTCGGAGCAAGGTCAGTAATCTGGGCAAAGGTGATACTGAAAATCTGGTTTGCCCTAAAGTCGGCTGTCAAAACAATATCTGCGGTTACCGCGCTTGCAAAGTTCCATGCTGCAGCTCCGTTTAGCCAGCCGTAAAAACCATAGCCTGCTTGTGTCGGATTGGAGGCAGGCTCTGTCGCAGGCTGTCCGCTTCGCACAATTTGCGAAGGAGCATATTGCAGACCTTCACTGAAAAATGAAACGGAATGAAAAGTAATCCCTTCTGCGCTTCTTGAGTGCGTGCCTGCAAGGTAATTAGTGTTTTCCGCTGTACGCGCGTACCAATAATATGTAGCGGCCGAATGCGCGTTAATTGTGAAATTGGGACTTGTCTGCCAATGTAATTGTGCAGCATTTGCGCTTGCGTTTGTGTCGATTGCGTATTCAATATTCTGCCCTGTCGCGGGAGGCATAGGAGGCGAGGCTGTGTATGAATTGCCGCTTACGAAGGAAGGATTTTGCGAAGTAACTGCGGCTCCTGCAGCTTTTGAAATTTCCAATGTGTTCGTATTTGCGCGTATGGAAGAACTGTTATTGTATATGACAATAATCGGCAATCCGTTATTGGCGCTTCGTGTCAACGCGCTGTTTGACGCAGGTGAAGTAGTAATATTGTTTACGCCAAACTGATCAAGCGGCACAACAAGGGTACTGGAATCGTTGTATGAAAGGGTGACAGAGAGTCCCGATAAATCAAGATTTTCGCCGTGAACGTAAACTAATTTTGAAGGATGCGCCGTAACTGTTATACCGTTTACGGATGTAGCCGCTGTCGGCGGGAATGCAAAGGAAATGGTCGTTGTATCTCCGCTGCCTGTAATTACGGCATTCTGACCGTTAATTGATGCCGTTGTCAGCGCCAATACATAATTCGTGTCAGGTGTCAATGCAATGCTGACAGTATAGACGGTATTGCTTAAGAACAAACTTTCAGGCAATGGCGACCATGTTACGGATGTTACCGTAAAATTGCTGTATGTGCCCAAACTTGTCACCGCACTTGGGTTTTGCCCGACAGCAGGAGCTGTAACAGTAACGGAAGCGGTTGTAATCGGTCTTTTTCCTATCGTCAAACTGGCGGTTGTTTCGGCTTTAAGTTCGCTGCCGCTTAAAGTAATTTCAATTTGCTGATTATTATACGAATAGGAATAATCCAAAACTTTGCCGTTGGGAACGCTTGTATAAATTCCCTTTGACGCAAACGCATCGGGTGCAATATTCGTATCGCTTGTTCCGTCCGTATAAACCAGAGTGACAGAAAGACCGTCCAAGCTGAGAGTGTCGCCGTGAAGGTAATTCATGGTTAAAGGCTGGCTTGTTACCGAAACGCTTTGCACTTCTTTTGCCATTGTCGCAGGGAATGCAAAGGTAAGCGTAACTGTCGATCCTGTGTTGCTTAAAATTGACGCGTCAAAAAATTCGTTGATGGTCGCGTTGAAACCTGTTGTTGTGAACACGAAACCCGAATCAGCCGTAAGCGTAACTGTTGCCGTGTATTGATTGCCGCCAAGGAACGGGCTGTGAAAAGGATACCATGTAATATTCCCTGCGGTAAAATGACTGCCATCCTGAACTTCTGCGGTTGTAACGGGAACCTGTCCCTTTACGGGAATGGCGATGCCGATATTTATGCTTGATATTCCTGCCGCATAAAAGTCCGACCATTTTGCGTATAAAGTCATATTGCTTTCGGGCGTGACAGAAAAATCCCATTCATTGCCAAAAATATTATTGTCCAGAAACCAACCCAAAAAATCGTTGTTTTCCTTAAGCGGATCATCAGGCTTGTTGATTTTTCCGCCTCTTAAAACAGTCTGGTTTGGAACATTCGAGCCGCCGTTCGATTCGAAGGTGATTATTTTGGGCTGAAGGGCGGAATCGATAAACGGGTTTTCACAATTTATTGCAAGCAGACTGATCGATAAAAGCGCGGAAAAAACGAGAAAAGATTGCGGAATTTTTATATATAATTGTTTCATTGCACATTCAGCAGGGTATCCTCGCCCTGTAATTGTAATTATATTATGGAAAGAATGAAAAAAAAAGCGAAAATTACGAAATTTGGGCGAAAAGCTGTTGAAACGGCGTGAAATGCATCGATCTTTCGCGTTCAGAACCTCAAACCCAGCGCCAAAGAGCCTCCTGCAATGAAAGGATAGCCTCCACGGACACTCGGCTCAATGAAAAAGATGTTCCCGAACAAAAAACGCCATCCAAAACTGACTCCTGCAGAAAACAAACCGAATTCACCAGGCAATGAAATTTCGCCGTCACTCGGATAAAAAATGGCAGGACCTCCCGTAAACTGCAAAAAAGGGCCAAAGTTGGCGCTTTTGCCCGAAAGATACAATCGCAAAAGAATGTTCAGTTCCAATACATCAAGAGAATCATGGTTGTCATATAAAAAAGCCGCCCTTAATCCGACAGATACCTTTCTTCCGTATGCAATTGAAAATCCCGCGCCGTATGAAAAACTGAATTTGCTGTACAATCCGATTTCCGCGCTCGGGCAAAACCAAAATTCTCCCTTTGCAGGCGGCGGCGCAAAAAAACCGGAGGAGGGTACAGATTCGCGCGTCTGTTCCTGTGTTTGTTCTTCTTCTTGGGCAAATAATGGAATATTACCAAGAATTAAAAATAAAAAAAGAATTACAAATTTCTCTCGCCAAGACGCAGAGACGCAGAGATCGTGAAGAGATTTCGAATAATAACTCTGCGTTCTTTGCGTTCTTTGTGCCTTTGCGAGAACTCTTTCTTCACTATTCATCAAAATCTTGCTCCTATGCCTATCCACGGACATAAATATCCGAAATGATCAAGCGAAATAAACTGTAAAATATCGGCTCCCGCCTCAAAATAGAAATTTCGCGTAACAAGAGCGATAAAGGAAATTCCCAAGTTTACGTTAAAAACATTGAATTCGGGCAAAGATTCGCCTTGCATGTCGGAAAGCAGGGAAACGCCGAAGCCTGCGCGAAAATTAAGGGCGGTTCTTTCATTCATGCGCACCTGTCCCAAAAAATTAAGCGAGACCGAAATCATTTGTATTTCGCTCAGCATTTTCCACGAACCGCTTAATTCCATACCCGGGTTAAAAAAAGCCTGATTGCCGTAAACTGCGCCGAATCTGAACTGAGCGCCCAACAAAGACATATTCTCGCCCGAGAAAAATTGCGCATTGTAAACCGGAATAATGGGTTCAAAAAAAATGCCGATAAAAAAATCGAATTTCTCGGCGACGTTATGATTTTCTTCCGTTATAAAATTTCTTTCCGCATTTTCGGGCGCTCTTAAAACGGTAAATTCCGTCCAATCCGTTACGCTGACAGGCGAGTTTAAATAATCGTAAGGAATAACCTGATAGCGGTAATTTCCTGGAGGAAGCGAAACTTCTATAAAATCATTTTCTGTAAAATCGCGGAAAAAATTTGAGTATCTTCTGTTTTCGTATTTTTCGATTATTACCTCGTATCGCATCGCGTATTCGTCATGTATCCATGTCAGCCGCTGTATATAGCGAATATCAACACGGTAATTCACCTCCTGCGCAAACGCCTTTGGAGACCACAATGATAATGATAGTATAAAAAGAAAAAGAAATTTAATTACAGGTTCGAGTTGGTTTGTGGTAAAATTCTTGGAGTTTTCACTGACCATAGAGCACCCCGGGGTCGTTCTTCTGCACGGGACGCGGAGCCGGCACATCCATCGTAAAATAATTGTCTCCCTGTCTTCCGCGTCTTTCTATCGAGCCGTATGTGTTTCTGTAAATCGCCTCAACCTGCCAGACAAATGCGCCTCTTTCCAAAATGCTCAAGTCCGAAAGCGTCCAGTTTGTTCCCGTTACAATTTCGCGGTTAATCTGCCGCCTTCCTGCGTCCGATTGCCGGAAAATGGTGACAATGTACGCATTTGCTCCCTGCACGCCCGACCATGAAAAAACGATGTTACGCGCACTTCTTATTTGTTCTATGCCAAAAACATGACCGCTTGCAGGCATTCTGTTTAATGGAACCGACAGAGGAGGCAAAACTGCTGGCGGCGGCGGTAAAGGCGTTTCCTGAACAATCGTTTCGGGCGGCGCAGGTTCCTGTGCAACAATTACAGGCTCCGTACGCTGTATGATAACAGGCTCTTCCTTTTCGATTACTGTAAATCTGCCGGAAGCCATTACTTCGCCTTCATAAATGAAACGCCAGTTCCAATTTCCCGCATCCATTATTTTTTCCAGAGAAACCCGCGAAGAATCGAGATTGTTGTAAACCGACAAGTCGCGGCTGAAATTTCTGTCGGCTGCAATTTCCAGGCGTATTGTATCGTCATCCTTAAAATGAAGACGATTCCACGCAAAGCTGACATTCACTCCCTGCATTGCGCTTTTTTCGTAATTTGCGTTAAAGTGCGGCTGCATTACAACCAACGAAGGCAGGGTTATTTGCGTTCCTTCGCTGTCCTGCGCCATTTTTTCGCCTTCTGCCATTTCTATGATTGTATCTCCGTCTGTAAAAATGACAGATCCTTCGTTTACCTGAATTGCGGTTCCTTCGTCGGATGCGGATGCCGTAATGGACGTACCTGCGGTTGTTTCGATGATACGCCCGTTCATGTTAAGAGAAAGGGGTCTGAATCCCTGATTGACGCTTTCTTCGGTTACGGTGATTCCAACGCTGCCGGAGCTTAATTCAATTTGAACGCCTTCACCGTCGGCGGAAGGTTGTATGCGAATAAGGGTATTTTCGCCTATATCAAGCTGTGAACCGCCGATATTCAGCGTAGCGGACGACATTTCCGCAACGCGTATCAAGTCGCCAAGATACACGGGAGATTCAAGTATCAGTCTGTCCCAGATAACCCTGTCGGACAAACGGCGCTGAACAGTATTATTTCTGATTGTAATAGTTCCTACAGGATCAACATTTTGCAAATTTATCGTGTTAAATAAATCGTTCCAAAAAAGATTCAGACTGTAAGCGAAAATGAAAAGACATAAAATCACGACAGACAAATCCCGGAAGCGAAAACCGGTTTTAACAGGTTCTATGTACCGGGATTTTACCCTTTGGACAGTCGTCATTTTTTCGCTTCACCTATTTTATATTTCTTTTCGTCGGCATTAACGTCGGTTTTTTCCAGGTCCGGAGTTTCAATGCCAAGAAGTTTTCGCACGGCGGCAAGAGTCTGCGGTCCTTTGCTTGTGCCGACAGGTCCTACAACCGCAAAAATGCGGACCGGTTTTTCCTTTCCCTTGACGGTAACAGAGGGCATTTCTTCCGTAATGAAAAATTTGCGCACCAAATTGTAAGTGTCTTCGGCGATTAGAATATCTGCGCCCAATGCTTTTGTAAGCGATTCCACGCGCGATGCAAGATTTACAGGGTCGCCTATTACAGTGTATTCCATTCTTTGATCGCTTCCCAATTGCCCTGCAGTTACAATCCCCGTATTTATTCCGCAGCCTATCGTAATTGGCGGATCGCTCAAATCGCCTTTCTTGCGGTTTTTGTTTAACTCATAAAGTGCTTTGCGCATCATCAATGATGCCATAACGCAGTTTATTGCGTCTTTCTGCGGGCTTCCCGTTGTGTAAGAAGTTCCCCAATGCGCCATAACGGCGTCGCCTATGAATTTGTCGATGGTACCGCCCGTTTTTTCCACGCAATCGATCATCTGCGTAAAATATTCGTTCAGCCAGTGAACGATTCTGTTTGGCGCGTCTTCTCCGAATACGTTTGTAAAACTTTCGGATTTTGCAGTAAAGCCGCGGATGTCGGAAAAGAAAACAGTCGCGTGTTTTGGAAGACCGCCCGGTTTAATCTGGTTTCGCATGGCTTTAATCGCTATTTCCTTGTTGGTAAACCTTCCGAAAATATGCAAAGCCGATGTCATCTTCTGAAAGCTCGCGGTTAAAACGCCGATTTCATCGCGTCCTTTTTGTATCAGGTTTATGTCAAACTCGCCGCCTTCGATTTTGCGCGCCGCAAATGCAAGCATTTTAAGCGGAATCGAAATGCTTTTTGCAAAAAACCAGATGCACATTACGGAGAGCGCAAGAATCGCTATCGTAAGATAAATGTTTCGTCTTGTTGTCGCTTCTATGCCTTCAAAAACTTTTTTGTATTCTATGCTTGTTATTGCGATACAGCCGCCCGTGTTTAATTTTGTATATGCCAAAAATTGGGTTGTTCCGTCATCTGTTTCTGCGAGCGATTGCCTGCTTTTTGCGGAGCTTTCTTTTATGTTTCGCACATATTCCCTGTCCGACACGTTTACGGCTTTTCTTATGTTTTCGTTGTCGCTGTGAACAATAATGTCTCCCGCATCGTTTATAAGATAGGACTTGTTAACGCCTGTACCGAAAGAAGTGTTCAGGTTTTCGGGCGAAAACAAAATATAAGCGCCTCCCGTTTCGCCCTTGAAAAAAATCGCAAGAAGATGATAGGTAAAATGAGGGGCTGCATTTACCACAGTCGTTTTTCCCAAAGCGGCTTCATTTAAAAACGCTTCGCTTGTTTCTTCGAAAGAGGAAACAAGCGAAATGTCGATATCGTTTTTAAGGAAAAAATCCCCGTTTGCAAACAGGGTAGAATGACCTATTGCGGCAATGCGCGGATTTTGCGCAAAAAAATAATCTGCCGAGTTTTTCGCATTGTCGGCATTCAAAAGGGCTGTTGTATGCAGAAAATAAAGCGCGTCGCTTTGCATTTTGGAAAGGGTTTCTTCGGCTTCCAGGGAAGAGCGCCGGTTTGTTTCAAAATTGTTGTCTTCCGCGGCGATTTGCAAATCTTGCCTTACAAGCCACGAAACAAGAGCGGTAATGGAGCCGAGAGAAACAATGACAATCAGGGTTACGATCGTAACCATCTTGAAACCGATCGAAAAAATCGAATTGCTGTCGGTATTTCTGCGTTTTTTCGCGGCTTTTTTCGGTTTTTCCTGGTTCTCGGAGTTTTCCGCGTTTGTCGGAACAATCTCGTACCGAGCCACATCATCTGCCAATATTTTACTGCTCACAGTCAGCCTTGCCTTATAAAAATTTAAAATTCTTCAAATTTAATTATATTATGGAAAAAACCTTAAAAAAAGGGATAATGGCGAAACAGAGCAGAATGCGCATGAAACGGCGTAAAATGCACCCGAAACAGTGCAAAATGCAATTTTTTAATTGAAAGAACGATAAATTATGCTTTATCTTATGATAAAATGGCGTATATGAACATACTAATCTGCGACGATGTGAAAGAGGAAGCGCTGATACTTGAAAATATATTAAACGAATCAAGTATCAAATCCAATTCGGTTTATTTTCAAAACGGAGAGGATGTTTTAGAATATTTTAAAAAAAACAGTTCATCAGGCGGCGCAAATATCGATGTTTGCTTTTTTGATATAATCATGCCGGGATTGAATGGTATTGAGCTTGCCGCAAAAATGCGCGAGGTAGGCTTTAACGGCAAAATTGTTTTTCTTACGGCATCCAAAGATTACGGAGTGGAGTCGTATCAGGTAAAGGCTTATTTTTATCTGTTAAAACCCGTAAATCCGCAGGATGTTTATAAAATATTAAATGAAATTAAAAACAACGAATCCAATAAAGACAGTGCAGGAATTAAAATAGAAACCAGAAATATAACAAGATTTATTTATTTTAAGGAAATCTCTTATGTGGAGGTCATAAATAAAAATGTATTTTTTCGTCTTCTGGACGGAAGCGAAGTCGTCATATTTGCCTCGTTAAGCGACATAATGCCGCAGCTTGCGGCGGACGGACGTTTTGCCCAATGTCACAGATCATTTGTGGTTAATATGGACGCTATCATGCAAATTCAAGGAAAGGAAATAATTCTGCGATGCGGCAGAAAAGCTCCCATTTCCAGAAGTTATAAAAATTTTAACGATCAATATTTTACGCATGTGTTTGAAGGTGACAAGTAAGAATATAAAAAGGGGGAGTTATGCTTTGGGAATTATTGATTTCTGTAATGTCACTGTTCTCTGTTGTTTTAGGTTTAATGTCATTTGTTATATGTCTTCCGCGCAAATTTCCTTTGTCTGTTATTATAGCCATATATACCGTATTTACTGCGATGCTTCTTGTATTAAATTATTTCACAAACTATATTTCGATACTTCCGATTCCTCCCGGCTGGACATATATACCTTTAGTGATTATTTTATTTAAAGGACATTTTTTGCAAAAAATATTTTTGCTTTTTTCCCAGCTTTTTATTTCATTGGCGATCATTTTATTTTTTAGCATGTTATACGGATTTTTCTTTCCTTACGGGAGCGATGA